>NZ_JANXWD010000142.1 GCF_025351295.1 Phenylobacterium sp.
TAAAGTCGCTTCGTGTGACCGGCTGGATTATCGCGGCTCTGCTCGTCTTCTTGATCTTAAAGTGATGCTGGGGGCACCGCTGCTCGATGCCCAGCGCTGGTTAAGCGTCACAAGGAGCGCTTAGCGTCGTAGCCGGAAATGCCGGAGACCATTAGCCGTCCGCCCGTGACGTCGCCGCAGGCAACGGCTCTCGCTAGGGCGCCAAAGCGCTCGCTGCTGAGCGTGATAGAGAAGGCAATGTTATCCGGGACGGTAATATCGCGAAAATCGACATCCGTGGTGTAGGACGAGCCGCTGTACACTTGGCACCCTTCCGGATGCCCGTCGCCAGCGGAGTAGATGCCGATGGTGATGTCTTCGATACGGCGGTCCGTGCCGAACATCGAGTAGGTTTCGCTATAGCCGGCGTCCGTTGCTGGTTGCGGCAGCAGATTTGCGCGGATGAACTCGCGTGAGCGCGGCGTCGGCGCGTCCGGATTGGGAGATGAGTATCTGTCGAGCCAATCCTCGTGGAAGTGCTGCAGATCGTGCATGCCGAAATAGAGCGACCATCCCCAAGGGATTTGTTCAGTCGCTACGCGACCGGGCCCGTCAGCCACCTCATTCAACGACCAGCGGTAAAGGTTCTTGTGTTTGGAGTCCGGGTTGAGAATTACTCGACGATCCAGATGATATTTCACCGAAGTCCCCCATCTCGCCCGTGGGTGAAGCTAGGACCATTTCTGATCTCAGCAAATAGACGGCGGACCGACTGCGTGATGTCCGGCGGGTTTCGGTGACAGTGCATTCAATTCAGTCCCGCGCCTGCACCCGCGCCGTCAAGCTGCCGACGACCTCGCCGCAGGGACCGGCATCAGGCTCAGGCCCAGCGCTTCGGTGACCTTGAGCACGGTTTCCAGTTCGGGCCGCCCCGTTCGCGACAGGGAGGCGTAGATCTGGGATCGGCTGAGCCCGGTCTTCCGCGCCAGTTCGGTCATCCCGTGCGCGCGGGCCGCGACGCCCAGGGCGTCGGCGATCTCGCCGAGGTCGCCGGAGGCGAAGGCGTCGCCGAGGTAGGCGGCGACGGCCTCCAGCGTGTCGAGAAGGGCGGCGGAGTCGTAGGGTGTGGTCTCAAGAGTCATTGTCGATCACCTTCGCGGCCACGGAGGTAAGGGCTACGACTTCGGCCTGAACCGCTTCGACGCCGGGAACCCCTTCGGCGCCAGCTTGCCCGCCCCGGCGCGCTTGCCCAGCCACTCGCGCCATTCCGGCCAGGCGCGGTTACGACCCCCGCTGTCGATCCAGCCCGCGCCCTCCTCCGCCCGGAACGCCATCGCGTCCTTGAGGCCGCCTTCGCGGTAGGCCTGGAGCTTGACGCCCTTGCCTCTGGACATCTCGGGGAGTTCGGCGGTGGGGAAGATGAGGACCTTGTTGTTGTCGCCGATGACGGCCAGGTGGTTGGCGTCGCCCAGGGCGATGCAGGACAGGGCCACGCCGTTGAGGACCTGTTTGCCGGCTCTCCGGAAGGCGATGGCCTCGGCTTCGGGGAGGATGAAGCCGTAGCCGTCCTTGCTGGCCAGGACGCGCCGCGCGCCGGGCTTGTGGACGAAGACGTCGACCAGGCCGACCTTGTCGTCGAGGTCGATCATCAGGCGCAGCGGCTCGCCGTGGCCGCGCGCGCCGGGCAGCTTGTCGCAGGCGAGCGTGAAGAAGCGGCCGTCGCCGGCGAAGATCAGCAGCTTGTCGGTGGTCTCGGCGGGGACCAGGAAGGCCAGCTTGTCGCCCTCCTTGAACTTCAGTTCGGAGGGGTCCTCGACCCGGCCGCGGGCGGCGCGGATCCAGCCGCGGTCGGAGAGGATGACGGTGATCGGCTCGCGCACGATCATCGCCTCCAGGGCGGCCTCGGTGTCGATCTCCGGGGCGTCGGCCAGGGTGGAGCGGCGGATGTTGAGGTCGCCCAGCGCCGCCTTGACGTCGCGCAGGCCGGTGGCGACCAGCTTCCACTGGGCGGGGTCGGAGGCCAGCATGCCCATGATGCCGTCGCGCTCCTCGCTGAGCTCGGCGTGCTCGCGGCGGATCTCCATCTCCTCCAGGCGGGCCAGCTGGCGCAGGCGGGTGTTGAGGATGGCGTCGGCCTGGAGGTCGCTGAGTTCGAAGGTGGCGATCAGGGTCGCCTTGGGCTCGGCCTCGTAGCGGACGATGCGGATCACCTCGTCCAGGTTGAGGTAGGCGATCATCAGGCCGTCCAGGATGTGGAGACGGGCCTCGATCTTCGCCAGACGGTGACGGGCGCGGCGGACCAGCACGTCGCGGCGGTGGGCCAGGAAGGCGGCCAGCGCCTGCCTGAGGCTCATGACGCCGGGCGTGCCGCGGGCGTCCAGGACGTTGAGGTTGACGCTGAAGCGGGTCTCCAGGTCGGAGAGCTTGAACAGGCTCTCCATGAGGACTTCCGCCTCGACGTTGCGCGACTTGGGCTCGAGGACTAGGCGGACGTCCTCGGCGCTCTCGTCGCGGACGTCGCCCAGCAGCGGGGCCTTCTTCAGCTCGATCAGGTTGGCCAGCTGCTCGACCAGGTCGGCCTTCTTCACCTGGTAGGGCACCTCGGTGACGACGATCTGGTACATGCCCTTGCCGAGGTCTTCCCTGAACCAGCGGGCGCGCACCCGCACCCCGCCACGGCCGGTCGCGTAAGTGTCGAGCAAGGACGCGCGCGGCTCGACGATCACCCCGCCGGTGGGGAAGTCGGGACCCTGGACGTGGGCCATCAGGGCCTCGGTGGAGGCGTCCGGCTGGTCGAGCAGCAGCAGGCAGGCGTCGATCAGCTCGGCGGCGTTGTGCGGCGGGATCGACGTCGCCATCCCGACCGCGATGCCGGTGGAGCCATTGGCCAGCAGGTTGGGGAAGCCGGCGGGCAGCACCACGGGCTCGTCGTCGGAGCCGTCATAGGTGGGCTTGAAGTCGACCGCGTCCTCGTCGATCCCCTCCAGCAGCAGGGTGGCGGCGACGGTGAGCTTGGCCTCGGTGTAGCGCATGGCCGCGGCGTTATCGCCATCGATGTTGCCGAAGTTGCCCTGGCCGTCGACCAGCGGATAGCGCTGGGCGAAGGCCTGGGCCATGCGCACCAGGGTGTCGTAGATCGACTGGTCGCCGTGCGGGTGATAGCCGCCCATCACCTCGCCCACCACCTTGGCGCATTTGCGCGCCGCGTTCTCGGGCGAGAGGCGCATCTCGCGCATGGCGTAGAGCACGCGGCGCTGCACGGGCTTGAGGCCATCGCGCACGTCGGGCAGGGCCCGGTCGGTGATAACGGAGAGGGCGTAGGCGAGATAACGGCGGCTGAGGGCCTCGCTGAGCGGCTCGTCGATGATGCGGTCGCCGGGCGGCGGCGGCGGGGCGGTGGTGGTGGCCATGGGGAATCACAAATCCAGTCAGCACTGACTATTAGCGGGCGCACGCGGCCGCGTCAGTGTGGCGTCAGCGCCCCCTCCACCACTTCGTGGTCCCCCTCCCCCGCTAACGCGGGTGAGGAACTGAGAGCGGATAGTTCCTCAGCCGAAGGGGACACTTCGGGGGAGGGGGACCACGACGTGGTGGAGGGGGCGCTGGCTCAGAACGGCAGGGGCTGGAGGTCCGGCTCGACCCATTCGCGGCGGGCCTGGACCGAGAACAGCACGTCGCGAGACCAGTGGGCCAGCAGCCAGTCGGGGCGGCCGTAAGGCGAGGCCAGCAAGGCGGCAAGCGCTTCGCCCAGGGTCACGCCAGGCCGCGTATCCAGCCAGGCGCAGGCGGCGCGAACCCCTTATAGCCGCCCCGCCTCGCGCAGCCGGTCCAGCAGCCACAGCCGGGCCGGCGGCAGGGGGCGGTTGAGGGGATTGAAGATGTAGGCTTCCAGGAAGTGGGCGGTCAGGGCCAGGCCCGCGCCGATGTCGCCTGAGGCCAGGCGGCCCTGGGCGGAGAGCAGGAAGGCCGGCAGGGCCAGCAGGCGGTCCTTGTAGGGCTCGCCGGCGGCGCGGGAGACGGCGCGGCCGGTCCTGGGGCTGACGTAGATCAGGTCGTCGACAGCCCCGGTGGCGGCACATTTCGACAGGTCGAAGCCGAAGCCCAGGTCGGTGAGCAGGCCAGCCTCGAAGCGCACGAAGACCGCCGGCCAGATGTCGGTGTGCGCGAAGGCCTCGGTCAGCGCCTCGAAGGCCAGGAAGGCGCCGGGATGCGGCTCGCGCTCCGGCAGGGCCCCGGCCGCCACCGCGGCGGCGGCGGCGATCCCGGCCAGGGCCAGGGGGTCGTCGAACAGGGCCGAGGGCCCCTCACCCACCGGCTCCAGCGCGGCGGAACCCAGCTGGTCGGAGACCCGAGCGCGGTAGCGGACCAGCACCCGCGCGCCGGCTTGCAGGAACGGCTTCATCCTGCGCGACGCCCCGCCGGCCACGTGGGCGGCATAGCGCCCGTGGCGCGCGGTCAACAGGTCGACGATGGCCCCGGTCTCGCCGTGGGCGCGGGCGGCCAGCACATAGGCGTCGTCCTCGAATTCCATCAGCGCGCTCCTCACCTGTCCCGAAGAGGACGGGGGAGGTGGATCGGCGCGGAACGCGGCGAGACGGAGGGGGCGCAAGGCGGCCGGCGTGGCGCCTGATGCCTCGCGCCCCCTCCGTCGGCTTCGCCGCCACCTCCCCCGCGTTGCGGGGAAGGAGCGAGGCGATGTCTACGCATCGAAATCCAGCCCCACGTTCCCGTAGAACTCGCGCTTGTCGGCCCATTTGTCGTCGACGACGACGTGGAGGAACAGGTGGACCGGGCGGTCCAGCAGTTCGCACAGTTCCTCGCGGGACTTCTGGCCGATCCACTTCAAGGTCTGGCCGCCCTTGCCCAGGATGATCGGGCGCTGGCTGTCGCGTTCGACGTAGATGGTCTGCTCGATGCGGACGCCCCCATCCTTGCGCTCCTCGAACTTGGTGGTGTCGACGGCGGCGGCGTAGGGCAGTTCCTCGTGGACGCGCAGGTAGAGTTTCTCGCGGGTGATCTCGGCGGCCAGCAGGCGGGCGGGGATGTCGGCGGTCTGGTCGGCCGGATAGAGCCAGGGGCTCTCCGGCATCAGGGCGGCCAGGCGCGCCTTAAGGTCGTCGACGCCGGACCCGTCGGCGGCGGAGATCATGAAGACCTCGGAATAGACCCCGGTCTCGAATAGCGTCTGCGACAGCGCCAGCAGGGTGTCGCGGCGCATGCCGTCGATCTTGTTAAGCGCGAGGATCGCCGTCTTGCCCGACGCCTTCAGGCCCGCGACGATGGTCTCGACATCGATGGCGGCCTTGCGGTCGGCGGGGCGGCCCTCCTTGGTGGGGGCGGCCAGGGCGGCGACGCTGTCCACCAGATGGACGATCACCTCGGCGTCCTCGGCCCCGCCCCAGGCGGCGCGGATCATGGCGCGGTCCAGGCGGCGACGCGGCTGGAAGATGCCGGGGGTGTCCACCAGCACGATCTGGGCGTCGCCGGCCATGGCCACGCCGCGCACCGGGAAGCGGGTCGTCTGCACCTTTTGCGTCACGATGGAGACCTTGGCCCCGACCAGGCGGTTGGTCAGGGTCGACTTGCCCGCGTTGGGGGCGCCGATGATGGCGGCGAAGCCGGCGCGGGTAGCGACGGGAGGGGTCTCTGAGGTGGTCATGTTTCGGTCTCGGGTTCGGACTCGCCAGGGGGATTGGGACCCTCGCGCTTGAGCAGCATGGTCTGGGCGGCGGCTTTCTCGGCCGTCTGGCGGGAGCCCCCCTCGCCGCGTTCGGGCTCGAAGCCCTGGACGCGGACCTCGACGGTGAAGACAGGGGCGTGCGGCGGGCCTTCGCGCCCGACGATCGCATAGGCCGGCAGCGGCAGGCCCAACCCCTGCGCCCATTCCTGGAGCTGGGTCTTGGGGTCCTTGGAGCGCGGGGCGTCGATGTCGACGAAGGCCTCCGCCCAGAAGGTCTCGAAGAAGGCCTTGGCCGTCTGCAGGCCGCCGTCGACGTAGAGGGCCGCGATCAGCGCCTCGCAGGCGTCGCCCAGCACCGCGTCGGAGCGGCGCGCGCCCACCTTGCTGGCGCTGGCGGAGAGGCGCAGCGCATCGGGCAGGCCGGCGCGCTCGGCGGCCCGCGCACAGGCGTGATAGTTCACCAGGCTGGCCAGCTTGCGCGACATCTCGCCCTCGCGCGCGTCGGGGTCCAGCGCCATCAGCCGCTCGGCGGCGCACAGGTTCAGCACCCGGTCGCCCAGGAATTCCAGCCGCTCGTTGTGGCGCACGTCGCGCGCGCCGTCGCCGACGCTGGCATGGGTCAGGGCCCGCTCCAGCAGGTCGCGGTCGACGAAGGTATGACCGATCCGGCGTTCGAGCTCGTCGACCGCGGCGGCCCGCTTGTTCATGGGAATGGGGTGTTCACTTGAGGACCTTGAAGAACCGGCTGGGCCGCGCGTCGAGGATCCAGGTCCAGGGCTTGAAGATCGAGGCGTCCGGCTTCCAGCTCAGCAGGATGAGCTGCGCCTTGCCTTCCAGGTTCTCTGCCGGGACATAGCCGACCCCACCCACCGCCGGATTGACCCGGCTGTCGGAGGAGTCATCGCGGTTGTCGCCCATCATGAAATAATAGCCCTCCGGCACCACGAAGACGTCCGTATTGTCCAGCGGGTTGTCGAGGCCGAAATCCTGGGTGGCGTAGGTCTTGCCGCTGTCCAGGCGCTCCTGGAAGCGGTTCACCTGGCGGACCTCGCCACCCGGAAGCTCGGTCCTGGTTGGCGACAGCAGTTCACGCGGGATCAGCTTGTCGTTCACATAGAGCAGGCCCTGACGCATCTGGATCCGGTCGCCGGACACCCCCACCACGCGCTTGACGTAGTCTGTGCGATTGTCGCTGGGCAGCTTGAACACCACGATGTCGCCGCGCTGGGCCTGCCGCTCCAGAATCCGGCCCTGGAAGATCGGCGGGCTGAACGGGATCGAGTGACGCGAATAGCCGTAGCTGAACTTCGACACGATGATGTAGTCGCCCTGATACAGGTTGGGCTCCATCGAAGCCGAGGGAATGGTGAACGGCTGGAAGAAGACCACCCGCAGGACCAGCGCGATCAGCAGGGCGTAGACGACCGTCTTGACGATCTCCACGATCTCCTTGACCGCACTGTTCTTCTCGGGCGCCTGGGCGCCCTGGCCGGCCTGACTCATGCGTGGTCCCTTGCGCCCCGACGTCTCGAAGCGGGTGTTGCCTAGACGGTCCCCGGCGCATGAGCAAGATCGGGGCCCGCGAAGCGAGGGTCCTGAACCCGTCATCCGCTCATCCCCCGCAGGCGGGGATGAGCGGGGATTGGGCGGCCCCTACCCTTTCCACGCCTCGGCGTTGGCCTTGAGATGGCCGAGGCAGGCCCGCATCCACTTGGCGTAGGGGCCGTTGAGGAACGCCGCCTTCAGCAGCGGGCCGCCGAGCGGGCCAAGGAAGCCCGGGAAGCGGTCGCGGCGCAGCTCGAAGCCGTAGGTCCAGCGGATGCGCGTGCGGCGCTCGTCCAGGGCCGCATAGACGAACTCGGCGTGGCCGTAGCGCAGCGGCTTGGCCGTGGCGCTGGTGTAGTTCCAGACCACATAGCGCAGCCGGTGCTCGGTGGGCGTCGCCACCTTCTCAAGCACCTGTTCGACAATGGTCGATCCGTCGGTGAGGAACACCATGTGCCGCGAACCCGGCGCGTCGAAGGCCCCGTGCTCGGTCAGGACGTGCGTGCCCTTCACCCCGGGCAGGCCGCCGGCCTCCTGGATCCAGTCGGCGTGTTCGCTCGCCGCGATCGCGGCCATGACCTGGGCAAGGGGGCGTTCGACGACGATCTCCTCCACCCGGGTGACCAGCTGGTCGTGGCCCAGAGCCGGCGGGTGCGGGGTGTCGATGAATCCCGCCGGCGGTTTCAGTTCGGTCATTTGGGCAGCCCCCCGGCGGTCAAGATCGCGCCGTCGATGTCACTTGATGCGGATCGTCGCCGTGCCCTGGTCGCTGGTGACGTCGAAGGAGTCGCCGGACTTCTTGTCGTGCGGATAGGCCACGCAGGTCACGTTCGGATCGAAGTTGGAGCTGGTGCACAGCTTATCGCCGTCGATCTTCCAGGTCCCGGTGACCTGGCCGTCCAGCGCGGTGAACTTGCCGTCCGGCGTGTAGGTGACGTCGATGTCCATGCCCTGGATGGTCAGCACGATGCCGCGGGTGGTGACTTCCTGCAGGGTGTCGGCGAAGGCCGGCGCGGCGAAGGCCAGGACCGTGGGGGCCAGGACGGCGGCGGCGAGGATCAGTCTGCGCATGGGACTCTCCCGGATGATGCGCGGGAAGCTTACTCTACTCGGGCAGCGCCTCAATGATCACGAAGGCCTGGGCGTAGGGGTGGTCATCGGTGAGGCTGAGGTGGATGACCGCCTTCATGCCGGGCGGGGTCATCTGCTTTAGCCGTTCCGCCGCGCCGCCGGTGAGCGCCATGGTGGGCTGGCCGGAGCGCAGGTTGATCACCCCCATGTCGCGCCAGAACACGCCGCGCCGCATGCCGGTGCCCAGCGCCTTGGCGCAGGCCTCCTTGGCGGCGAAGCGCTTGGCGTAGCTGGCGGCGGCGTCGGCCTTGCGCTCGGATCGGCTGCGTTCGAGCTCGGTGAACACCCGCTGGCGGAACCGGTCCCCGAACCGGTCGAGGCTGGCCTGGATGCGGCGGATGTCGGAGAGGTCGGAGCCCAGGCCGAGGATCACTTGAACACCGTCATGCTGCGCGGGTTGCTCTCGCTTCGTCCATCAGCGCCCGCATCCGGGCGATCGCCGGGCCGAGGCCGATGAAGATCGCCTCGCCGATCAGGAAGTGGCCGATATTCAGTTCCATGAGCTCGGGGATCGCCGCGATGGGCTTGACGGTCTCGTAGTCGATGCCGTGGCCGGCGTGGACCTCCAGGCCCAGCTCGGCGGCCTGGGCGGCGGCGGCCTTGAGGTTGCGCAGCAGGGCCTGCGCCTGCGGACGCTTTTCGCGCACCGCCTCGCAGTACGCGCCGGTGTGCAGCTCGATCACCTGGACGCCGGCGGCCTTGGCGGCGGCGACCTGGACCGGGTCGGCGTCGATGAACGCCGAGACGCGGATTCCCGCTTGAACAAGCCTTTGCACAACGGGCGCGATGGTGTTGTGGCCACGCGCGACGTCGAGGCCGCCCTCGGTGGTCACTTCCTCGCGGCGTTCGGGCACCAGGCAGGCGGCGTGCGGGCGGTGGGCGAGCGCGATGGCTTCCATCTCGGTGGTGACCGCCATCTCGAAGTTGAGCGGGCGGCCGCGGCGCCGTGTGATGACGGCCAGCGCATCGATGTCGGCGTCGGAGATGTGGCGGCGATCCTCCCGCAGGTGCGCGGTGATGCCGTCGGCGCCGGCGGCCAGCGCCATCTCGGCGGCGCGCACGGGGTCGGGATAGCCCTCGCCGCGCGCGTTCCGCACCGTGGCGACGTGGTCGATGTTCACGCCGAGGCGGAGACGGGTCATGTGCACACTCCGCTCATCTCAAGGCTGTCATCCCGGTTTCGGCGCAGCCGAAGACCGGGACCCATGATCGCCCAAGTCCGAGGGACGTCCCCGAGGGCGAGCGCCGCGAACTCGCCCTTAGCCCTGGGTGCTCGTGGATCCCGGTCTTTCGCGTGCCGCGAAAACCGGGATGACACTGGGGGGGTGGGTGGCGTGGTTGAGGTCATGCCCGCAGCCTCTTGGAGCCCGGTTCCTCGGCCGGGAGGGCGGCGAGCTCGGGGGGGATCTCGTTCGCGGCGTAGGAGGGCACGTCGACGGTGGCGAGCGCCACCAGGGGCCAGCCGACGTCGGCCTTGCCGCCCGAGCGGTCGACGATGCAGGCGCAGCCCAGGATCACCCCGCCGGCCGCCTCGATGGGCGCAACGGCCTCGCGGAACGAGCCGCCGGTGGTGATCACGTCCTCGATCACCACGACCTTCGCGCCGGGTTCGATCCGGAAGGCGCGGCGCAGCTTGAAGCCGCCGTCCTCCCTCTCGACGAACATCGAGGGCACACCCAGCCAGCGGGCGGTCTCGTAGCCCGGGATGATCGCCCCGACCGCCGGGGAGACGATCAGGTCGGGCTTGCCGAACCGGGCCTCGATCCTGGCGGCCAGCGCCTTGCAGAGCCGCTCGGTGCGCTCGGCGTACTGGAAGACCAGGTTCTTCTGCAGGAACATCGCGCTGTGGCGGCCCGAGGCCAGGATGAAATGGCCTTCGCGCAGCGCGCCGGCGCCGCGGAACTCGTCGAGGACGTCTTCGGTATTCATGGAGGGGGAGATAATGCCGTTTCGGCCCGGTCGGAACCCGCTTCTTCACCATCGCCGTTCGCGAAGCGCCAACGGGCCCCGCGACCGTCCGCGAAGTCCTGGCGGCGATCCACGAGTCCGCCGGGACAGCGCGGCGCGGCGAAACTAGGTTCAGGCCATCGAGATCGACTCACAGGAAACGCCCCATGCCCGCCCTGTCCCAGGCCCGCCGCGCCGCCCTCGCCCACATCCTGTCGATCGCCCTGGCCGGCGCCGCGCTGATCGCCGCGCCGGACGCCCGCGCCGCCGACACGGCAACGCTGAACGTGGTGTTCAAGGGCATCAGGACGCCCACCGGGGCGGTCATGATGACCCTGGCCGGCAGCGAAGCCGCCTATGGCGACAAGGCGCCGGCCGCCGGTCAGGCGGTGCTCAAGGTCGAGGGCGCCGAGGTGACCGCCACATTCAACGGCCTGCCCCCAGGGCGCTATGCGGTTAAGGCGTTCCATGACGTCAACGGCGACGGCAAGATGGGCCAGAACCCGTTCGGGATCCCGACCGAGCCCTTCGCCTTCTCCAATGGCGCGCGCGCGGTCATGGGGCCGCCAACCTGGGATGCCGCCAGCTTCGAGGTAACGGCCGGCGCCAATACCCAGACCATCGAGATCGACTGACCCTCTGCGACCGGAGATCCGCTATGCACCGCCGCCATCTGCTGCAGACCTTCGCCGCCGCCACGGTAGTCGGAGGCTTCGCCCCCGAGATCGCCCAGGCGGCCGCCCAGCTCAGCCGTGGCGCCGCCGCCGGGTTGGACTGGCGGCTGGGGTTCGCCGACCTGGACGCCGACCTCGCGCCCGCACCGATGCCGCGCGTGCAGGGCCGCGCGCCGGCGGGCCTGGCCGGCAGCCTCTACCGCAATGGGCCGGGTAAGTTCCACCGGCCGGGCGGATCGGTGGGCCACTGGTTCGACGGCGACGGCCTGATGCGCGCATTCCGGGTTTCCGGCGGCGAGGCGGCCCTGGCGGCGCGCTTCATCGACACCGCCAAGCGGCGGACCGACATCGCCGCCGGCGCGGTGGTGACGCCGGGCTTCGGCACCCCCGCGCGGCCGGGGGCCCAGGTCGGCAACAACGACGACGCCAACGCCGCCAACATCTCGGTCATGCCGGCCGGCGGCGAGCTGTGGGCGCTGTGGGAGGCCGGCTCGCCGATCGCCGTGGATCCGAAGGACCTCAGCACCAAGGGGGTCCGCACCCTGCGACCGGACCTGGCGCACATGCCGTTCCTGGCCCACCCGCGACCGGAGCCGGGGGGCGAGGTGTGGAATCTGGGTGTTTCCGGCGCCAAGGCCATCGTCTGGCGGCTGGCGGCCGACGGGTCGGTGATCTCCGCCGACCTCACCGACCTGCCCATGGCCAGCTACGTCCACGACTTCAGCGCCACCGCCCGCAGCCTGATCGTGATCCTGCAGCCCTGGGTGCAGGACCACATGAGCATGCCCTATGGCGACAGCTTCCGCTGGAAGCCCGAGCTGGGGGTCAAGGTGCTGGTGCTGGACAAGGCCGACCTGAGCCGGCGGCGGATCTACGACCTGCCGCCGTTCTTCGCATTCCACTATGGCGCGGGCTGGGAGGAGGCTGACGGCACGATCCGCTTCGCGGGCTGCCTGGCGCCGGACGCCAGCTTCGCGACCCAGAACGGCCGAAGCCTGATGCAGGGGGTCTGGACCCCGGAGCCGAGCCCCGGCCTGGCGCTGATCACCCTGCCCCCCGGCGGCGGCGGCCCGGCGCGGATCGAGCGGACCGGCGTGACGGCCGAGTTCCCGCGCTCGGACGCGCGGTTCGCGGGTGTGGCCCAGCGCTACACGGTCCACGCCACCGGCGGGGCCAACGACGGGCCGCTGTTCCACGGCCTGGCGGTGCACGACTGGAAGACCGGGCGCAGCGACAGCTTCCAGTTCGGGCCCTCGCACCTGGTCGAGGAGGCGGTGTTCACCCCAAGGCCCGGCGGCGCGGAGGAGCTGGACGGCTGGCTGCTGGCGCCAGCGTCAACCTGGCAGCCCGGGCCACGGAGCTGCACGTGTTCGACGCCCGCCATGTGGCCGACGGCCCGCTCTGCACCTGGCGCGCCGCCCGCGCCCTGCCGGTCAGTCTGCATGGGGTGTTCGTGGCCGCTTAAGGCGCTGAGTGAACGGCCACGCCTCGGCGTTCGACGCCAAGCCCGCCATGGCAGATGCCCGCGGTCCCGGGCTGAGTGGAATAGGGCGCTCCCGCCTTTCCTCCCTATGGATGTCATCCCGGTTTCGCCGCAGGCGAAGACCGGGATCCACGACCGGACGCGGCGGCACGGCGACAGCGAAATGCCCGAGCTTGAGGGTGGGTCCCGGTCTTTGGCTGCGGCGAAACCGGGATGACATCGTTGGGAGGATCGGCGGGTGACGTTTGGCAGCGCTCGATCCGGCTTCGCCGGGCGATCATGAGGGCGCGCGCAATGCTGCGCCGAAACGGAAAACGCCGCCGGGATGAACCGGCGGCGTCCGAGGTGCTGACGGTGTTGCGGATCAGGCGATGAGCGCCAGACTGCGGCGGCGGCGCAGCGCCGTACCGGCCAGGCCGAAGCCGCCGATCATCAGGGCCCAGGCGGCCGGTTCGGGGGCCCCGCTGCCGACGTTCATCGAGGTGACCAGCATGTGGTCGGCAAAGCCCCCCTGGGTGGTGAGCTCGAAGAAGGAGGTGCCGTTTGGCGCTGTGGCGCCGAGCTCGCTCGCAACGGCGTCCGGGGAGCCAGCGAACAGATTGAAATCGCCGCCGGCGCCATCGCCGCACTCGCCGGTCGAGACGCCGTAGGCACAGCCATTGGTTTGGAGTTGGCCGATCAGCTCATGGGTGAGGTCGAGCGGCGAGATCGAATGGAAGACGAACCCTCGGAAGTCGGCCAGTCCGAAGTGACCGTTGCCGGAGCTGGCGCCGGTGATGTCCACGCCCACGTCGACGACCCCCGAGCCGGGGAGCAGATGGATATCGCCGGGCGACGCGTCCGGCAGGATGTTGCTGTCGAAGGTGATGAAGCCGCTGGCCCTGGCGTCGTTTCCGAAGCTTGCGCCGCTCCACTTCACGTTCAGCTTCACGATCGTCGTGACCAGAGCGGCCTGGGCCAGCGAGGCCGCACCCAGGGTTACGGCCAGCACGGCCGCGAAGATCATCTTGCGCATTTGCAGTCCCCCAAAACCCCGCGCAGCCCCGCGCGTTCTGTCTATTCAGAAATAATTAACCATCACGGCCACGCTTGTCCTAGGGAATTCGCCTTATGGGCGAGTTGGCCTGACCCTCGCGCGGCGGCGGCGCCGAGCTCAGCCCTTGGTCCGCTCCACCTCTTCCACACTCGGGTTGGCCCGCAGCGCGGCTGAGATGTGGGTGAGGTGCCTGGCGTCCTGGACGTCGACGTCGATGTCCACGTCGAAGAAGTCGGACTGGCGGTGATGCATGCGCAGGTTGACGATATTGCCGCCCGCCTCGCCGATGATCGTGCAGACCTGGCCCAGGACGCCGGGCGTGTTGCGGATGGTGGCGGTGAGGCGGGCGCGGGCGATGGCGTTGCGTTCGGCTTCCGGCGTCCATTGCAGGTCGCGCCAGAGTTCCTCGCGGTCCTCGTATTCGGCCAGTTTCTCACAGTCGATGGTGTGCACGGTCAGGCCGCGGCCGTCGCTCTCCAGGATGCCGACGATGCGGTCGCCCGGCACCGGCGAGCAGCAGGCGCCGAAGTGCAGGGTGATGCCCGGGGTCAGGCCGCCGCCACGCACATAGAGCCGCGCGCTCTTGCCCTCCTGGATGTGGCGGCGCGCCGTGGCCGCCTCGCGCACCGAGGCCTTGAGCCCCGGGAAGACGATCTCCAGCACCTGGGCCGGGGTGGCGCGGCCGCGGCCGACGGCGTCGAACAGTTCGTCCTCGCTGGCGACGGCGAAGCGGTCGAGGGCCGGGCGGAGGGAGACGTCCTTGCGCGCCTTGCCGGCCGCCTCGAAGGTCTGGTCGACGGTGGCGCGGCCCAGCCGGATGAACTCCTCGCGCTCGGTCTGGCGGATGTGACGGCGAATGGCGGAGCGCGCGCGGCCGGTGACCGTCAGCGAGCGCCAGTCCGGCGGCACCACCGGCTTGCCGCCGCGGATCACCTCGACCACGTCGCCGTTGGCCAGGGTGGTGCGCAGCGGTTTCAGCTCGCCATTGATCTTGCAGCCGAGCGTGGTGTCGCCCAGGTCGGTGTGCAGGGCGTAGGCGAAGTCCAGCGGCATGGCCCCGCGCGGCAGGCTGACCAGCTTGCCCTTGGGCGTGAACACGAACACCTGGTCGAGGTACATCTCCAGCTTGGCGTGCTCGACCAGTTCCTCGGCGTCGCCGCCGTGTTCCAGCACCTGGACCAGGTGGCGCAGGTTGACCAGCGGGTCACGGCCCCCGGCCGCCTTCTGGTGCTCGGCGTCGAAGCCGTAGGACTTGTTCTTGTAGTGCCAGTGGGCGGCCACGCCCTCTTCGGCCACCAGGTCCATGGCCTCGGTGCGGATCTGCATCTCGATGCGCATGCCGCGGTTGCCGACCACGGTGGTGTGGATCGAGCGGTAGTTGTTGCGCTTGGGCGTGGAGATGAAGTCCTTGAACCGCTCGGGCACGCCGGGCCACGTGCGGTGGATGACGCCCAGCGCCCGGTAGCAGTCGTCCTCGCTGTCGACGATCACCCGGAAGGCATAGATGTCGCTGAGCTGCGAGAAGCCGATCGATTTGCGCTGTAGCTTGCGCCAGATCGAATAGGGGTTCTTCTCGCGGCCGAACACGCGGGCGGGCACGCCGGCCGCCTCCAGCTTGGCGGCCATGTCCTGGCTGACCTGGGAGACCGCCCCGCCCTGCTCCGTGCGCAGCACCGCCAGGCGGCGGATGATGGCGTCGCGGCCCACCGGGTTGAGGTGGAAGAAGGCCAGTTCCTCCAGTTCCTCGCAGATCCGGTGCACGCCGATGGAACGGGCCAGGGGGCCATAGATGTCGAGGGTCTCGCGGGCGATCCGTTCGCGCTTCGCCGCCTGCTTGATGAAATGCAGGGTGCGCATGTTGTGCAGCCGGTCGGCCAGCTTCACCAGCAGGACGCGGACGTCCTTGGAGATCGCCAGGATGAATTTCCGCAGGTTCTCGGCCTGGCGCAGGTGCTCCTGGGAAAGCTCCAGCTTGCTGAGCTTGGTGACGCCCTCGACCAGTTCGGCGATCTCGGCCCCGAACAGCTCCTCGATCTTCTCGCGGGTGGTCTCGGTATCCTCGATGACGTCGTGCAGCAGGGCCGTGACGATGGTCTCGGTGTCGAGGCGGTATTCGGTGAGGATGCCCGCCACCTCGATGGGGTGGGCGAAATAGGGATCGCCGGACGCCCGCTTCTGCGCCCCGTGGGCGCGCATGGCGTAGACATAGGCGCGGTTCAGCAGCGCCTCGTCGGCGGTGGGGTCGTAGGAGCGGACCTTCTCGATCAGCTCGAACTGGCGAAGCATCTTCGGCCGGCCCGCGGGGGCCATGGCCGGCGTGCGGGTCTCCGACGCCGGGGCGTCGGAGCTCGGAACAACAGCAATGGGAGCGGCGGTCGGGGTCGCCGCCTCTTGGATCAGCGGTTCTGCGCCTTCTGGGCTCAGTACCGCTCCTCCTGACCGCCATCGCGGTCGCTCTGCAGGGCGCGGACCAGTTCCAGTTCGCTCATCTGCATGTGCGTGGGATCGGCCAGCAGGGCCAGGGTCTCGGCCTCTTCCTCAGCTTCCGAGCGCTCGTCGACGCGCTGCAGGGAGGCGATCAGGGCCTCGCGCAGTTCCTCGGCGTCGACCACGTCGTCGGCGATCTCGCGCAGGGCCACGACGGGGTTCTTGTCGTTGTCGCGATCGACCATGATCGGCGCGCCGGCCGAAACCGCGCGGGCGCGGTGGGCCGAAAGGAGCACGAGGTTGAAGCGGTTCGGCACCTTTTGGATGCAGTCTTCGACGGTGACGCGGGCCATGGAGTCTCTCAGCTGGGATAGAACCGGCCAAAATAGAGGTTGCGACCCGATTGTGCAACGCCGCAAAGGCCGCAGGAGCCTGGGGGCCGTTGGGTTTCCGAAAGATGAGCGGCCTTTATCCCACCGATTGGCTCGACTTTCGCCTTTCGGCCTAAGCGTGGCCGAACGCCGAAATCCGGGGGGATGACCATGCCGAGCCTGCTGCGCGAGCCGACGCGCACCTATGTCACGCCGATCACCGACAGCCGGCGGTGGGCGACCTTCCGGCCGCGCGCCGACGACATCGTGGTGGCCACCTATCCCAAGTGCGGGACCACCTGGATGCAGCGGATCGTGGACATGCTGATCCACCAGTCCGCCGCGCCGCGGCCGATCATGCAGCTCTATCCCTGGCTGGACGCCACATTCTTTGCGCCGGCCGCCGACAACCTGGCCACCCTGGAGAGCCAGACGCATCGGCGCTCGGTCAAGACCCACCTGCCGTTCGACAGCCTGCCGTTCTTCGACGAGGTGAAATACGTCCACGTGGCGCGCGATGGCCGCGACGCCTGTTTCTCGTTCCATAACCACATGTCCGGGATACGGCCCGAGGCCAAGCAGATGATCGCGGCCGGAGCCCCGGCGGTCGATCCCCGCTTCCAGACGCCGCCGCCGCCCACCCCGGAAGACCCGCGGGACTTCTACCTGAACTGGATCGGCGAGGCCGAGGCCGAGGTGGACGGCGAGGCGCCATTCGGCGCCGACCTGTCGTTCTTCCAGTTCGAGATGACCTGGTGGCGCGAGCGCCGGCGGCCGAACATCCTGATGGTCCACTACAACGACCTGAAGGCGGACCTGGCCGGCGAGATCGCCCGCATCTCGGCCTTCCTGGACATCGACACCCCGCCGGACCGGCTGGCGGCCTTCGCCCAGGCCGGGGAGTTCGGGGCCATGAAGGCGCAGGGCGCCGACCTGCTGCCCGCCCTGCCGATGGTCTTCGACCGCGGTCACGACCGGTTCCTGAACAAGGGCGTCAACGGGCGCTGGAAGGCCGCGCTGACGGACGCGGACCTGGCCCGGTTCGACGCCCTGGCGACCGCGACGTTCACGCCGTCGGCCCGCGCCTGGATCCAGGGCGGGCGGCTGGCCGCCGGCGATCCGCTGGAACTGCCCGACTGACCCGCTTGGCCCGGGTTCAGGCCGGGGTCTCGCCCGCGATCGTCGTGCGGTAGAGTTCGCGGCGGAAGCCGTCATAGTCGTTGAAGGCCTGGTGCAGGCAGAGGCGGTTGTCCCACAGCGCGAAGGTCCCAGGCGCCCAGCGCAGGCGGCAGGTGAAGGCGGGCTGGGTGATGTGGGCGACCAGGAAGCCCAGCAGCGGCTCGGCCTCGGCGGGGGTCAGCCCCTCGAGGCCCAGGGCATAGGTCCCGTCACAGTAGAGCGACCTGTCGCCGGTCACCGGATGGGTCCGAACCAGGGGGTGGGCCGAGCCCTCGACCTTCCGGACGATGTCTTGCGGCAGTTGCGGCAGATCGCGGGTGGCGGCCACCCGGCCCAGGATGCTGTCGTCCGGCGCTTGGTGGGCCTGGGCCGTGGCCAGCACGCGGCGCATGGACATCCGCACCTTCAGCGGCGCCAGCATGGTCTTCATCGTATCGCTGAGCAGCGCGTAGGCCAGGGCGGCGTTGGCCCACAGGGTGTCGCCGCCATACGGAGGGATGTCGACGCCGTAGAGCATGCTGATCGCCGGCGGCTGCGGCAGGAACGGCGAGTCGGTGTGCCAGCCGGCCCCGAACACCATCCCCGCCCGCGCGTCGGCCTCCTTGATCAGCGGCTGGACATCGGGATGGCCGGGGACGCCCTGGGTGTAGGCGTCCGGGGCGAAGGGCCCGAAGCGGCGGCTGAACGCCTCCTGGTCGCCGTGGCTGATCCGCTGGTCGCGGAAATAGATCATCTTGTGGCGGAACAGGGCGTCGCGGACCTCCGCGAACTGGGCGTCGCTGACGGCCGACAGGTTCACGCCACGGATTTCGGCCCCCATGGCGGCGGCAAGCGGCAGCGCCTCGATGTGGGCGTAGTCGCGGGCGTGGTTATCGAACTTGCCGGTGGGATGAATGATCATAGGCGCCCGATCCGCTGAAATGACCCTAACGACTCCGAGGCGGTGGCCCAACCGGCCAGGCCGTTGTCGCAGCACCCCACGTCCGCCATCGCGCGAGGCGCTCGCGCCATGCTCGCCCAAATCAAGGTCGGATACGCGCGTTATCTCACCGGTTGACTCTTGAGTCCGTGTGCGGCGGCATGTCGCGGTTCCATTCCGTGGAAGGCCATCGCCATGACCCCTATCCGTCTCGCCGCCGGCGCGTCCGCCCTGGCCCTGTTGCTGTGCGCCGGGTCGGCCCAGGCCGGCAAGTTCGTCGTCACCAAGCTGGTGACGGACACGCCGACGCCCGGCGCCGTCACCGATCCGTCCCTGGTCAATCCCTGGGGCCTCGCCTCTGCGCCGACCGGTCCGTTCTGGACTTCCGACAACGGGACCGGACTGGCCACGCTCTACAACGGCGCCGGCACGAAACTCGGCCTCACCGTGACCATCCCGCCGGGCGGCGTGGCGGCGTCCACGCCGACCGGGGTCGCGTTCAACAGCGGCTCAGGCTCCGCGGCGTTCGCTATCTCGGGCCGGAAGCCGATCTTCCTCTTTGACAGCGAAGATGGCGTGATCTCCGGCTGGGCTCCGACCTTGTCGCTCACCAACGCCGCCATCGCCGTCAACAACAGCGCCGCGGGCGCAGTCTACAAGGGCCTGGCGCTGAGCAATGACGGCGCGACGAACCGCCTCTACGCCGCGGATTTCCACGGCGGGAACGTGGAGGTCTATGACGACAGCTACACGAAGACGGGAACCTTGACAGATCCGACCCTGGCCGCCGGTTTCGCCCCCTTCAACGTGCAGGTCCTGGGCGGCGAGCTCTATGTCACCTATGCCCGACAGGACGCCGCTGGCCATGACGAGCTGGCCGGCGCCGGCCTGGGCTATGTTGACGTGTTCAGCCTCTCTGGCGCGTTCAACCGCCGGATTGCGTCTCCAGGGGGCGAGATCAATGCGCCCTGGGGTCTCGCGATCGCGCCAGGCAGCTTCGGCGCCTTCGCCGGCGCGCTACTGGTCGGCAACTTCGGCGACGGCACGATCAGCGCCTTCAACAAGACGAGCGGCGCCTTCCTCGGCAAGCTCCCTGGCGGCGGTGGCGCTCCACTGGTGATCGACGGGCTCTGGGCGCTTCTGCCCGGCAATGGCGCCGCCGGCGGCGACGCTGACAAGATCTACTTCACCGCCGGGACCGATGGAGAGACCCACGGCCTGTTCGGCAGCCTGGCGGCGGCCGCGGTCCCGGAGCCACAGACCTGGGCGCTCCTGCTTGCCGGCTTCGGACTGACCGGTGCGACCTTGCGCCGGCGCCGCATTGCGCTCGCAGCCTAGGGAATCGGACTCGCATCAACCGCCACGCGAGCCTCCGCCATCAGGTCTGAGGCCGTGCGGCCGAGGCGGGGATGCCGCCAGTCCGGCGCGATCTCGGCCAGGGGGCCCATGACGAACAGCCGCTCATGGGCCCGGGGGTGCGGCAGGGTCAGGCCAGCCTCGTCCAGGATCTGGCGGCCGTAGGCGATCAGGTCGAGGTCGATCGTGCGCGGCGCGTTGCGCTCCGACCGTTCGCGGCCCAGCGCCGTCTCCAGTCTCAGCAGACAGGCCAGCACCGCCTGGGGGCCCGCGTGCGCCTCGACAAGCGCGACGCCGTTGCGGTACTCAGGGCCTTGTCGGTCGGGCCAGGCGGCGGAGCGCCACCAGCGCGACCTTTTCAGGATCGGCAAGCCGACCTCCGGGAACCGCGCCAGCGCCGCCTCCAGCAACGCCTCGGACGAGCCGTAGTCGCCCGCCAGGTTGCTGCCGAGCGCGACGATGACCGCCCGGTCGAGGTCCGCCGGATCGTTTTGGAACGTCGCGCTGATGACCTTCTATCCCACGGACCGGCTGGCCTTGTTCATCGACGGGTCGAACCTCTATTCGACCGCCAAGACCCTCGGCTTCGACATCGACTACCGCAAGCTGCTGGAGGAGTTCCGCAAGCGCAGCGTGCTGGTGCGCGCCTACTACTACACCGCCCTGGTGGAGAACGAGGAGTACTCGCCGATCCGGCCGCTGGTCGACTGGCTGGACTACAACGGCTACCGGCTGGTGACCAAGCCGGCGCGGGAATACACCGACGCCAATGGCCGCAAGCGCTTCCGTGGCGACATGGACGTCGAGATCGCCGTCGACATGATGGAGATGGCCGAGCACGCCGACCACATGGTGCTGTTCTCCGGAGACGGCGACTTCCGCCGGCTGGTCGAGGCGGTGCAGCGGCGCGGCAGCCGGGTGACCGTGGTCTCCACCGTGAAGTCACAGCCGCCGATGGTCAGCGACGACCTGCGGCGCCAGGCCGACAGCTTCGTGGACCTAGCCGACCTCTCCGACCTGATCGGGCGCCCCACGCGCCTGCCGAAGTTCATCTCCGAAGCCCGCGGCCCCCGCGAGGAAGATCGCCAGGCCGATGCCGGTCACTGAGGCCGTCGCCGCCCCGCCAGAGGCGCCGGCCGACTGCCCGCTGTGCCCGCGGCTGGTGGCTTATCGCGAGGCCAACCGGCGCTCGATCCCGGGCGGCTTCAACGGCGCGGTGGCGTCGTTCGGGGACGTGAACGCACGGCTGGCGGTGGTGGGCCTCGCGCCCGGACGGATGGGGGCCAACCGCACCGGGCGGCCGTTCACCGGCGATGGCGCGGGCTGGATGCTGTACGAGACCCTGCTGAAGGTGGGCTTCGCTCGCGGGGTCTATGAGGCGCACCCGAGCGACGGCCTGACCCTGATCGACTGCATCATCACCAACGCGGTGCGCTGCGCCCCGCCCGGCAACAAGCCGGAGACTTCCGAAGAGGCCGCGTGCCGCCCGTTCCTGGCCAGCCGCCTGGCCGCCCTGCCCCGGCTGCAGGTGATCGTCACCCTGGGCGACGTCTCGCGGCGCAATGTGATGCGGGCGCTAGGCCTGAAGGCGTCTGCCGGGATTCCGGGCCACGGGTCGGAGTTCCCGGCCGGCCCGTACACCGTGCTGAACAGCTATCACTGCTCGCGGCTCAATACGAACACCGGCCGGTTGACGGCGCCGATGTTCGAGGCCGTGTTCGAGCGGGCCAAGATTCTCATCGACCGCTGAAGGTGACTTGATGCGCACTGTACTGATCGGCCTCGCCGCCGCCCTCTTGGCCAGCTCCGCCCTCGCCGCGCCCAAGGCCGCGGCGCCGAAGGTCGACCCGGCCCTGCACGACCAGGCGCTGGAGACCCTGAAGCGGAGCATCGCGTTCAAGACCTCCGCCGGCGCCGGCAACACCGTGGCCTATGCCGAGTACCTCAAGGGCCTGCTGGTAGCGGGCGGCTACAAGCCCGACGAGATCGCCATCGAGCCGATGAACGGCACCGCCTTCATGATCGCCCGCTATCCCGGGGCCGACCCAGCGAAGAAGCCGATCGTGATCTCCGGCCACATGGACGTGGTGGCCGCCAACCCGGCCGACTGGTCCCGCGACCCGTTCACCCCGGTGGTGGAGAACGGCTACGTCTATGGCCGCGGCGCGGAGGACAACAAGTTCGACGTCTCCGTCGTGGTGACCACGCTGGCGCACCTACGGAGCACGGGCTGGAAGCCCGGCCGCGGCGTGATCCTGGCGCTGTCGGGCGACGAGGAGACCGCCATGGGCACCACCGCGGTCCTGGCGCAACGGCTGAAGGACGCCGAAATGGTGCTGAACGACGACGGCGGCGGCGGGTCGCTGGACCCGGACGGCAAGCCGATGGCCTACGGCATCCAGGGCGCGGAAAAGAGCTACGCCGACTTCGAGATCGCGGTCACCGACCCGGGCGGTCACTCCAGCCGACCCACGCCGACCAACGCCATCTACCGCCTGGCCCGGGCGCTGGACCGGATCGCCGCCTACCGCTTCCCGGCCAAGCAGAACGAGATCACCAAGGGCGCGGCCCTGGCCGAGGCGGCCACGACGCCAGGCCCCGTGGGCGAGGCGCTGAGGCGGTTCGCCGCCGACCCCACCGACCGGGCCGCCATCGAGACCCTGTCGGCCGACCCGAACCAGAACCCGATGCTGCGCACCACCTGCGTGGCGACCATGCTCTCCGGGGGCCACGCGCCCAACGCCCTGCCCCAGCGGGCCAGCGCCAACATCAACTGCCGCATCTTCCCGGGGACGTCGTCGGACAGCGTGCGCCAGACCCTGGTCCAGACCATCGCCGACCCCAGCGTGACGGTGACCCGCCAGGCCGACGGCGGTCTGGACAGCCCGGCCTCACCGCTGCGCCCCGATGTGCTGGCGGCGATCGGCAAGGCAGTGCACGCGCGCTATCCGGGCCTGCCGGTGATCCCGGCCCAGGCCTCGGGCGCCTCGGACAGCATGTACTTCCGCGCCCTGGGGATCCCCAGCTACGGCGTCTCCGGCATATTCCAGAAGCCGGGCGAATCCTTCGCCCACGGCCTCAACGAGAAGGCGCCCCTGGCCACCCTGGACGGCGACCTGGCCCACTGGGACTCGATCCTGCGCGACCTGGCGAAGTAGCCACATGAGCCTCGAAATCCGGCCCATCGACGTGGCTCACCGCGGCGCCCTCGCGGGCATCTGGGTTCCGTGGCTGAAGGAGACCATCGGCCTCGATCCCGAGCCGGAGGACGTGCTGGCCATGGCCGACCCCGCCGCCTACTACGGGGGCAGCGGGGGCGACGCCCTGCTGGCCCTGCTGGACGGCGAGGTGGTCGGCGGCGTCGCGCTGAAGGGCCTGGGGCCGGCCGGCTTCGAGTTCTGCAAGCTGGTGGTGACCGACGCGGCGCGGGGCCATGGCGTGGGGCGCGCCCTGGTCGAGGCCTGCCTGGACTTCTGCGCCCACCGGCGCGCGACGCTGTGGCTGCAGTCCTTCAACCGGCTCGAGGTCGCCCTGGGGCTCTACCGCCGGATGGAATTCCAGGACGCCCCGCCGCCCGCCGAGATGAACGTACTCGGCCGCACCGAGGTGATCATGAACATGCCGCCGCGGGGCGCAGGCTAGGGTCCTCGTCCGTCGCCACGTCCCCACCCGGCCCGTCATCCCCGGCCTTGTGCCGGGGATCCATCGTCCCGCCGGCACGGCCGTGGGAGCAGGCCGCGCTGCGCGGCCTGCCGCAGTCACTCGCGCGAGCTGAGGCTTGGATCCCCGGCACAAGGCCGGGGATGACGATCAAAGGGGGAACCGCCCTTAGGGCGACGACAGCGCGCCGCGAAAATCACTGGCGCTTCCGTGGGGGCGCCGGCGTACCCTCCCGGCAGACATGTCAGCTGGGAGGCTGCAATGCGTGACCTGATCATCCGCAACGGGACCATTGTCGACGGGACGGGCGGCGCGCCCTTCGTGGGCGATGTGGCGATCCAGGGTGACCGGATCGTCGAGGTCGGGACCGCCATCTCCGGCAGCTTCAAGCGCGAGATCGACGCGGCCGGCCACATGGTGACGCCGGGCTGGGTGGACATCCACACCCACTATGACGGCCAGGCGACCTGGGACGCGCTGCTGGCGCCGTCCAGTTGGCACGGGGTGACCACGGCGATCATGGGCAACTGCGGCGTCGGCTTCGCCCCGGTGCGGCCCGACGCGCACACCTTCCTGATCGAGCTGATGGAAGGCGTCGAGGACATCCCGGGCGTGGCCCTGCACGAGGGCATCGACTGGACCTGGGAGACCTTCCCCGAATACCTCGACGTGCTGGAGTCCAAGCCGCGGGCGATCGACATCGGCGCCCACGTGCCGCACGCCCCGATCCGCGCCTATGTGCTGGGCGACCGCTGCAACACCGACTACCAGCCCAACGCCACCGAGATCGCCGAGATGGCGCGGCTGGTGCGCGAGGGCGTCGAGGCCGGCGCGCTGGGCTTCTCGACCAGCCGGACCCTGCTGCACAAGGACCTGAAGGGGGTCCACATGCCGGGCACCTTCGCCGGCTCGGACGAGATGCTGGCGCTGGGCCTCAGCATGAAGGGTCTGAAGCACGGCGTGTTCGAGATGGTCTCCGACCACCTGGGCGACGACGACGAGTGGATGTGGGTCAAAGGCTTCGCCGAGCAGACCGGCCTGCCGGTGACCCTGGTGGCGACCTCGGCCCAGGCCTATGAAGGCAACAAGATGTACAACATCGCCGAGGAGGCTCGCGCCCACGGCATGGACATCCGGCCGCAGATCGCCGGCCGGCCGACGGGCATCCTCCACGGCCTGACCTCCAACTTCCACGTCTTCATGGCGAGCCCGACCTGGAAGGAGAAGCTGGCGTCGCTCGACCTCGACGGCCGGCTCGAAGCCATGGCCGATCCGCAGGTTCGCGCGGCGCTGCTGTCCGAGCCTAGCCCGCTGATCAAGGCGGCGATCGGCGACGGCGAGGCCGGAGACCTGGCCGTGGCGTTCGGCGGCAGCCTGCTGTGGCGGATCTTCCCCCTGGGCGAACAGCCGGACTACGAGCCCGACCGCGACCAGAGCGTGGCCGGGATGGCCGAGACCGCCGGCGTGTCGCCGCTGGAGATGATGTACGATCTGCTGATCCGCGAGGGCGGGCGCGAGCTGTTCTACCAGCCGCTGGGCGGCTACGTGACCTACAACTTCGACTTCTTCTCGAAGAACATGAGCCACCCGAATGTGCTGTTCGGCCTGTCGGACGGCGGCGCCCACTGCGGCGTGATCGCCGACGCCGGGATGCCGACCTTCATCCTGACCCACTGGGCGCGCGACCGGACCAAGGGGCCGAAATTCCCGCTGGAGTTCCTGGTCCGCAAGCTGACCAGCGATACCGCTAGCGCCTACGGCCTGAACGACCGCGGGCAGCTCAAGCCCGGCCTGCTGGCCGATGTGAACATCATCGACTTCGACAAGCTGCGCCTGTTCCGCCCGGAGGCGATCGCCGACCTGCCGGCCGGCGGCAAGCGCCTGGTCCAGCGCACCGAGGGCTATCGCTACACGGTCAAGTCCGGCCAGGTGACCTTCGACGACGGCCAGCACACCGGCGCCCTGCCCGGCGGCCTGGTGCGCGGCGGGCGCGAAGCGGTGATCCTGCAGGAAGCGGCGGAGTAGCGCGCCTATTCCAGGTAGAGGCCGCGGAGCTTGACCACGTCCGCATGGCTGACGCCGATCTCCTTTTCGAGATAGGCGTCGACCGAGCCCCAGTTCGCCTCGATCTCCTCGAAGGCGCCGCGCAGGAACGGCTGGCCATCGGCATCCATCAGCGGGGCCGGCGTCTTCCAGTTCGGCGCCTTGCGGTATTGGGCGAACAGCTGGACGGCCGGATCGTTCGGATGGGCGGCCGCGTCGAGCTCCGGCATCTCCCACTCCGGCCGACGATAGCGGGTCGACAGGTGATAGTCGGCCAGGATGTCGTCGCGCGACACCCCCAGCGCCGTGAGGATGATCGCGGTGGTGAACCCGGTGCGGTCCTGCCCGGCGGAGCAGTTGTAGGCGATCGGCTCGGGGCCGGAGAGCAGGTCCTGGAAGATCACCCGCAGCTGCGGGGCCAGCAGGTGCGGCATGTTGCGGTAGACGTCGGCCCCGTTGCGAAGTTGCGCGCCCGACGCCTTGCCCATGATCTCGGCCATCGAATAGCCGACCGCGGTGTAGGGCACGCCGGTTATCCGGGTGGGGGCGATGACGCGCTCCTCGTTGGAGCGCAGGTCGACCAGCCGGGCGATGCCCAGGGCCTTGATCTGCGCGACGTCGGCCGGGGTCAGCATGGGCTGGCCGCCGGACCGGTAGATCAGGCCCCAGCGGACCCGCTTGCCGCCAGCCCTGACATAGCCGCCGATATCCCGGAAGTTCGACCCCTGCTCCAGGGGCACCAGCCGCTCGGCCACCTCGACCCGATCGTGGTCGCGGGTGTCCACCAGCACGAAGTAGCGCCGGCTGCGGTCCTGGCCGTCGAGGCTGTAGTGGCCGTCCGTGCTGGCGCGGGCCAGCAGGTGCGCATCCTTGAGCGAGACCTGGGCCTTGTCGCTCTCGTAGACATCGACCGGATCCGGGCTGGACCAGGTCAGGCTGAGCGCATCGGGCGCGCTCCGTTCGGCCTGGGCCGCCAGGACCTTCGCGCCGGCCGCCGAGTGAATCAGCAGGGCCGACAGCGACAGGGCCAGGAAGAGTTTCGTTTTCAAGGGAGCGCTCCTTCGGCTCGGATCAGAACCGGACATTGCCTTCGACGCCGAAGGTACGGGGTTCGTTGAAGATCCCATAGGTGCCCAACGCGGCGTTGAAGTTCCTCAGGAAGGCGTGCTGCTCGTTGAACAGGTTCCGCGCCCAGACCGACAGCTGCAGGCTCGCGCCGCTGTCAGCCATGCGAATGTCGCTCACGGCCAGCCGGCCGTTCACGAGGACCGACTTGTCGCTGACGTTGGGGTCGGTGGTGCTGGTGTACTGGCCATCGGCCATGTTGACGTCGATGTGGGCGCGCAGCGTCCCGATCGCCACGGGCTGCTGGTAGTCTGCCGCCAGGCTGCCGGCGTTGCGCGGCGTATACAGCGGATTGACCGTCGCCTGCAGATTGGTGAACGGGTTGAAAGCCTTGGACAGTCTGACCTTGGTATAGGTGTAGCTGCCGGACAGCGTCAGGCCCTCCAGGGGTTGCAGCGCGAAGTCGGCCTCGACGCCCTTCGTCCGGCCAGTCGCCGCGTTGGTGGTCTCCAGGGTGCCGCGGTTGTTGTTCAGGATGATGACGCTGAAGTCGACCTGCACGTCCTTGAGCCGGCCCGTGTAGGCGGCGACGTTGAACCGGGCGCGGTGGTCCCAGAACTCGGTCTTGGCGCCCGCCTCGAACATCGAGACGGTCTCCGGGTTGAAGGCGCGGTAGGTCAGCGAGCGCGAGTTGGCCCCGCCGGACTTATAGCCGGTGCTCCACTTGCCATAGAGGTTGATGTCCGGCGTCGCATCGACCGCCAGGATCACCAGCGGGTCGAACCGGTTCCACGACTTGGCCAGCGGGACGGGCCCGGTGATCGTCACCTTGCTGGCGTCGACATAGCTGGGAACCGCACCGTTCACCGTGTCGAGCGAGCCGTTCTTCTTGTCGTGGGTGAAGCGCCCGCCCAGGGTCAGGTGGGTGATCCCGTCCAGGACCGGCGGCGTCCAGGTGGCCTGGCCAAAGACCCCGGAGCTTTCGGTGGTGACGTGGCTGGCGCGGTCCAGGGAGACCTTGTCGAGGTTCAGCGTCACCAGCGTATAGCCCGTGCCGGTGGCGTTCCACTGCAGCGAGTTCGGCGTCTGGGCATTGTCCCGCGCCGCTTCATGGAAATAGAAGGCGCCGGCGGCGAACTCGATGTTCGGCACGCGGCCGACCGCCTGCAGTTCCTCGCTGTACTGGTCCTGATAGGTGTGGGCGATGCTGTAGCGGCTGAAGAAGCCGTTGGGCGAGAAGACCGAAAGGTTCTCCTCGGCGTTGTCGTACTGCGACTGGCTGAGCCGGCGATAGGACGAGACCGACTTGATCTCGATGTCGGGCGTCAGGTTCCAGTCCAGGGTCAGGCGATGGCCGTAGGTGTTGCCTTTGCTCAGCTGGATCGGCACGCCGACATTGGCGCTGTGCGCGCGGTCCGGCTGCAGCCGGATCAGCGGCGCCCGCGCCAGGGCGCCCGGCCCCAGCAGCTGCACATAGTAGGGCGTGGTTCCGTCATAGGAGATGTCGAAGGCGTAGTCGGCGCTGAAATTGTCCAGCGGCTTCCACAGGGCCTCGGCGTGGAAGCCGCGCTTGTCGTAGGAATTGAAGTCGGGCTCGCCGGAGGTGATCGGATTGTGCGTCGTGCCGTCGCGCTTGCTGAGCAGGCCGTCGAACTTCAGGCTGATTTTGTTGAAGGTGGGCAGGTCGACGTGGGCCTCGGCCTTGTAGGCGCTGTAATTGCCGTAGCCCGCTGTCGCATTGACCTTGAACACGCCGCTGGGCTGGCGGGTGACGATGCTGATCGCGCCGCCCTCGGTGTTGCGCCCGAACAGGGTGCCCTGCGGGCCCTTCAGAACCTCGATCCGGGCCACGTCGTACAGCGCCGAGCCTAGCCCCTGGGCGCGCCCGAGATAGACGCCGTCGATATAGACGCCGACCGCCTGGTCCCGCGCCGGCTGGTTGGCGTCGCCCAGAGCGCCGATGCCCCGCATGCCGATGGTCAGGGCCGAACTGCGGGCAAAGAACGGCGCCACCCGCAGCGAGGGGATCGAGCCGTCGATCAGGTCTTCGACCGACTGCGCGTGGCGGTTGACCAGGTCGTCGCCATTGAGGGTCGAGATCGAGATCGGCGTGTCCTGCAGCTTGGTCTCGCGCTTCTGGGCGGTGACGACCACCTCCTCGAGGCCGATGGCCGAGGAGTCGTCCGCCGTGGCCGCCGCGACCTCGGCGTGCGCCAGGGACGAGACACCGACGGCCAGGGCGGCGGAGGCGAAGAGTGCGAGGCGGCATCGGCCGACCGTCGAGGTGCTTGCGATCATCTGGTCCCCCTGGAATGGGGCCTGTGTGGCGCCGCAGCATGACGGCGCCGTGCCGATCGGATGATGGTTTAGAGAAGCTGAACGCTCGGAATCGGCGTCGCTTTCATGACCTGCCGACGACGCTTCGGGTCAGCGCGTCCAGTAGCGGTAGCGCCAGGCTTCCTGGAAACCGGCCTTGCGGTAGAGGGAGCGGGCGTCGTTGGCCTCTTCCACCTGCAGGAACACCCGCTCGACGCCGCGCGCCTGGATGGCGCGGCCCAGCGCGGCCAGGACGGTGCTGGCCAGGCCCCGCCCGCGGCGGCGCGCCTCGGTGCGCATGCCGTGGATGCCGGCCCAGCCGTGGCCGAAGGTGGCGACGCCGACCGCCACCGTACGGCCGTCCTCCTTCGCCAGGCCATAGATCGCGTCCGGCGAACGACTCAGGGCGGCGACCCGGCTCGCGCCGTCTTCCGGGTCGAATCCCTCGCCCAGGAACACCGCGCCCCAGGCCGCGTCCGGTTCGGCCAGGATTTCGCCCGGCGTGTCGCGCAGGCTCGCCAGCCGCGCGACGTCGCCCACCTTCACCACCGTGGGCTTGCCGCCCACGTAGGCACGTCGGGCCAGCGCCTCGCGCACCGCCTGAAGGCCAGGTCCCTCGGCGACGCGGAAGGCCGGCGACAGGCCCTCGGTCCAGTAGGCGGCCTCGATGTCGCCGATCGCCGCGGCGTCCAGGTCGTGGCGCAGCGGCACGGCGCTCTTGGCCCGGCCAATGGCGCCGTCGTCGAGCGGGACCAGCCAGCCGCCGATCTCCACCACCTTGGCGGGGGCGACGCCCTCGACGGTGGCCCGCTCAAGGCTCTCGATGTCCGCGGGGCCCAACCTAGCTCCGATCGCCCTTCATCAGCCGGGCCTTGTCGCGCTGCCAGTCGCGCGCGGCGGTGGCCTCGCGCTTGTCGTGGTCCTTCTTGCCCTTGGCCAGGCTGATCTCGAGCTTGGCCAGGCCCTTGTCGTTCCAATAGAGCTTGATCGGGATGATCGTGCGGCCCTCACGCTGAACGGCGCCGATCAGCTTGTCGATCTCCTTGCGCTTCAGCAGCAGCTTCCGGTGCCGGCGCGGCTCGTGGTTGAAATGCGGGCCGGCCTGGGCGTAGGGCGGGAAGTCCGCGTTGATCAGCATGATCTCCTTGCCCTCGACCGCCGCATAGCTCTCGGCGATGTTGGCCCGGCCCACGCGCAGGGATTTCACCTCCGACCCGGTCAGGGCGAGCCCGGCCTCGAAGGTCTGCTCGAGGAAGTAGTCGAACCGCGCGCGGCGGTTCTCGGCGATCAGCTTACCGGCCATCAGATCAGCCCGGCGTCGCGCATGCCAGCCAGCACCTCGGCGCGGGAAGCTTCCGAGGCCGGCACGATGGGCAGGCGGACGTCCTCGAGGCAGAGGCCCAGGTGGGCCAGGGCGAACTTGGTGGGGGCCGGCGAGGCGTCGCTGAACAGCGCCTTGTGCAGGCGGATCAGCCGGTCCTGGCCGTAGAGGGCGCCCTGCCACTGGCCGGCCAGCGCGTCGTTGTAGAACTGGGCGCACGCCTCGGGCGCGACGTTGCAGGTCACCGAGATACAGCCGTGCCCCCCATGGGCCATGTAGCCCAGCCCGGCGTCGTCGTTGCCGGACAGCATCACCCAGTCCTCGCCGCACTCCACCCGCTGGCCACTGGCGCGGCCCAGGTCGCCGGTGGCGTCCTTGATCCCGACGATATTCGGCAGGATGGCCAGCCGGGCCAGGATCTCGTTGGAGATATCGACGCTGGTCCGGCCGGGGACATTATAGACCAGCACCGGCAGCTGCACGGCGTCGTTGATGGCCTGGTAGTGGGCGTAGAGCCCCTCCTGGCTGGGGCGGTTGTAGTAGGGTGTCACCACCAGGGCGGCGTCGGCCCCGACCGTCTTGGCGTGCCGCGTCAATTCGATCGCCTCCGCCGTAGAATTGGAGCCGGCGCCGGCGATCACCGGCACGCGCCCGCGAGCGGTCTGGACACACAGCTCCACCACGCGGCGGTGCTCGTCGTGGTTCAGGGTGGCGGTCTCGCCGGTGGTGCCGACGGGGACCAGGCCGTGGACGCCCGCCGCGATCTGGCGTTCGACCAGGGCCACGAAGGCGGCCTCGTCGACCTGGCCGTCGCGGAACGGCGTGACGAGCGCGGGCATGACGCCGCGAAACATGGGATCGGACATTTTTTGTTTTGGTTCGGAGGAAAAAAGCAAAAGACCGTGATGATACGGCCTGGTGAGGGGACGTTCAGATTTGCCGGGACAATATGTTGGCGCAGGCTTAGCCCGCAACGCCGATTCACTGCACCCCTGAGTCGGGGGGAGTAACGCTTGGACGCCAGGATCCGCAACGCCCTGCTGGTTGGATGCGCCGTCGTCGTGGCGACCACGATGGCGCGCGCCCAGCCGGTCGACCCGATCGGCGACCTGCTGGCCCAGCAGGTGGAGTCGACGTCGGGCCCCAGCACGGTGTCGGCGCGCCAGACGGTTGCTAGTCCGCTGAGCGCCGCCGACCGCGCCCTATTCCTGCAAGCCCTCGGTGCGGCCAGGCGCGGGGACGTGAACGGGGCGCGGGGCGCCATCGGCAGCTTGACCGATCCGGTGGCGCGCAAGACCGCCACCTGGGCCCTGGTCGACACCAACGCTGAATCGCTGAGTTTTTACGAGGTCGACGCCGCGCGGCGCGACCTGTCAGGCTTTCCTCGCCCCATGCGCCGCCAGGTCGCCGCTGAAAAGCTGCTGGAGAGCGCCGGCAAGTCCCCCGGCCAGGTCGTCGACTGGTTCGCCGGCCAGGCGCCGCAGAGCGCCCAGGGCGCCATGGCGCTGGCAGCGGCCTACCGCGCCGTGGGCCGCCAGGCCGAGGCGGCCGACCTGATCCGCAGCTGGTGGCGCACCAAGACCTTCGAGGGCGACGTGCAGCGCGCGATGCTGGCCCGGTTCCCGGACGTCCTGACCCTCGACGATCACATCCGCCGCACCGACATCCTGCTCTACGGCGCCCAGGGGCCCGCCGCACGCGACATGGTGGCCCTGCTGCCGGCCGACCAGCAGCCGGCGGCCCTGGCGCGGATCTCCTTGCGCAGCGACGCCCGCACCGCCGACGACGTCTGGGCGGGCCTGACGCCACAGGCGCAAGGCGCGCCCGGCGTCGCCTTCGAACGCGCCGCCTACCTGCGCCGCAAGGGCCAGGACGCCCAGGCCATGGCCCTGGTCTCCGCCTTCCCCAGGGAGATGGTCACCCCCGAGGGCGCCGACCGGATGTGGGACGAGCGCCACCGCCTGGCCCTGTCTGCCATCCGCGCGGGTGACTGGAAGAGCGCCTACCAGGCCGCCGCCAATTCCGGCCTCACCGTCGGGGCGGACGCCACTGAGGCGGAGTTCTACGCCGGCTGGATCGCGCTGAACCGCCTGAACGACCCCGCCGCCGCCGGCCGCCACTTCGCCGCCATCGAGCGGATCGGCCAGTCGCCGATCACCCGGGCGCGGGCCTTCTACTGGGAGGGCCGGGCCGCCGAGGCGCGGGGCGACGCGGTCGCCGCCGAGAACTTCTACGGCCGCGGCGCCGAGCACGTGACCACCTTCTACGGCCAGCTGGCCGCCGAGAAGCTGGGCCGGCCGCTGGTGCTGCCGCGCGACCCGGTGGCCAACGACGCCGAACGCGCCGCCTTCGAGCGCAAGGACGCCGTCCAGGCCATGCGGCTGCTGGCCGACCAGGGCCAGCGCGACCTGTTCCGCGCCTTCGCCCTGCACCTCGACGACACCGCCCCCAACGTGGTGGAAGGCGCGCTGCTGATCGACGCAATCCGCAGCTATGGCGACCAGGACACCGCGATGAAGGCCGGCCGGGCGCTGGCCCAGCGCGGGCTGATCCTGGCCGACCGCGCCTATCCGGTGCGGACGCCGCCCGGCGTGCAGGGCGCGCCGGAGCTGGCGCTGGTGCTGGGCATCACGCGCCAGGAGAGCGGCTTCGACCCGACCGTGCGCTCAGGGGCCGACGCGCGCGGGATGATGCAGCTGCTGCCCTCGACGGCCTCGGTGGTCGCGCGGCGGCTGGGCATGGGCTATTCGCCCGGCCGCCTCTACGAGGCCGACTACAACATGCAGCTGGGCTCGGCCTACCTGGGCCAGCTGGTGGACCGCTTCTCCGGCTCCTACGTGATGGCGGCGGCGGGCTACAACGCCGGGCCGGGGCGGCCCAGCCAGTGGACCAGCTTCTGCGGCGATCCGCGCGGCGGCAGCCAGGACCCGCTGGACTTCATCGAGTGCATCCCGTTCTCGGAGACCCGCAACTACGTCATGCGGGTGCTGGAGAACATGGAGGTCTACCGGGCCAAGATGAACGGTGGCACCGCCCCGATCACCCTCTCCGCGGACCTGCGCCGCGGGGCGTACGGCTACAGCGCGCCTGTCGGGACGGCGGTGAGCGCGAGCGATCCTTAGGGCGTAGCCCCTCGCGGACAGGCGGCTCAGTCGATGACGAGGCCATGCAGCATGCCGTCGAGGGTGACGGTCATCAGTTCCTCGCGGTCGGCCCAGTCGAAGTTGGGGCGGCTGGTCATCAGGGCCACCAGGCCGTGGCAGGCCATCCACAGCGCCTGGGCCGCGGAGCCGGCGCTGCCGGTGCGCAGCCGGCCGTGGGCGGCCACCTCGCGCACGACGCCGGCGAAGGTGTCGTAGCACTGGCGGCTGAGCTCGGCCGTGCCCTCCGGCAACGGCGCGGCCACCGGGCTGCGGCCGCAATAGACCAGCTGGTAGGAGTTCGGATGCGCCAGGCCCCAGCGCATATAGGCCTCCAGCATCATCCGGGTGCGCACCACGGCGTCCAGCGGCCGGGCGGCGATGTCGCTGTTGGAGGTCAGCAGCTGGCGGAAGGTGCGCTCGCAGATCTCGGCAAGGATGCAGCCCTTGTCCTGGAAGTGCATGTAGAGGGCGGTCGAGGAGACCCCGACCTCGTCGGCGATCTTGCGGATCGTGGCGCCTTCGTAGCCCTCGGCCACGAAAATGCGTTCGGCGGCCTCCAGGATCTCGGCGCGTCGTAGGTGCCCGTCCCCCTTCGCCTTGCGCGCGGTCTTCCGCGTCGCCGTCGCGACAATGCCCATGCAGACTCCCCAAGTCTCAGCCGTAACAGCGGACCCCAAAACCGCTGATGTGACAAGTCTTTGTCGGCGGGCGGGACGTGCGCTAAGGGGCGGCGTATGAGCCCGCCCACGATCGCCGACACCGCCGAGGTGATGCGCACCACCGGCTGGGCGGACTATGCGCTGCTGGACAGCGGGCATGGGCGAAAGCTGGAGCGCTATGGCCCCTACACCGTGGTGCGGCCCGAACCGCAGTGCCTGTGGAGCCCCCGGCTGGGCGCCGAAGCCTGGGACGGAGCCGACGCGGTGTTCGACCCGACCGATGAGGAAGACGCCGGCCGCTGGCGGTTCGGCCAGCCGCGGCCGCCGGAGAGCTGGCCGCTGGCTTGGGGCGAGGTGAGGTTCCAGGGCCGGTTCACGGCGTTCCGGCACCTGGCGTTCTTTCCCGAGCAGGCGGCCAACTGGGCGTGGCTGGACGCCCAGGTGCGGGCCGCCGACGGCCAGCCGCGGGTGCTGAACCTGTTCGGCTATACCGGCGTCGCCAGCCTGGTGATGGCGGCGGCCGGCGCGGCGGTGACCCATGTGGACGCCTCGAAGAAGGCGGTGGGCTGGGCGCGGGAGAACGCGGCGCTGTCGGGCCTGGCCGAGCGCCCGGTGCGCTGGATCACCGAGGACGCGCGCAAATATGTCCAGCGCGAGGTCCGCCGCGGCTCGACCTATGAGGGGATCATCCTGGACCCGCCGAAATATGGCCGCGGGCCGGATGGCGAAGTCTGGCGACTGTTCGAGGACGTGCCGCAACTTGCCGGCTTATGTGCTCAACTTCTTTCGGAAAACGCCAGGTTCCTGGTGCTGAATGCCTATGCGGAGCGGATCTCCGGCGCGGCGCTGGCCGGGCTGCTGGCGGAGAAGCTGGCCGGCCGCGCCGGACGGATCGAGTGGGGCGAACTTGACCTGGTCGAAGCGCGCGGCGACCGCGCGGTGGGAATGAGCTTCTTCGCGCGGTGGTCGGCGTGAGCGAGCGGACCGTCACCTCCTTGAGCAACCCCACGGTCAAGGCCGTCCGCGCCCTGCACATGCGCAAGGCGCGCGACGCGACCGGCCTGTTCGTCGCCGAGGGGCTGAAGACGGTCATCGAGGGGGTCGAGACCGGCCACGCGCCGAAGATCCTGCTGTACGGCCAGAACGCCGCCGATCACCCGCTGCTGCAGAACGCGGTCCGCGCCACAGTGGCGGCGCGGGGCGAGGTGATCGAGGTCACCCAGGACATCCTGGCCAAGGTCTCGCGGCGGGATAATCCGCAGGCGGTCGTGGGCGTGTTTCCGCAGGTCTTCCAGCCGCTTGCGACCGTCACCTCAGGCCTGGCGCAGTGCGTTGTGGCCCTGCACCGCGTTCGCGACCCGGGCAACCTGGGAACCATCGTCCGCACCGCCGACGCCGCCGGCTGCGGGGCGGTGATCCTGGTGGGCGAGTGCTGCGATCCCTATTCGGTCGAGGGCGTGCGGGCCACCATGGGCTCGATCTTCGCCGTGCCGCTGGTCGAGGCGACCGAGGCCGAGTTCGCCGCCTGGCGGGCCGGCTGGACCGGCTCGGTGGTGGGCGCCCTGCTCTCGGCCGAGGTCGACCACCGCCAGGCCACCTACGCCAGGCCGGCCCTGCTGCTGATGGGCAACGAACAGCAGGGCTTGCCGCCGGAGATGGCGGCGCTGTGCGACGTCAATGTGAAGATCCCCATGCGCGGCCGGGCCGACAGCCTGAACCTGTCGGTGGCGACCGGGATCATGATCTACGCCGCCACGGGGTAGCGTGATCTCGCGAGCTATGACACTTGACGTCATAGCCCCTCTATGTCATGCTTTGTCATATGCCCGAGGCGACGCTGATCCTGCATCGCAAGCGTATCTTTGATGACGGATCGATTTCCGAGATCAAGCTGTGGCAGGTGACGACGCCCGTGGGGGGATCGTCGCATGTCTTCAAGTACAGCCTCTACTACGGAAAGCCCGGGCAGCGCTGGATCGGGTACGACAATGAGGCGGGCAAGGGGGATCACCGCCATCTCGGCGCCCACGAGGCGCCCTATCGGTTCGTCTCGCCGGAACAGCTGGTAACGGACTTTCTGGCGGACATACGGGCTGAGCAGTTGCGGCGCGAAAAGAAGGACGAAGCGAAATGACCAGCATGACCGTCGTGGTCGGCGGAGCCGTGGAAGACGACCTCGCGGCTTTCGTCGGCGCCTGGCGCCGGGCCGAGCGCGGCGAGGCGGTGGCCGAGGATGTCTTGGCCTTTGAAAGCTGGGAGGGGCTAGCGAGCGTGATGACGGGAGAGCGGCTACGTTTGCTGCGCCACCTGAATGCCCACCCGGAGCCGTCCGTATCCGCCTTGGCCCGCGCGCTCGGCCGCCAGTATCGCCGCGTCCACGCCGACGTCACGGCCCTGGAAGTGGCGGGGTTGCTCGAGCGAACCTCCGGCGTCGTCCGCGCCACCGCCGACCGGATCACCGCGGAACTGCAGCTCGCATCCTGAGCGGGCCGTTTCCCTCCCCTTCATGGTGAGGGTCGACTCGGCGAAGCCGAGCGGGGTGGGGAGCCCGCGATCCTCCTCGACGCCGCCTTCCGGCGCACACTTCCCCACTCGGACTGCTACGCAGTCTGTCCCTCCCCATGAAGTGGAGGGAAAAGATCACGTTCCTCTCGGCTTGGCCCGGGCCGTCGGCGCGGCGCTGGCGGGATCCTCGGGCCAGGCGTGCCTGGGGTAGCGGCCGCGCATGTCGGCGCGGACGTCCTTCCAGGAGCCTTTCCAGAAGCCGGGCAGGTCCTGGGTGGTCTGGATCGGGCGGTGGCCGGGGGACAGCAGGGACAGGGTGATGGGCGTGCCGCCGACGGTGGGATGCTGCGCCAGGCCGAACACCTCCTGCACGCGGACGTCGACGCGGGGGCCGGCCTCGGCGGCGTAGTCGATGGCGAAGCTGTTGCCGGTAGGGGCGGTCCAGCGCGCGGGCGCCTCGGCGTCCAGGCGGCGCTGGAGGTCCCAGGGGACGAGGGCGCGTAGGGCGGCGTCGAGGCCGTCGGGCTTCAGCCCCGCCAGCGACCGCACCCCGGTCAGCAGCGGGATCAGCCAGTCGTCCAGGCGCTCGATCAGGCCCGCGTCGGAGAGATCCGGCCAGTCGGCGGCGCGGGACCGCAGGAAGGCCGCGCGCTTGCGCAGGCCGGCGCTGGCCGCGCTCCAGGGCAGCGCCTTGATCCCGTCGCGGCGGACGCGGTCGGCCAGGGCGCGGGCGATCAGCGCCGGGTCGGGATTGTCGAGGGTCTCCTCGCGGACCGTCAGGCGACCGAGACGGGTCAGGCGCTTGGCGCGCAGACGGCCGCCGTCGCTCTCCTCCAGGCGATCCTCCATCTCGAACTGGCCGGCGAAGGCGCGGAGCTCGGCGGGGTCGAGCCGCGCGGCCAGCAGGATGCGGTCGCGCCGCTCGCCGCCGCCCAGCTCGGCGATGGCCAACCAGGGCTCGCGGGCCAGCGCGTCGGTAGCTTCGAGGAAGGCGCCGCGGCCGGTGACCAGCTGGAATTCCCCCTGCCCGCCCCGCGCCTTGGCGATCCGCTCGGGATAGGCGAAGGCCAGCAGCAGGCCGTCGCCCAGCGGCTCGCCGGTCCCGGCTTTTCCCGCCATCCCCGCCCAGCGGTCGGCCAGCGCCCTGGCGTCGCGGGCTCTCGGCGAGCGGTCGCGGTCGAGGGCATCGAGGCGATGGCGCAGGTCGGCGTCGCGGCCGCCCAGGCCCCGCTCGGTGACCAGGGCGGCGATACGGGCGGCGCGCAGGGCCTGGCCGGTGTCGGCGGCCTTCAGCACCATGTGCGCCAGGCGCGGCGCCAGCGGGACCTTGGCCAGCGCGCGGCCATGGGCGGTGAGCACGCCGGTCGCGTCCAGGGCCTCCAGGCGCACCAGCAGGGCGCGGGCCTCGGCGAAGGCGGCGGCGGGCGGCGGGTCGAGGAAGGCCAGGTCGGCGACGTCCCGGGCGCCCCAACGCGCCAGGTCGAGGGCCAGGCCGGAGAGATCGGCGTCGAGGATCTCCGGGTCGGCATAGGCCGGCAGGGCGCGGGTTTCGGCCTCGTCCCACAGCCGGTAGCAGGCGCCGGGCTCGGTGCGGCCCGCGCGGCCCCGGCGCTGGTCGGCGGCGGCGCGGGAGACGCGGACCGTGGCTAGGCGGGTCAGGCCGCTGGCCGGGTCGTAGCGCGGCACACGCGCCTGGCCCGCGTCGATCACCACCCGGACGCCCTGGATCGTCAGGGAGGTCTCGGCGATGGAGGTGGCCAGCACCACCTTGCGCACGCCCGCCGTCGACGGCTGGAGCGCGCGGTCCTGGTCGCGGGGGTCCCGGGCGCCGTAGAGCGGCGCGATCTCAACACCGGGCCGCTTGCGCTCGGCCAGCCGTTCCGCCGTGCGCAGGATCTCGCCCTGGCCGGGCAGGAACACCAGCAGGCCGCCCGGCTTCTCGGCCAGGGCCTTCTCGACCGCCCGGACCACCTGGTCCTCGATCCGCGCGCGGTCGTCGCGGCCCAGGTAGTGCGTCTCGACCGGGAACATCCGGCCCTGGCTCTCGATCACCGGCGCGTCGTCCAGCAGCCGCGCGACCGCCGCGCCGTCCAGGGTGGCGGACATCACCAGCAGGCGCAGGTCCTCGCGCAGCAGCTTCTGGGCGTCGCGCGCCAGGGCCAGGCCCAGGTCGGCGTCCAGGCTGCGCTCGTGGAACTCGTCGAAGATCACGCAGGCCACCCCGGCCAGCTCCGGATCGCCCAGGATCATGCGGGTGAAGACGCCTTCGGTGACCACCTCGATGCGGGTAGCCGCCGATACCTTCGACTGCATGCGGACGCGGAAACCGACGGTGTCGCCCACCCGCTCGCCCAGGGTCGCGGCCATCCGCTCGGCGGCGGCGCGGGCGGCCAGGCGGCGCGGCTCCAGGACGATGATCCGCCCGTCGCCGCGCCACGGCTCGGCCAGCAGTTCCAGCGGGACCACGGTGGTCTTGCCGGCCCCGGGCGGGGCCACGAGAACGGCGGCGCGGCCCGAGGACAGCGCCGCCTTCAATCCCGGCAGAGCCTCGTGGATCGGCAGCATGAGCGCGAGCGCGCCGCCGCCCCGGCTACAAGTCCAGGTCGCCCCGGCGCGGCAGATCGACGAACGGCTCGGGCTCATGGCCGGTGACCAGGATGCCGCGGCCCAGCTTGGAACTGCGGATCCCGTAGACGAAATAGACCACGATCCCGAGCGCCAGATAGATCAGGAAGAAGTTCCGGGTCGCCGGAGTGGACATCAGGCTCATCAGCAGGATGACGCACATGACCGCGCCGAGGATGGGCACCAACGGGAAGAGCGGTGTCCGGAAGGGGCGCACCAGCCCAGGTTCGCTGCGGCGCAGGTAGATCACGGTGATGCAGACCAGGGCGAAGGCGGCGAGCGAGCCGACATTCGAGAGGTCCGACAACGCGTCCAGCGACAGGAAGCCCGCGGCGCACATGGCTGCGACGCCGACGATGATGGTGTTGATCCACGGGGTCAGGAAGGTCTTGTGGACGCTGGCCAGCGCCGGCGGCAGCAGCCCGTCGCGGGACATGGTGTAGAAGACCCGCGTCTGGCCGTAGAGCAGCACCAGCATCACCGAGGAGAGCCCGGCGATGGCCCCGATCTTCACCAGCAGGGCGAACCAAGGCAGGTGCATCCGGTCGGCGGCCAGCGCGATCGGCGCCGGAACGTCCAGGTCGGCGTAGGGCACGATCCCCACCAGCACCGCGCAGGTCATGATGTAGAGGACCGTGCAGATGATCAGGGCGCCCAGGATGCCGATGGGCATGTCCTTGCCCGGGTTGCGGGATTCCGCGCCGGCGGTGGAGACCGCCTCGAAGCCCAGGTAGGCGAAGAAGATCACCGCGGCGGCGTGGATGACGCCGCCGATGCCGTATTTGTGCGAGGTGTCGCCGGTGACCACCCCGACCAGCGCGCGCCAGATCTGGTGCAGCATGTCCATGTTGGTGCCCACCGGCCGGGCCGGGATTTCGGCCGGCACCAGCGGCGACCAGTTGGCCGGGTGCACGTACTGCGAGCCGATGGCGATGAAGAGCACGACCACCGTCAGCTTGATGGCGACGATGATGTTGTTGACGGTCGCGGACTCCGAGACCCCGCGGATCAGCAGCAGGGTGACCAGGCCGACGATGGCAATGGCCGGAAGGTTCAACACTCCGGTGCCGATCACCACCCCATCGTGGTTCTTGACGATCACCCCCGGCGCGGCCTGCAGCGCCGCGGGTATGTCGAGCCCGAAGTCGTGCATCAGACTGACGAAGTAGCCCGACCAGCCGACCGAGACAGTCGAGGCCGCGAGCCCATACTCCAGCACCAGCAGCAGGCCCATGACCCAGGCCGCCCCCTCGCCCATCGAGGCATAGGTGTAGGAATACGCCGATCCCGACACCGGCAGGGCCGAGGCGAGCTCGGCGTAGCAGAGCGCCACGAAGGCGCAGAGCGTGCCGGTGATGACGAACGAGATCATGATGCCGGGGCCGGCGAACTGGGCGGACGCGCGTCCGGTCAGCACGAAAATCCCGGTGCCGATGATGCAGCCGATCCCCAGCAGCACCAGGTTCAGCGCCCCCAGCGAGCGTTTCAGCTCCCCATGCTCATGCTCGGCCTGGATCTGCCCGACCGATTTGCGCAGGAAGATGCGCGCCATTCCATTCGCCATACGGCTGTTTCCCATATCGATTCTGCCCGCAAAGGGCTTATCGGCACGCTAGCTGTGCCAACCCGACCTCGCAATCGGGGGCAGATTGTCGCCGGCCTTCCAATTTGCGCCCTGAAACACGATCATGGGGGCACATGAACGCACCAGCCCCACCCCTGCCGATCCGCGCCCTGATCGCGCCGGTGACCCCGTTGCAGCAGAACTGCACCATCGTCTGGTGCGCCAGGACCAGGAAGGCGGCGATCATCGATCCCGGCGGCGAGGTCCCGCGATTGATGGCGGCGCTGAAGGAGCACGACCTGACGCTGGAGAAGATCTGGATCACCCACGGCCACCTGGACCACGCGGGCGGCACGGCGGCGCTGAAGGACCTGACCGGCGTGCCCATCGAGGGCCCGCATCCGGACGACGCCTTCTGGATCGACCAGATCGACGCGTCTGGCGCGAAATGGGGGATGCCGGAGGCGAAGGGCTTCACCCCCGACCGCTGGCTGCACGACGGTGACGTGGTCACCCTGGGCGAGACCGCGTTCGAGGTGATCCACTGCCCGGGGCATACGCCGGGGCACATCGTCTTCTTCAACCGGGCGGCGCGCTTCGCCCAGGTCGGCGACGTGCTGTTCCAGGGCTCGATCGGGCGGACGGATTTTCCCCGCGGCAACTATCAGGACCTGATCGACGCGATCACGGGCAAGCTGTGGCCGCTGGGCGACGACGTGCGATTCGTGCCGGGCCACGGGCCGATGTCGACCTTCGGCCAGGAGCGCCTGACCAATCCGTTCGTGGCCGACGCCGTGCTGGCGGGCGAATGAGCCGCGCTTCGGTCACCATTGGGACACCTCGGTTTCAAGTGAGACATCCGCAGGTTACGGCCGGCGCACACGTTGCCGCCCATGGAGTTTGCGACTGACATGGCCGGGGCCGGCGCCCGTATCCTGATGGTCGACGACGACCCGGGTATCCGCGACGTGGTGTCCGACTTCCTGGGCAAGCACGGCTACAAGGTCGAGACCGCAGCCGACGCCGAGGAGATGGAGCGCGCGCTGGAGCGCGGGCCCGTCGATTTGATCGTGCTGGACATCATGATGCCGGGCGAGGACGGGCTGGCGGTGTGCCGCCGGTTGACCTCCACCGACTCCGCGCCGCCGATCATCATGCTGTCGGCCATGGGCGAGGACACCGACCGCATCGTGGGCCTGGAGCTGGGCGCCGACGACTACCTGGCCAAGCCCTGCAATCCGCGCGAGCTGCTGGCCCGGGTGCGGGCGGTGCTGCGCCGGGCCGAGCAGCGGACCAGCGGCGGCGCCCTGGGCGCGGGTTGCGAGTTCGCCGGCTGGCGGCTGGACCTGGTGCGGCGCGAGCTGCGCTCTCCCGTCGGCGTGGTGGTGAACCTCTCGTCCGGCGAGTTCTCGCTGCTGCGGGCCTTCGTGGAGCGGCCGCAGCGGGTGCTGACCCGCGACCAGCTGCTGGAATTCGCCCGCGGGCCTGACAGCGACGCCTTCGATCGCGCCATCGACGTGCAGATCAGCCGGCTTCGGCGTAAGCTGGACGACGGCGGCGGGGGCCACGACCTGATCCGCACGATCCGCAACGAGGGCTATATGTTCACCGCCAAGGTGAAGCGCACGTGAGGTCCGGCGGCCTGCCCGCGGCCCCGCTGGTCATTCAGCTTCTGACCCTCACCGGCCTGACCCTGGTCGCGGCCTGGGCGATGAGCACCTTCCTGTTGTTCATGCTGCCGCCGCCGGCGCCGGACTTCTACCGCCTGTCCGAGATCGAGCGGACCTATCGCGCAACGCCGCCGGTCTTCACCGACCGCAAGGCGCTGGAGCTGGAACGGGTGCACAAGCCGCCCTCGCCGCAGCTCGAGGGCCAGGCGATGCCCGCCATCCGCGCCAAGATCGCGGCGGATCTGGGCCTGCCGGTCGCCAGCATCGTCATCGCCGGCGAGCGCGGGCCGCTGGCCGACCGTCGGGTCGGGCGGATCATCCGCGACCGCGCCGCCCGGGTCGACCGGCGCGAGGAGGAGCACTTCCTCATCGCGCCGTTCAAGGTGGGCGTGCGCCAGCCCGACGGCGGTTGGACGGTGGTCAGGACCCAGCAGCCGTTTCTGCTCAACGACTGGCAGCAACGCGTCGCCCTGTGGTTCGCGCTGTCGGGGCTGGCCATGTCGCCGGTGGCCTGGATCTTCGCGCGGCGGCTGTCGAAGCCGATCCAGGTGTTCGCCGACGCCGCCGAGCGGCTGGGCCGCGACCCCAATGCGCCGCCGCTGGAGGTCAAGGGCCCCGCCGAGATCAGCGTGGCCGCGCGCGCCTTCAACGAGATGCAGGAACGCCTGCGCCGCTACGTCGACGACCGCACGGCGATGGTGGGGGCCATCGCCCACGACCTGCGCACGCCGCTCACCCGCCTGCGATTCCGCATCGAGGCCCTGCCGGAGGACCAGCGGGCCAAGTATGCCTCCGACCTGGACCAGATGGAGGAGATGATCACCGCCACCCTGGCCTTCGTGCGCGACGCGACGCGGCCCGGCGAACGTACCCGGATGGAGCTGTCGTCGCTGGTAGAGAGCCTCTGCGACGAGATGGCCGAGACCGGCGCCAGGACCGAGGTCGAGGCGGGGGAAAAGGTGATCCTCGAGGCCGACCCGATGGCGCTGCGCCGGCTGATCGCCAACCTGCTGGAGAACGCCGTGAAATTCGGCGGCCGGGCGCGGGCGCGGGTGTTCAGCGACGCCGGCCATGCGGTGGTGGAGATCGACGACGACGGCCCCGGCATCCCGCCGGCCGACACCGAGCGGGTGTTCGAGCCCTTCTACCGCCGCGAACCCTCGCGCAGCCGTACGACCGGCGGCATCGGCCTGGGCCTGGCCGTGGTGCGCTCCATCGCCCGCGGCCACGGCGGCGACGTGAGCCTGATCAACCGGGCCGGCGGCGGCTTGCGGGCGCGGGTACAGTTGCCGATGGGGTAGCGGCGTCCGGGGTCTACCCGGCCGCGACCTTCGACCCGACAAAGGCGTAGAGCTGATTGAGCGAGATCGGCTTGACGATGTAGCTGTCGGCGCCGGCCTCGCTGGAAGCCTGCTCGATCTCGGGGCCGGAATGGGCGGTGAACATGGCGATCGGCGTGCGGCCAGCGCCCTGCTCGCGCTCGAACATGCGGATGGCGCGGACGGCCTCAAGGCCGTCAATCCCCGGCATTTCGATATCCATCAGGACCCGGTCGACGCCGCCGTCCTTGAATTTCGCCAGCGCTTCCGCGCCATCGAAGGCGGGCACCACTTCGATCCCGCGGTCTTCGACCATGGCCCGGATCGTCAGGTGGTTGATCTCATGATCGTCCGCCAGCAGGAGCCGCCGCACGGGCTGCCGCTCGGAACCCAGCGTCGGCACAGCCGGCGTCTGCACCTGGCCCGTGCGCTGCGCATTCACCAGCCGGACCACGAGGTCGAAACACTTCGTCGTCGCCGCGACGCGTTCAAGCTTCGCCAGAGTGCTGGCCACCGCGGCGAGCGGAATGGCGAGTTCCTCGGCGATCTCGTGATCGAACTTGCCGGCCAGGACCAGGCGCAGGACTTGACCTTGGCGATCGGACTCATGGATGGGCAGATCGCAGTTGGGGCTCACAGCATTGGCCTTTGAATTCGTCGGATGTCTGAGCGCGTCCTGCTAGTCCAGCTGGGGCGCTGCGAGTATTAGATGTGGGTCTTTTCATCACTGACATTCAGTATGTCCGCGCTATACATTCGTATAGTTCGCCGGCCCCTCGATCGGGCGGTTCGACATGGCGACGACTTGGGGCGCGTAGCGGTCGGCCCGACCCCTAGGCGATGCTTTTGAAAATCTCCATCAGCACGTCGCGGTCGAAGGGTTTGCTCAGGAAGCCGATCGCCCCCGCATCGAGCGCGCGGGTCCGATGGTGGGGCTCGCTGTGCGAGGTGATGAAGACGATCGGAATCGCATGGCCAGTGGCCCGCAGATGCGCCTGCAGGTCCAGCCCGCTGAGCGCCGGCATCTGCACATCCAGGACCAAGCAATGGATCGTTGGCGGGATTTCGACCGCCAGGAACGCCTCGGCCGACCCAAAGGACTGCGTCGCGAACCCCAGCGACCCGACCCAGCCCTCCAGGGCTTCGCGAAACGAGATGTCGTCGTCGACGATGCAGACCGTGCGCAAAGCCACGTCGCCATCACTCCTTCCCGATCCTGGGGTCAGGCGTCTACCTCGCCTCGCGGCGTGGACTCATCTTCGCAGTGGCGGGGCGGGTTTCAAGGCGACCGTGGGATGCGCCGGTTGGCCTGATGTATAGGGCTGCCTATGCGGAGGTATAGCGGCTGGCCGAAGCTAAGGGGCCCGTCTGCCGTCGGCGCCGGCGAGGTCGAGGCGGTCGGCCATCCTGACCAGGTCGACGATGGAGCGCGCGCCCATCTTCTTCATCACCTGGCCGCGGTGAACCTTCACGGTGATCTCCGCCACGCCGATCTCGCCCGCGATCTGCTTGTTGAGCCGGCCGGACGCCACCAGGGCGAAGACCTGGCGTTCGCGGGCCGTGAGTGTCTCCAGCCGGGTACGCAGGGCGGTGTCTGCGGCGGCGCCTGCCAGTTGCGCCCGGTCGCGGTCGAGCGCCACCTGGATCGCGTCGAGCAGGTCCTGATCGCGGAACGGCTTGGCGAGGAACTCCACCGCCCCGGCCTTCATGGCGCCGACCGACATCGGGATGTCGCCATGCCCGGTGATGAAGATCATCGGCAGCCCGGCATCCGCGCCGGCGAGTTCGCTCTGCAGGTCCAGGCCGCTGCGCCCCGGCAGCCGGACGTCGAGGATCAGGCAGCGCGGCCGCGCCGGCAGCGGCGCGGCCAGGAATTCCGCCACTGAGCCGAACAGGCTGACCTGCAGGCCGACCGAACGCAGCAGCCCCTCCAGCGCCTCGCGGATGCCCCGGTCGTCGTCGACCACGATCACATTGGGCGGGGCGGCGCTCATCCCGGCTGCCCCACGGACGCGCGCACGGTGAAGCGGAAGGCCGTGCCGCCGCCCTTGCGCGGCGTGGCCCAGAGGCGCCCGCCATGGGCTTCGACGATCGAGCGCGAAATGGGCAGGCCGAGGCCGACGCCATCGGTCTTGGTGGTGAAGAAGGAGTCGAACAGCCGCTCCGCCACCTCGGGCGCCAGCCCGCAGCCGTTGTCCTCGACCGTGACCACGACGCGGCCGGCCGGATCGGTTCCCGTGGTGATGTCCAGCACCCGCGGCCTTCCTTCATTGCCCACCATGGCGTCGAGCCCGTTCCCGATCAGGTTGAGCAGCACCTGCTGGAGCTGGACCCGGTCGCCCCAGGCCGGCGGAATCCGCGCCGCCAGATGTTTGCGCACCTCGACATGGTTACGGCGCAGAACCAGGTCCGTGAAGAGCAGGACGTCATCGACGCAAGCATCGATGTCGACCTCCGCGAAGGCGGGCGGATGCTTCGACAGGAGCGCCCGTGTGCGGTTGATGATGGCGGCGGCGCGTTCGGCGTCGCGGATCGAACGGCCGACCGCCAGCCGCGCCTCGGCCAGGTCGGGCGGATCGTTCCCCAGCCAGCGCAGGGCGGTGTCGCCGTTGGTCACGATCGCAGCGATCGGCTGGTTCAGCTCATGGGCGATCGAGGACGCGAACTCGCCGACCGAAAGGACGCGCGACACCCGCGCCAGTTCGTCCAGGTTCTCGCGCGCCCGCGCCTCCGCGGCGCGCCGGGCCCGTTCGGACGCCTCGGCCTGCGCCTGTTTGCGACGCAGGTCCGCCTCCAGGACCTTGCGCCGGGAGATGTCGCGCACGCTGTCGGTGTAGCCGACTGGACGGCCCTCGGCGTCGCGGGAGACGGCCGGATTGCCCTCGACCCACACATAGTCGCCGGCGGCGGTGCGCAACCGCCACTCCTGGCTGACCACGCCGTCGGCCAGGCTGGGATCGAGCTGGACGGCCATCGCCTTGCGGGCCGTCGCCACGTCGTCGGGGTGCACGAAGCTGAAACAGCTGTGGCCGACCAGATCGGCCGGCTCATAGCCCAGCTGCCGGACCGCGGCGGAGGCATAGCGGATGTTCGCCTGCGCATCGAACTCGAAGACGATGTCCCGCGAGTTCTCGGCCAGCAGTCGGTAGCGCGCCTCGCCCAGGCGCGCCGCGTCATGGCCCCGGCGCCCGTCGGCCAGGGCCGCGGCCAGGGGAAAATTGGTCGCGACCACGCCCAGGAGGAACAGCTGCAGCAGGATCACCCGCTCTGTCGGGTCGTCCGCCATCAGCCACATGGGGCCATGGCCGCGCACTGTGAAGCCGACCGCCAGGATCGCGGTCAGCAGGATTCCGATCGCCGCGCCCAGCACCTCCAGCTGGAAGACCACCACCAGCAGCGGCGCGAAGATCAGGTAGATCAGGTCGTAGTGCGCCTGCTGGAACACCAGGCTCACGGTCCCGGCCAGGGCGGCCAGGCTCAAGGCGGACCAGACCAGCTTGCGGCGCGAGATGGCCCGCCGCCCTTCCGGCGGCCGCAGCAGGAGCACGATCGGAGCGGCGGTCATCTGGCCGAGCGCATTGGCCAGGGTCCAGACCACGGCCGCCGAGAGGATGGAGCCCCGCCCCAGCCAGTCCAGCACGACGCCCGCCCCGACCGCGCCGACCGCCGCCGAGGCGATCGCGGCCAGGCCTCCGACCGCCACCACCCGCAGGCGCGAGAGATCGGGCGCGCCGCCGCCGAACGCGCGGATCGCCGTGGCGCTCAGGCCCACCTCCAGAAGATCGCACAGCGCCAGGCCGAACGACGAGCGCACCGCGCCGCCGTTCATCAGGCCACCCGCGGCGATGCCGATCAGGCCAGCGGCCAGGATGGCCGGCCACTCGCGGCGCTCCCGGCGCAGCAGGGCGGCCAGCAGCACGCCGTTCGCGGGCCAGACGGGCGCGATCCGGCTGGGTCCCAGCATGGCCAGGGACAGCCACGCCAGGGCGAAGGCCGCCGCAGCGACGCCGGCGCAGACCAGAAGCCGCTCGGTCGGCCTCGCCCGCTGGCCTTCACCTCCTGGCGTCGTGACCATGACCTTGCCTCAGGGCGCGGGGTCGACGCCCCGGGCGATACTGCGTCGAAGCGGCGGTATGTGGCAAATGGCGCGCAGACCGCCTCGACCCCCATCGAGGCATTGCGGCAGGAATAAGAACCGGTCGCAGCGACGCAACCTTGACCGCCACTCGGGGGTTAGCCCCACAAGCCCCCGCGAGAGGTCATGTCAAAGCCGTCGAAACGGTACGACCTACAATCCCCCAGCGCCTCGCGGGACCTCGACCCCACGTCCCCCGATGAGGAGAGCCCCCCAATGCCCACCATCGACACCGACAAGCCCCGCGCCCGACGCGGCTTCGCCGCCATGAACCCCGAGCGCCGCCGGGAGATTGCCCGCAAGGGCGGGGCCTCCGTCCCCAGCGAGAAGCGCAGCTTCGCGAAGGACCGCGATCTGGCCGCCACGGCTGGCCGCAAGGGCGGCGAGGCCTCCCGCGGCGGCGGCCGCACCCGCGGCCGAGAGGCGTAGGCCGACCTTCGATCCGGCCTGAACGTCACAGCGCGCCTCCCCACGGCCTGTGGGGGGGCGCTTGCGTCCAGGCTGCGCTTGCTGTCCTGGCGCGCAGGACCAGCGCCACCCCTCACGCCCGCAGCAGCACCATCCCGAAGGCCGGCGCCTCGCTGGCCCATTGCCGTTCCAAGGTCCAGCCGGCCGAAGCCGCCAGCCTGGCGAAACCGTCCAGGGTGAACTTGTGGGAGTTCTCCGTGTGCAGGGTCTCGCCCGCCGCGAAGTGGAACGCGCGGCCGGCCACCTGGACCGTCTGGTCGCTGAGGCTGAGCAGATGCATCTCCATCCGGCTGTCGACGGCATTCCACACCGCCCGGTGCGCGAAGGCGTCGAGGTCGAAATCCCCACCAAGCTCGCGGTTGATGCGGGTCAGCAGGTTCTTGTTGAACGCCGCCGTGACCCCCTGGGCATCGTCATAGGCCGCCACCAGGGTGGCCGCGTCCTTGACCAGGTCCATGCCCACCAGGAAGGCCGAGCCCGCGCCCAGCAGGCGCCGTGCGCCGACCAGGAAGGCGCGAGCCTCGTCCGGCGTGAAGTTGCCGATGGTCGAGCCGGGGAAGAAACCCACGACGGGCCGACCGTCGGTCTCTGACGGCAGGCTGAGCGCATTGGTGAAGTCGTCGCGCAGCGGGGCGACGGTCAGCCCTGGATAGTCGGCGCGGATCGCCTGAGCCGCGCCCTCCAACGCCGAGGCGCTGATGTCGATGGGGGCGTAGACGGCCAGTTGCGGCGCGGCGTCCAGGACGATGCGGGTCTTGGTGCTGGCGCCGCTGCCGAACTCCACCAGCGCCGCGCCGTCGGGGATGTGGCGGGCGATCTCCGGCGCCGCGTCGCGCAGCAGGGCGATCTCGGTGCGGGTCGGATAGTATTCCTCCAGCTCGGTGATCGCCTCGAACAGGCGCGAACCCTCCGCATCGTAGAAGTGCTTGGGCGGGACCTGTTTTTTCGGCCGCGCCAGGCCGGCGACCACGTCGGCCTCGAAGTCCGAGACGCCATGTCCCTGGCCCAGGCCGTCGAGGGCCAGCCGCAGGCCGGAGAACATCCAGCGCTGGCCGGGATAGAAGAAGTTGCGGTAGCTGGCGCGCGCGTGGCCGCCGGGCGTCACGCAGGCCCCGCCGCGCAGCACGAACTGGCCGGCCATGAACTTGCCGTTGTACTCGCCCACGGCGCCGGCCGCGGCCTTGAAGCCGGGATAGGGCAGATAGGCGCTGCGGGTCCACTCCCAGAGGTCGCCGAACATCTGGCGCAGGCCCTCGCCCGCCGGCGCCGGCTGGGGAGCCAGGCGGCCGGAGGTCTGGAAATTGCCCTCCGGCGCGACCGAAGCGGCGGCGTGCTCCCACTCCGCCTCCGTGGGCAGCCGCGCCCCGGCCCAGGCGGCATAGGCGTCGGCCTCGTAGTAGCTGACGTGGCTGACCGGGGCGTCGGGGTCCAACGGGCGCAGGCCGTGCAGGCCCATGGCCCGCCAGCCGTCCTCGGCCCCTGGCGCGGGGCGCCAGTAGACGGGCGCCTGCCAGTCCTCGGCGCGGACCACGGCCCAGCCCTCCGAGAGCCAGAGCTCCGGCCGCGCGTAGCCACCATCGGCCATGAAGGCCAGCCACTCGGCGTTGGTCACCAGGCGGTCGGCCAGGCGGAACGGCTCCAGCCAGACGCGATGGCGCGGGGCCTCATTGTCGAAGGCGAACCCCTGACCATTGTGACCGATCTCCACCAGCCCGCCCTGGAAGGCCACATACGTCGCGGGCGTCATCTCGGCGGGCGCCGCGGGCGGCCGTGGCGGGGCGAAGGCGGGCGACAGCGGCGACTGGGCGAACAGGTGCAGGATGTCCATCAGGATCAGCTCCTGATGCTGCTCCTCGTGGGCCAGGCCCAGGTCCAGCAGACCGGCGAGATCGCCGGCGCCGTTGGCCAGCAGCCTGGCCATCCCGGCATCGACGTGGGCGCGATAGGCCAGGACGTCGGCGGCCGACGGCCGGGTGATCAGCCCGCGCGCCGGCCGCGGCTGCCGCGGCCCGATGGCCTCGTAGTAGGAGTTGAACAGGTAGCCGAACCTGGCGTCGAACACCCGGTAGCCGGCCAGGTGCGGGGTGAGCATGAAGGTCTCGAAGAACCAGGTGGTGTGCGCCAGGTGCCATTTGGTCGGGCTGGCGTCCGGCATCGACTGGGCGCCCATGTCCTCGGGCGTCAGGGAACGGGTCAGCGCTTCGGAGGCTCGCCTCAACGTCTGGTAGCGCTCGAGCGCGTCGGACGGCGCGGCGCGGACGGCGCCGCGCAGCTGCGCCCCAGGACGTTCGGACTCGCGCATGCCAACTCCCCTCGTCCGGCCGCATGGCGACCGTCTCCCGGCCCTCAATGTGGGGGCCGCCTCGCCGGCGCACAACGCACTTGCGGCGCAAGTGGCTGCATTTGACCGGACGATTGTCGGCCTCCGCAGGCGGTCGCCACGCCGGCCGGCCGGAAAGATCGCTGATTTCCTGGGGATCGCCGCCGGAACGCATCGAACCGGGGCGGCGTTCAAGGGCGGCTGGTGGGAGGCGCTTAGTCGGTCGGCACGGCCGGAGTCCTAGGGGTCGGTATGAGTTCCGCACCAAGTTGGCGCGATGAGGTCGTCGGCCTGATCCCCGCCCTCAGGGCGTTCGCCTGGTCGCTCAGCCACAACGGCTCCGACGCCGACGACCTGGTGCAGGACACCCTGATCAAGGCCTGGACCCACCGCGACAAGTTCCAGCCGGGCACCAACCTGCGCGCGTGGTTGTTCACGATCCTGCGAAACACCTACTACACCAACGTGGTGCGCCGCCGCCGCGAGGTGCGCGACGAGACCGGACAGTACGCCGCCACCCTGCACAGCGCCCCGACCCAGGAGTGGACGGTGGCCATGCGCGCCCTGCAGGCGGCGCTGCAGCAACTGCCGGCCGAGCACCGCGAGGCGCTGACCCTGGTCGGCGCGGCGGGTCTCTCCTACGAGGAGGCCGCCGAGATCTGCGGCTGCGCGCTCGGCACCATCAAGAGCCGGGTGAACCGCGCCCGCGCCCGCCTGCTGAAGCTCATGGACGCGCAGGACGCCAACGACGTCATGGCCCTGGAAAACATGACCGCGATGGGCACAGCCTGACTCCCCGTCCTTGGCGCCCGCGGGTGCGCCGCTGCAAGCCGATCCACGACCCCCCGCACCTGCTCCGGCACGGGTCGCGCCGCCAGCGTCCTTCCGGGCGGCAAGGTGGACGCTAAGCAAGATTGCCGAGATCGCCCAACGGATCGCACAGCGAAAGCCCTCCTCCTCGATGGAGGAGGGTTGGGTGGTGGTGTGGCCACGGCGGTGGCGCAGACGGCGCGGGTTAGCGCCGGCGCCTTACAGAGCTCCTCACCCCATCATCGTGCGCACACCACCATCCCCCGCCCTTCCCCCATCGAGGAGGAAGGGAGCCTGCGAGATGACCATCTGTTGGGCGAGGTTCGATTCTCTGCTTAGAAGCGCGCATGGACCGCCGACACGCCGAAGCCCTGGACGCCGCCGACCCGCTGGCCCGCTTCCGCCGGTCGTTCGACCTGCCGGAGGGCCTGATCTACCTCGACGGCAATTCGCTGGGCGCCCTGCCCCGCACGGCGGCGGCGCGGATCGACGACCTGGTCCGGCGCGAATGGGGCCGCGACTTGATCACCAGCTGGAACACCGCCGGCTGGATCGAGGCGCCGCAGCGGGTGGGCGACAAGATCGCGCGGCTGATCGGCGCCCAGGCCAACGAGGTGGTCGTGGCCGACTCCACCTCGGTCAACCTGTTCAAGCTGGCGGCGGGCGCGCTGTCGCTGCGGCCCGGACGGCGCAAGATCCTCACCGAGATCGGCAACTTCCACACCGACGTCTACGTGCTGGAGGGCCTGGCGGCGCTGGCCGGGGCGACCCTGGAGATCGTCCCGACCGAGGATGTGGTCGGCGCCATCGACGAGCAGACCGCACTCGTGGCCCTGACCCACGTGCACTATGCCTCGGCCCGGACGTGGGACATGGCCGCCGTCACCGCCGCGGCCCACGCCAAGGGCGCGCTGGCGCTCTGGGACCTCAGCCACACGGCTGGCGCCCTGGCCGGCGACCTGAACGGCGCGGACGCCGACCTGGCGGTGGGCTGCGGCTACAAGCACCTGAACGGCGGCCCTGGCGCGCCGGCCTTCCTGTTCGTCGCCGCACGGCACCAGGCGGCGGTCCGCTCGCCGCTCAGCGGCTGGATGGGCCACGCCGAGCCGTTCGCGTTCGAGCCCCATTTCCGCCCGGCCGCCGACATCCGCGCCCAGCTCTGCGGCACGCCGCCGATCCTGGGGCTGGCGGCGTTGGAGTGCGGGATCGACATCCTGCTGGAGGCCTCGGCGGCCGCCGTCGAGGCCAAGGGCAAGGCGCTCTGCGCGCTGTTCATCCAGCTGGTCGAGGACCGCTGCGCCGGCCGGGGCCTGCGGCTGATCGGGCCCCGTGACATCGCCGAGCGCGGCCTGCACGTCTCCTTCGCCCATCCGGACGGTTACGCCCTGGTCCAGGCGCTGATCGCCCGCGGCGTGGTCGGCGACTTCCGCGCGCCCGACATCGCCCGCTTCGGCTTTCCGGGGCTCTACGTCCGCTACGCCGACGTCTGGGACGCGGTGGAAATCCTGCGCGAGGTGCTGGAGACCCGGGCCTGGGACCAGCCGGCGTTCCAGGCTCGGGCGGCGGTGACGTGAGGCGGGCCGGGGCGCCGGTTGGCGCTCGGCGCGGCTTCGGCTAGCAAGTCTGCGGAGACGGGCGGCCACAAGCCCGGCCGAGAGGAACCCCATGATCGACGATCCCATCAAGACCCTGATCGACATCCCACGCGTCCATGGCGCCGAGCGGGGACAGCATGTGGCGGTATCGTTCGAGGGCCGCGACCTGACCTACGCGGAGCTGGACCGCCGGTCGGACCAGGTCGCGGCGGCGCTGCAGGGCCTGGGCGTGAAGCCCGGCGACCGGATAGCCTGGCTGGGACGCCCGTCGGAGGCCTGGTACGAGATCTTCTTCGGCGTGGCCAAGGCGCGGGCCTGTTTCGCGCCGATCAATTCGCGCCTGGCGGTCCCCGAGATCGCCTTCATCCTGAAGGACTCGGGCGCGGACGTGTTCTTCGTGACCCCGGAGTTCTTCGACTGCATTCCGACCGTGGCCGAGTATGCCGGGCGGCCGATCCGCGTGGTGGCGGTGGGCGGCGAACACCCGGCGTTCGAGTCCTATGCCGCGCTGCGCGACGCCGCCCCGGCGCCCCGGCTGGAGACCCCGCAGGCCACGGACGACGTCCTGCAGCTCTACACCTCCGGCACCACGGGCCTGCCCAAGGGCGTGCGGTTGACCAACGCCAACTATGCCGCGTTCCTGGCGCTTCGACACCAGGTGGAGGGCTTCGCGTACGGCGCGGACGACACCGTGCTGATCCTGATGCCGATGTTCCATGTGGCCGGCACCAACATCAGCTTCTCCGGCCTCGCCGCCGGCGGGCGGATCGTCCTGCAGGCTGAATTCGTCCCGTCGCGCGTCCTGGAGACCATTGCGGTCGAACGGGTGGCGCACAGCTTCCTGGCGCCCGTGATGATCAACGCCCTGCTGCAGACGCCGGGCGTCGAGACCACCGACTTCTCCAGCCTGAAGACCGTGAGCTACGGCGCCTCGCCGATTTCCGAAGCGGTGCTGGCCAAGGCGACCGAGACGTTCGGCTGCGGCTTCATCCAGTTCTACGGCATGACCGAGACCACCGGGGCCGGCACGACGCTGGCGCCCAGCGAACATCGGGGCGAGTTGATGCGCGCCTGTGGGCGCCCCTGGGCGACGCTGGAGACCCGGATCGCCGACGAGGCGGGCCATGAGGTCGCGGTCGGCGACATCGGCGAGATCGAGATCCGTGGGCCGATCGTCATGGCCGGCTACTGGAACCGTCCGGAGGCCACCGCCGAGACCATCCGCCCGGACGGCTGGCTGCGCACCGGCGACGCCGGATACATGAACGCCGAGGGCTTCTTCTTCGTCCACGACCGGGTGAAGGACATGATCGTCTCGGGCGGCGAGAACGTCTATCCGGCCGAGGTGGAGAACGCGATCCTGGGCTGCCCGGGCGTCGCCGACGCCGCCGTCATCGGCGTCCCGGACGAGCGCTGGGGTGAGGCGGTGAAGGCCATCGTGGTGGCCGCGCCCGGCGCGAACCCCGCCCCCGCCGACATCATCGCCTACGCCCGCCAGCGGATCGCGGGGTTCAAGGCGCCCAAGACCGTGGACTTCATCGACGCCCTGCCGCGCAACCCCTCAGGCAAGGTGCTGCGCCGCGAGCTACGCAAGCCGTACTGGGAAGGCCGCGACCGCAAGGTGGGGTAAGTCGCGCTTTTCTCTCCCTTGATGGGGCGGGAAAGCCGCTACGCGCTCGCCGCTGCGCTGGGGCGGGCCTTCACGGCGGCGAACCAGGCGTTCAGCTTCACGTACTTCGCATCCAGGGGCTGTCCGACCACGTTGCCGAAGTCCTGGAAGGCGAACAGCAGGATGTCGGCCAGGCTGAAGCGCTCACCGCAGAGGTAGGGGCCGACCATGTGGTCCTCGAACCACTGCAGGCCGTCCTGAGCCACCGCCTTCAGGCCCGGTGCGGCCTCCGGCAGGCAGCGCATGCGGCTCTGGAACATCGGCAGGCCTTCGGCGTAGCGGAACCCGTTCGCCATCGGCTCGCAGACCTTGAGGTCAACACGGCGCGTCCACATCCGCGTTTCCGCCCGTTCCTCCGGCGTGGCGCCGATCAGCGAGCCCCCGGGGAACTTCTCGTCCACATACTCGCAGATGGCGGTGATCTCGTTGAGGTATGCGCCGCCGTCCAGCTCCAGGCAGGGCGTCTGGCCGGACGGGTTCTTGGCCAGGTACGGCGCCTGCCGGTTCTCGCCCGTGCGCAGGTCGACGTCGACCTTGTCGAGGGTCACCCCCTTCTCGGCCAGGAACATGTTCACGACCCGCGGATTGGGTCCGATGGAGTTAAAGAGCTTCACGATATGTCCCTTCCCTGATCTCGAAGACGTGAGCCGCGATAGCACGGGTTCCGGCTCGCGGGGTGGTTTTGAAAGCCCCGTAGGCGTATAACGCTGCGTCATGACAGAGCGCAGTTTCATGCAGGATCAGACCGGCTCCGACGAGAGCCTGGACGATCTGCTGGCGCGCCTCAAGGCTCAGCTTTCGCGGCCCAAGGCGCCCCCGCGCCGGTTCCGGCCCCCGGACTCCGGCCATTTCGTCACCTCTCGCTGGCCCAGGGGCGGTACGGGCGGGGCCGAGGCGCCCTTGCCCAAGGCCGAGCCTCCCGTCCAGGACTGCTACGCGCCCGGCTGAGCGGCGCTCACATCGTGAAGTTCGAGGCCATCACGCAGTGGGCGATGTCGTGCGGGGTGGCGATGGTCGCCGGCTGGCCCATGCCCGGCACGAAGTACCACTCGCCCTTGCTGGTGGTGACCTTCAGCACATTCGGCCCGGTGAACTGGCAGACCGCGTAGGCGCCCAGGCCGGTGCCGCCGTCGTAGGTGATCGGGCTGCACTCCATGTGGCCGAACTGGCGAAACAACGTGGCGTTCGAATAGAGCACGCCCTTCGGGGCCTTCAGCCGCCGCGCGGCGAATTCCGCCTTGCTGACCTGCGGACAGGGGTGGCCGTCGATCGACCATTCGTGGGCCAGCTGGATGTTGGCGGCGCGGACCTTCAGGAAGTTGGCGACCAGCAACCCGGTCGGGACGCCCAGGGCGATCAGCCCACCCATGACCATGACCAGGATCTCGCCCCGGGTGCGACGCCGCTTGCGTTCGCCTGCCACAGCACCTCCTCAGCGCCTCGCGCGCATTACGAACGTAAGATGTCACGCCGCGGGGTCCGTCCGCAAGCGGTTCAGGCCGCCAGTTTCGGCGCCGGGCGCGCGGCCTGTCCGGCGGGGCCGGAAAACCGCAGCGTCCCGTCCTCCAGCTTGGCGTAACGCAGGCTCATCAGGTCGAGGGCATAGTTCTGGTTCAGCCGCCACGGCGGCTTGGTCCCCTGCTTGGGGAACTTCGCCATCGCGCGCTGCACATATCCGGAGGAGAAATCGAGCCAGGGCGTGTGTTCGACGTCCGGATCGTCGTTCACCGGGGTCGCCTGGCGCTGGCCGGTCTTCTTCATGTGATTGAGCACGCGGCAGACGTACTCGCACGTCAGGTCGCACTTCAGGGTCCACGACGCGTTGGTGTAGCCGAAGGCGGAGGCCATGTTCGGCACGCCTTCGTACATCATGCCCTTGTAGCTGAGCGTCTGGCTGGCATCGACGCGGCGGCCGTCCACCGAGATCTCCATGCCGTTCCAGACCTCGAGGACCAGGCCGGTGGCGCTGACGATGACGTCGGCCTCCAGCTCCAGGCCGGACGTGAGGCGGATGCCGGTCTCGGTGAAGGTGTCGATGTGGTCGGTGACCACCGAGGCGCGGCCGGCCCTGATCTCGCGGAACATGTCGGCGTCCGGCACCAGGCACAGGCGCTGGTCCCAGGGATTGTAGGTGGGGGTGAAGTGCTTATCGACGTCGTAGTCGGGGCCGAGTTCCTCGCGGACCAGCTTGAGGATCTGCGCCTTGACCGCCGCCGGCTTCTCGCGGGCCAGCTTGAAAAAGTACATCCCGCCCAGCACGTTGCGGGCGCGGACGAGGTCATAGGCCAGCTTGCTGGGCAGCCACTTGCGCAGCCGGTTGGCCATGGCGTCCTCGGCGGGCCGCGAGACCACATAGGTGGGCGAGCGCTGCAGCATGGTCACGTGGACGGCGGTCCTGGCCATCTCCGGCACCAGGGTCACGGCCGTTGCGCCCGAACCGATCACCACCACCTGCTTGCCGGCGTAGTCCAGATCCGTGGGCCACTTCTGCGGGTGGACCAGGGCGCCTTTGAAGTCGGCGACGCCCGGGAATTCCGGGGTGTAGCCGCCCTCGTAGGAATAGTAGCCACCGCACAGGAAGAGGAAGTTGCAGGTGAAATGCCGGACCTTGCCGGCCACCTCCGCCTCCACCGTCCAGGCAGCGTCCGGCGTGGACCAGGCGGCGCGCTTGACCATGTGGCCATAGCGGATGTGGTGGTCGATGCCGTTCTCGGCGGCCGTGTCGCGGACGTACTTCAGGATCGAGGGCCCGTCGGCGATGGCCTTGGCCTCCGTCCACGGCTTGAAGGCATAGCCCAGGGTGTACATGTCGCTGTCCGAGCGGATGCCGGGATAGCGGAACAGGTCCCAGGTGCCGCCGATCGCCTCGCGGCCTTCCAGGATCACATAGCTGCGGTCACGGCAGGCGGTCTTCAGGTGGTAGCCGGCGCCGATGCCCGAGAGGCCCGCGCCCACGATCACCACGTCGAAGTGTTCGATAGCCATGTCGCGTCCGGTCCCCGTCTCGTCGCCGCAGCATAAATGATCGCTGATAATCTACCAACGGGCGGTCAGGTCAGCACCGCCAGCGCGCCGTGGTCGTGGATGTGGTCGGCGGCGCTGCCCAGCATCTGCATGAACATGTCATCGCCGCGGGCGGTGCGGACCACGATCATCGAGGCGAAGAATGCGGTCAGGAACAGCTGGAAACCGCCCTGCCCGTAGTGCCGCGCGAGATCGGCCGGCGAATAGCCGGTGACGCCAAGCTCCGTGAGCGTGCGGTGGTAAAGCGCCAGCAGCTCCGGCTCAGCCGCCCGGCGAGCCTGCGGGGTCAGGGCGCCGGCCAGGAAATAGGCCACGTCGGTCGCCCCGGCCGCATAGGCGAAGGATTGCCAGTCCAGCACGGTGACGGGCCGGCCGCCGGCTGGCGTCCCGAACATCATGTTGTCGGGGCGGAAGTCGTGGTGCGCCAGGCAGCGCGGGCCATCGTGCAGCGCACCATAGGCCCCCCACCGCGCCGTGAGCGCCTCGCCCACCTCGATCCAGTACGGCTGCAGGCGCTCGGCGTAGCGTTCGCGGAAGCCCTGCCAGAGGCCCGTCACCAGCTCCGGGGTGATCGTGCTGGGCGGCGCGGCCCGGGCGCCCGACACCCAGGGCAGGTCCTCCAGGCCGTCGTCGTCCCAGTGCGAGGCGTGCAGGCGGGCCGCCTGTTCGACCGCCAGGCGCGCCTGGTCCAGGGTGACGCCCTTCAGCTGGTCGCCCTGCTCGGCCGGGGTCAGGTCCTCCATCATCAGCACGAACTCGCCGGTGGCGTCGTCGGCGTCGGTGAAGAAGCAGCGCGGGGTGGAGACCAGAGCGCCGGCGGCCAGCGTCCTGTAGAAGTTCACCTCGCGGACGTAGTTGCCCAGCATCACGCCGGTGCGGCGGCTGTCCTCGTCCGGCGAGGGGAACTTGCCGACGATCGAGGCCGGCGCGCCCTCACCGCCTCGCGCGTAGCGGAGCTTGAACCGCACGCTCTCGCCGATCTGGCCGGAGCCGACGTTGGCCGCGTCGAACGCAGCGACCACCGCGTCCACGCCGCCGGCCTGCAGCACCTGCGTCAGCCAGGCCGCGTCGACCGCACCGGGCCGGCGGATGTCCGGGGTCATGCCGGCAGCGGGTGGACGTAGACCTCGTTCAGCGCGATCCGGTCGCCCCGCAGGATCACCAGGTCGAAGCCGCGCATCCGTCCGGCCGACCCGCCCTCGCCCATCGCCGCGTACCAGCGACCGCAGTAGCCGCCGGGAATCGGCCAGGTCTCGTCGGGCGTGTAGAGCGTGGGCGGCAGGGCGGCGAACAGGCCGGTCAGGTAGTCGCGCAGCGCCGCCCCGCCGGTGATGCCGGCCGCGGTCTGCGGGTCCTTGTAGACGCAGTCGTCCGTATAGAAGCCGACCAGCGCCGGCACGTCCTTGTCCGACCAGGCCTGCAGCCAGCGGGCGTTGAAGTCCACGATGTCCATCAGGCCTGCGCTCCCAGCACCCGGGCCCGGTGGTCCTCGGTGAAGATCTCCGGCGGCGCCATCTCGGGCCCGGCCATCACCGCGATCCCGTGCATCTTCAGGCTCGGGTCGACGGCGCCGCGGTCGTAGTAGCTGTGGCGGCGCGCGCGGGCGGCGTCGCCGAACTCCATGTCGATGGCGGCCTGCAGGCTGGCGGCGAACCGCAGCCGGCGCATCCGCTCCGCCCGCTCCTCGGCAAAGGGGGCGAAGGCGCGCGTCGACCAGTCGTCGCCGGCCGTCAGGATATCGCTGACGATGCGCACGTCGCGATAGGTGATCGACAGGCCCAGGCCGATGATCGGGTCGTTCCAGCCGGCCGCGTCGCCCACCAGCACCACGCCCTGCGCAAACGGCTCATCGGTCCAGCTGTCGGCGTTGATGTAGCTGAACAGCGGCCCCGCCGGGCGGCCGGCCACCAGGTGCCGGTTCTCGGGGCTGCAACTGACCGCGAAGGCGTCCAGGAACCGGCGCGGGCCGTCGTCGCCCTTGAACCGCCGCGCCTCGTCCAGGGCGTAGCCGCCATAGACCCGCACCTTGCCGCCGCCCTGGGGAAAGGCGAGGAAACCGAAATCGCCCTCGGTGCCGATCGCCTGCAGGTCGTCGCGCCAGCCCTCGGCGCCCTCGACCAGCAGGCCAGCGAACCAGTGGTGCGGCTTGTCCTGATGCAGGGCGATGCCGGCCGCCTCGCGCACCTGGGACGTGCGGCCGTCCGCGCCCACCAGCAGCCGGGCCGTGGCCGTGCGCGTTTCGCCGCCCACCTCGAAGGTCACGTGGGGCGCGGCGCCGCCGACCGCCTCAGTCACCGTCACGCCGCGCAGGGTCTCGGCGCCCGCTGCCCCGGCCGCGTCGAACAGGGTTTGGCAGTGCTTGGGATGGCCGATGCACAGCGGCCCGGGCACGCCGGGGCGGAAGATGTTCAGCGGCAGGGCCTCGGCCTCGGCCGCGGCCGGGTCGCGGCCCTCGTCGAAGGTCACGTGGCGACTCAGGTGATGGCCGCCGGCCCCCAGCAGCAGGTCGTAGAGGCCCACCTGGCGCACCTCGTCCACGCCCCACGGCGCGATCCACTCGCCGCGCACCCGGTCCTGGTAGGTCAGCGACTGCTCCAGCAGCAGAACCGAGCGGCCCGCACGCGCCATCACGGTCGCCAGCGCCGATCCGCCGATCCCACCGCCCACGATGATCAGGTCGTAGCTTGTCACGCGCTCGGTCCTCGCGCCGGCTGAAGTGCGGCCGGGGCGAAGGATCACGTCCGACGCCGCGTCATTCAAATGAAATGCGCGTCAGCCCGCCGCCCGCAGATGGGCCCGCTCGTTCAGGCTGACCACGTTGCGCTGGCCCGAGCGGGCGCACATGTAGCGGTGGACGCTGGTGTAGTCGGGCTCGAAGAACAGCCTGGGAGCCATGCCCAGCACATGCGCCGTCCAGACGTTGATCACCCCGCCGTGGCAGAATACCACCACCCGCTGGCCGGGATGGGCCTGGACCAGCGCCTCCAGCGTCTCGACCACGGTGGCCTGGAAGCTCGCGATGTCGACCTTATGCTCGCCGGTCCCCATGCGCAGCCAGGCCGCATAGTCCTCGCGCTTCAGCACCTCCATCGGAACATAGGCGCCGGCGTCGCGGTCGAACTCGCAGATGCCGTCGTGGCAGGTGACGCGGTGGCCGGCCTGGGCGGCGAACGGCTCGGCCGTTTGCTTCGCCCGCTGCATGGTGGAGGCATAGACCGCGTCGACCGCTTCCTCCGCCAGCCAGGCGGCCACGCGCCGGGCCTGGTCATGGCCCTCGGCGGAGAGCGGCGGATCGGCGGTGTCGTCGCGCCGCTCGGGCAGGCCGTGGCGCACCAGGATCAGTTCCATCGAAGCCCCGCGCCGCGCCCGCGCCATCGGGATCGACGCGCCCGCCGTCCAGCTAGGTCGGCGCCGTAACGGCAGTCGAGCGATTCAGGCGGAAGGGATCAGGCAGGACGGGTCTGCGCGCGCTGGGCGCGGGCCATGCGATGCGCCCAGTCGGGAAGCTGCTTGCCGGCGCCGCGGCGCGAACGTCCAGACCCCGGCCGCATCATCGATGCAACGGTAGACACCAGCGGACGCCAAAGCTTCACGACGAGGAACCCTCCAGTCGACTCTGCGTCAACCTGCCACACCTGTACCTGATCCCGGCCGCGCACGGAAGGTGCGACGGCAGGCGCTACGGCGCGACGCGATGCATTGCCCTTCGGAGGGCAGATTTGCGGGACGATTGTCTCAATATGGGACAGTGGTGCGGCGAGCGCCCGCCCCGACCAGCACGCGGCCGCGAAGGACTACGCCCCAGGCGTATGCGCAGCCTTAGCGAAACTACGTCCCAGGCGTAGGTAGCATTGGGCGAGGTATGTGTTCGATATGGCGAGGTTCGCGATCTGGCGTTCGGCAACATCCGGGGACGTCTCTTCGTGTGCGTCTTCGCCGACCGGGGCATGGAGCGGCGGGTGATCTCGCTGCGCAAGGCGAACAGTCGAGAGGTAGAGCGGTATGGCCAAGACCTTGAGTAAGGCGGCGCGGGACGCGCTGGCGGCGACGGACTGGAGCAAGGTCGATGCCATGACCGACGCGGACCTCGCCCGGCAGATCGCCACCAATGCCGACGCCGCGCCGGACATGGCGCCGCAGGTCGATGTGCGCGCGATCCGCCGCGCGACCGGCATGACCCAGGCGCAGTTCGCCGCCGCCTATGAATTCAGCGTCCGCACGGTGCAGGAGTGGGAGCGCGGCGCCAAGCGGCCGAGCGGTCCGGCCCGGACCCTGCTGCGCGCCATCAGGGGCGACCCCGAGGGCCTGCGCAGGGCGCTCGCCGCCGCTTAGGGCGCATTGGTGGTGTGCGGCGCAAATCCTGCGAAGCCCGGCGGGCGAAGCAGGATGGCGGTGACGCAGGGATTCGAACCCTGGATACGCTTTCACGTATGACGATTTAGCAAACCGTTGCCTTCAGCCACTCGGCCACGTCACCTACCGGCGGGCGCCTGGAGCGTCCGCGGGAGCGGCGGTTCTTAGCGG
>NZ_JANXWD010000007.1 GCF_025351295.1 Phenylobacterium sp.
CGTCGGGCGCCGCCGCCGCCGGAGCCGCCGCAGGGGGCGCCGCCGCCGCGGGCGCGGTGGTGTCTTGAGCGAACGCCGGCGCTGCCAGCGGACCCCCTATGACCAGGGCCGCGAGCGTGAGCCCGACCAGCCGTTTCATTCCGAGTTTCATGCTTATCCCCTTGTCCCGCTCGCTACAGCGCCGCTGCGCCGGTCTCGCCCGTCCGGATGCGCACGGCTTCCGTGACGTCGAGGACGAAGATCTTTCCGTCGCCGATCTTGCCGGTCGCGGCGGCGGCCTTGATGGCCTCGACCGCCTTGCCGGCCGCGGCGTCGTCGACGACCGCCTCCAGCTTCACCTTGGGCAGGAAGTTGATCTGGTATTCCGCCCCCCGATAGATCTCGGTCTGGCCCTTTTGCCGGCCATAACCCTTGACCTCCGACACCGTCAGACCCTCCACGCCGGCCCCGACGAGCGCTTCGCGCACGTCGTCCAGCTTGAATGGTTTGACGATCGCCATGATGAGTTTCATCCACTCGCTCCCGCGTCCGGCCCTGAGGGCGGGCCCAACCCCTCTCGATTCGTTCAAAGACCGCCGCTGAAGGCTCCCCATGGCAGCGGTCTGGCCGACGCTATGTCCCGGGGCGGCGGCGGGCGCCGCGCTGGCCTTACGCTTTCGTGAAGAACCCCCGGGGCCGCCCGTTTCTTGAGCGTCGCGGGGTCAGGGCGCCTCGCATTTCATCAAACAGGGGGTACGGGTGGCGACAACCGGTTCTTGACGCCGCCGCAGGCCGTCGTAAATCCGGCGCTTTCCGCGCCTAGTCTCATCACCCCGTGAGACGGGAACCGTGTCAGTCTCTCCCGCGTACTCCCGGCGGCCCGCCTGCGAGGTCCGTCTGCCAGCCAGAGCCACAAGGAACCTGAATGTCGCCGACCCGCCTTCTCCTCGCCGCCGCCCTGGTCCTGACGCCGGGAGCCGTGCTCGCCCAAACCCCGGCCGCCGCTCCCTCGGCCTCCATGGCCGCCGCGCCGATGGCGGCCATGACCAAGCCCGTGACGGTGCAGGGCGACCTGATCGACACCCTGAAGCTGAACGGCCAGTTCAACACCTTCATCAAGGGCGTCGCCGACACCAACCTGACCGGCCTCCTGAAGAGCAACGGCAACCTGACGGTGTTCGTCCCCACCGATGCGGCCTTCGCGGCCATGCCGCCGGCCGACCTGGCCAAGATCACCTCCGACAAGATCGCGATGCAGAAGTTCCTGATGCACCACATTGTCAACGCCCCGATCCCGACCACCAAGATCAAGGGCGTGAAGGGTCCGATCCCGTCGGGCGCCGGCGACCAGATCCTGCTGGACGGCAGCGACCAGGGCGGCGCGCTCAAGGTGGACGGCGCGACCATCATCCAGGCCGACGTCAAGACCGCCAGCGGCCTGCTGCAGGTGGTGGACCACGTGCTGGTGGCCGGCCAGGGCGCGCCGGAACCCGCCGCCGCCCCGGCGGCGCCGAGCGCGGGCGCCAACGTCTCGGCTACCGCGCCGGCGAAACAGTAGGCGCCAGCGGGAACCAACCGGGCGCCTGAGCCGTACAGGGTCAGCACATCGAGAATGGGCGCCAGATCGCGCAACATTCGGAAGGACTGACCATGAAGCTCATCCACCTTACCGCCGCCGCCGCCGTCGCTGCCCTGATGGGCGGCGCGGCCTACGCCCAGCCGCCGCAACCCGTCGCGCCCACTTCGGGTTCGGTGACCGGCGACTGGAACGGCGCCCATGCGCCCTCGGACGACAAGCAGTACCAGGAGAAGATCCACGTGCCGTTGGGCGTGGCCGCCGACACCTCCGCCACGGTCGCGGCGGAACCGCCCGCGCCGATGGCGCCCGCGCCCACCGCGTCGATGACCACCACGACCACCACCATGGCGCCTTCGGCTCCGGCCGCAGTCACCGCCGGCGCCGACGTCGCCACCACGGCCCCCACCACCTTCACCAACCTGACCGTGACCAACGGCCCGGTCGCGGACACCGCCGAGAACCGCGCCAAGTACGGCCAGCCGATGTCGCACGCCGGCAAGCGTACGCCCGCCAAGGGCAACTAGCCCCGGACGCCGCGGCGTCTGAACGGTTGAAGCAAAGGTCGGCGGGCCCTATGGTCCGCCGACTTTTTTTGGGCCTGCGAACACCTGTCCCCCGATGCCTAAACAACCATTGTCTTTTCAGGGCCTTATCCTGAAACTCCATGACTATTGGAGCCGTCAGGGCTGCGCGATTCTGCAGCCGTACGACGTGGAGGTGGGGGCGGGAACCCTCTCGCCGATGACCGTGCTGCGCACGCTGGGCCCCAAGCCGTGGAAGGTGGCCTATGTCCAGCCCTCCCGCCGGCCGGCCGACGGGCGCTATGGCGAGAACCCCAACCGCCTGCACCAGCACCACCAGTACCAGGTGATCCTGAAGCCCAACCCGCCGAACCTGCAGGAGCTATACCTGGGCTGCCTGGAGGCGATCGGCATCGATCCCCTGCTGCACGACATCCGCTTCGTCGAGGATGACTGGGAGAACCCCACGGTCGGGGCCTGGGGCCTGGGCTGGGAGGTCTGGTGCGACGGGATGGAGATCACCCAGTTTACCTATTTCCAGCAGGTGGGCGGTCTGGACGTGTTCCCGGTGGCCGGCGAGCTGACCATCGGGCTGGAACGGCTGTCGCTGTACCTGCAGGACAAGGAAAACGTCTACGACCTGCGCTTCAACGACGAGTTCCTCTACGGCGACATCTATCTGGCCAATGAGCAGCAGTTCTCGGCCTTCGAGCTGGAGGTCGCCGACGTGGCCACCCTGAAGCGCCAGTTCGAGGACATGGAGCGCGAGGTCCCGCGCATCCTGGGCCACACCGGCCGCCAGGGTCAGCCCCTGGCGCTGCCGGCCTATGACCATGTCCTGAAGGCCAGCCACCTGTTCAACATCATGGACGCCAGAGGCGCCATCGCCGTCGCCGAACGCCAGAGCTACATCGGCCGCATCCGCGACCTCTGCAAGCTGTGCGCCGAGGCCTGGGTCGCCGGCGAAGGCGGGAACGCGTGATGTTCGAGCATGCGGGAATAGCGCCTGGAACGACAGTGCGCGCCAAGGGCCTCCGCCGGCGGATGACGTGGTCGGAGCAGGCTCTGTGGAAAGAACTGCGCAAGCTGAGCGCGAACATCCGACGCCAGGCGCCGGTCGGTCGCTACATCGCCGACTTCGCCTGTCACAGCGGCAAGCTGGTCATCGAAGTCGATGGCGGCATTCACGAGCGGTTGGATGAGGTCGCCCTTCGCGACGCCGAACGCCAGCGCTGGCTGGAAGGTGAGGGCTACCGGGTGCTGCGCTTCACCAATCGCCAAGTTGAAGACGACGTCCTCGCCTGCGCCGATGCGGTTCGACTGGCTCTAGCCCTCTCCCTCGATGGGGGAGGGTTGGGTGGTGGTGTGGCCTCTGAGCCGGTGGAAATGCGCGAGTGGGCGCCGGCGCCGAACGGTGCTTCCGACATCACCGCCCTGCACTCACCACCATCCCCGGCCCTTCCCCCATCGAGGGGGAAGGGAGAGCGCTTTTCCGGCGGCTCTCAGCCTGATCGGGCCGGAGAGTAGTCATGCCCCAACTCCTGCTCGAACTGCTCTCCGAAGAGATCCCCGCGCGCATGCAGGCGCAGGCGGCGCGCGACCTCGAACGCATGGCGCGTGAGCGGCTGGCCGCCGAGGGGTTGCTGCCCGAGGCGCTGAAGACCTTCGCCGGCTCGCGGCGCCTGACCCTGGTCGCCGAGGGGCTGCCGGCGGCGCAGAAGGACCGCCACGAGGAGCTCAAAGGCCCCCGCACCAACGCCCCCGAACAGGCGCTGGACGGCTTCCTGCGCAAGACCGGCCTGACCCGCGACCAGCTGATCGAGCGCGACGGCGTCTGGTTCGCCCACCTGCACAAGGCTGGCCGGCCGACCTCGGAGATCGTGGCCGAGATGGTCGAGGCCATCGTGCGCAACTTTCCGTGGCCGAAGTCGATGGTCTCGGGCGTCAGCAAGCTGCGCTGGGTGCGCCCGCTGCGGCGCATCCTCTGCGTGTTCGACGGCCAGGTCGTGCCCTTCGAGATCGACGGCATCCCCTCGGGCGACACCACCGAGGGCCACCGCTTCATGGGCTCGCACCAGCCGTTCACGGCCCGCGACTTCGACGCCTACGCCGAGAAGCTGGCGAAACACTACGTGGTCCTGGACGTGGAAGAGCGGAAGGACCGCGTCCTGGGCGCCGCGCGCACCCTCTGCTTCGCCCGTAACCTGGAGTTGGTCGAGGACCAGGGCCTGCTGGACGAGGTGGCCGGTCTGGTCGAGTGGCCGGTCCCGGTGCTGGGCGACATGGACCCGGACTTCCTGGACCTGCCGCCCGAGGTGATCCGCACCTCCATGCGCGTCCACCAGCGCTTCTTCGCCGTCCGCGACCCGCGCACCGGCAAGCTCGCCCCGCACTTCGTCACCGTCGCCAACATCGACGCCAAGGACGGCGGAACCACCATCGCGCTGGGCAACGCCAAGGTGCTGCGGGCGCGGCTGGCGGATGCGCGGTTCTTCTGGGACGAGGACCGGAAGATCAAGCTTGAGGATCGGCTGGAGAAGCTGAAGGGCGTGACGTTCCACGCGAAGTTGGGGACGATGTATCAACGCGTTGATCGCATCGCGTCCCTCGCCGCGCTGTTGGCGCCGAGGGTGCAGGCTGGACCGGAAACCCGCGCGAAGGCGATCACCGCGGCGCTTCTGTGCAAGGCCGACCTTGTGACCGGCATGGTCGGCGAGTTCCCTGAACTTCAGGGGGTCATGGGGGGCCACTATGCGGTGTCCGAGCAGCTTGATCCGTTAGTCGCAGACGCCATTCGTTCCCACTACAAGCCGCAGGGACCAAGCGACGACATACCCGCGAACTCCGTGGGTGTGGTTGTCGCTCTTGCCGACAAACTGGACCTCCTTGTTAGCTTCTTCAGCATCGGAGAAAAACCGACGGGCTCGCGTGACCCCTTTGCGCTGCGGCGTGCGGCGCTTGGCGTGATCCGAATCATCCTGGCGCACGAGGTGAGGCTCAACCTGCTGCCAATCTTACGCGACGGAGCATTGGAGCACCTCTTCTACGAGGATGACGCTCAGTTGGATCTGGCGTTTAGGTTAGGTGAACAGTTCCGGGCTGTGGCTCAACTTGAGCATCGCGCCAGAGACGATGAGCAGGCAATCCACGCGGCGAGAATGGCTCGACTCAGTGACGAGACCATCTCCGACCGCATCAACGGCCAAGCGAGTGAGGTGCTCGGCTTCCTCTCTGAGCGTCTCAAGGTGCAGCTACGTGAAGAAGGTCAGCGGCACGACTTGGTAGACGCGATCTTGGCGGCGGGCGATGACGACCTCGTCAGCATCGTGGCGCGGGTGACCGCGCTTGACGCGTTCCTGAAGACTGACGACGGGGCCAACCTCTTAGCCGGCTACAAGCGCGCCGTGAACATCCTCCGGGCCGAGGAGAAGAAGGGCGCATTGCCGACGGGGGCGCCTGTGCAGATGGCGACGTCGTCCGCCGAGGAGTTGGCGCTGATCGCTGCGACGGAAGACCTAGCCGCCAAGCTCGAGCCCGCCCTGTTTGCCGAGGAATTCGCGGATGCGATGAAGGCGCTCTCCAAGCTCCGCGCGCCCGTCGACGCCTTCTTCGACAAGGTGTTAGTGAATTCGACGGACAATGCGGAACGTGACAACCGGCTGCGCCTTCTCGCGAAGGTGCGGCACGCCATGGGGCAGGTGGCGGATTTCTCCCAGGTTACGGGCTAGCTGAAGGACGACGGAATGGCCGATACGATGGTGAAGACGCGCTGGGTCTATGCCTTCGGGGGCGGCAAGGCGGACGGCGATGCGTCCATGAAGGACCTGCTGGGCGGCAAGGGCGCGAACCTTGCCGAGATGAGCGCGCTCGGACTTCCCGTGCCGCCCGGCTTCACCATCACCACCGAGGCCTGCGTCCACTACTACGCCAACGCCAGCAGCTATCCGCCCGACCTGCGCGAGCAGGTGGCGGTCGGCCTGAAGACCGTCGAGCAGATCACCGGCAAGACCTTCGGCGACGCCGGCAACCCGCTGCTGGTCTCGGTGCGGTCCGGTGCGCGCGTATCGATGCCGGGGATGATGGACACGGTCCTGAACCTGGGCCTCAACGACGCGACCGTGGAGGGGCTGGCCAAGCTCTCCGGCGACCGCCGCTTCGCCTTCGACAGCTATCGCCGCTTCATCCAGATGTACTCGGCCGTGGTGCTCGACCTGGACCACCACATGTTCGAGGAGATCCTCGACGACCATAAGGACCGCCTGGAGGTCTATGTCGACACCGGCCTGACCGCCGAGGACTGGGAGGCGGTGGTCGCCGACTACAAGGCCGCCGTCGAGCGCGACCTGGGCAAGCCCTTCCCGCAGGACCCGCATGAACAGCTGTGGGGCGCGGTGGGCGCGGTGTTCGCCAGCTGGATGAACGACCGGGCCAAGTTCTATCGCCGCATGCACGACATCCCAGAGAACTGGGGCACCGCCGTCAACATCCAGTCGATGGTGTTCGGCAACATGGGCGACGGCAGCGCCACCGGCGTGGCCTTCACCCGCAACCCGTCCACCGGCGACAACCGCCTCTACGGCGAGTTCCTGATCAACGCCCAGGGCGAGGACGTGGTGGCCGGCATCCGCACGCCCCAGCCCCTGACCCGGATCGCCCGCGAGGAGATGGGCGACACCAACGCCTCCATGGAAGAGGTGCTGCCGGAGGTGTTCGTCCAGTTCAAGGCGGTCGTGGAGAAGCTGGAGAAGCACTACCGCGACATGCAGGACATCGAGTTCACGGTCGAGCAGGGCCGGCTCTACATGCTGCAGACCCGCAACGGCAAGCGCACCGCCAAGGCCGCGTTGCGGATCGCGGTGGACCTCGCCAGCGAGGGCCTGATCAGCCACGCCGAGGCGGTGATGCGGGTCGAGCCCTCGTCCCTCGACCAGTTGCTGCACCCGACCATCGACCCCTCCAGCCCGCGCGACGTGATCGCCACGGGCCTGCCGGCCTCGCCCGGCGCGGCCACCGGCAAGGTGGTGTTCACCGCCGAGGAGGCCGAGAAGCTGGGCGCCTCAGGCGAAGCGGTGATCCTGGTCCGCGAGGAGACCAGTCCTGAGGACATCCGCGGCATGGACGCCGCGCGCGGCATCGTCACGGCGCGGGGCGGCATGACCAGCCACGCCGCCGTGGTCGCCCGCGGCATGGGCCGCCCCTGCGTCTCCGGGGCCGGCGAGATCCACATCGACAAGCGGGTCGGTGAGTTCCGGGCCCGCGGCAAGACCATCCGCGAATACGACATCGTCACCATCGACGGCTCGACCGGCGAGGTGCTGCAGGGCGTCGTCAAGATGATCGAGCCGGAACTGAGCGGCGACTTCGGCACCCTGATGACCTGGGCCGACGAGGTCCGCCGCCTTAAGGTGCGCGCCAACGCCGAGACGGCGCTGGACGCCCAGACCGCGCGGCAGTTCGGCGCCGAGGGCATCGGCCTCTGCCGCACCGAGCACATGTTCTTCGATCCCGCGCGGATCGCCGCCGTGCGCGAGATGATCCTGGCCGACGACGTGGCCGGCCGGAAGCTGGCGCTGGACAAGATCCTGCCGATGCAGCGCAAGGACTTCGTCTCGCTGTTCGAGATCATGGAGGGCCTGCCGGTCACTATCCGCCTGCTTGACCCGCCGCTGCACGAGTTCCTGCCGCACAACGAGGAAGAGGTGGAGGCGGTCGCTGCGGCCACCGGCCTGGACCCCGCCAAGCTGCTGCGCCGCGCCCAGGAACTGCACGAGGTGAACCCGATGCTGGGCCACCGCGGCTGCCGCCTGGGGGTCTCCTATCCGGAGATCTACGAGATGCAGGTGCGCGCCATCATCGAGGCGGCCTGCGAGGTGGCGGCCAGCGGCCGGCCGGCCCCGATCCCGGAGATCATGCATCCCCTGGTCGCCAAGGGCGAGGAGATGAAGTTCCTCCGCGAACTCACCGACCGGACCGCCAGGGAGGTGCTGGCCGAGCAGGGCCGCACCATCGAATACTTGGTCGGCACCATGGTCGAGCTGCCCCGCGCCGCCATCCGCGCCGGCGACCTCGCCGAGTACGCCGAGTTCTTCTCCTTCGGCACCAACGACCTCACCCAGACCACCTTCGGCATCAGTCGCGACGACAGCGGCCGGTTCCTCAACGCCTACATCGAGAAGGGCATCTTCGAGCGCGACCCGTTCGTGACCCTCGACCAGGAGGGCGTCGGCGACCTGATCCGCATCGCCGCCGAGCGCGGCCGCGCGGTCCGGCCGGACGTCAAGCTGGGCATCTGCGGCGAACACGGCGGCGACCCGGCCTCGATCGCCTTCTGCGAGAGCGTCGGCCTCGACTACGTCAGTTGCTCGCCCTACCGCGTGCCGATCGCCCGGCTCGCAGCCGCCCAGGCCGCCATCGGCGAGCGGGAAAAAGATAGATAAAACAAAAGATGTCATCCCGGTTTGCGCCGCCGGCGCAAGACCGGGACCCACGATCAAGCTCCGCATCCCGCAAGTTCGACCCCATGCGCCCGGTCGTGGGTCCCGGTCTTTGGCTGCGCCAAAACCGGGATGACATGGTGGTTTGCAACGGACGGGCGTTGCTGTGGACTCGTCACGCCAGATGCTATATTCAACCATTGTGTTGAATGTGTCCCGTGACAGCCTGAGCACGTCGCTGATCGCCATGGCGCACCCGGTGCGGCGCGGGGTGATGGACCGCCTGCAGCGCAGCCCGGCCCGGGTGACGGACCTGGCGGCGGGGTTCGACATCTCGCTGGCGGCGGTGTCGCGGCACGTGAAGGTGCTGGAGGACGCGGGCCTGGTGGCGCGGACCATCGAGGGGCGCGACCACATCATCGCCGGGCGGCCCGAGGGCTGGTCGGAGGCGGCGGACTGGATCGACGAACGGTCCAGGGCCTGGGGCTTGGGCCTGATGGCCCTGAAGACCATCCTGGAGGCCGAAGATGGCGATCGCTGAAGTCCTGCGCGCGACGACATCCATCACCATCCGCGCTTCGATCGGCGCCAAGGAGCGCCTGAGCCTGACCCGCCCCTAACGGCTTAGCGAACGCAACCGGTCCCCGCCTGTTTGAAGGGCCGGCCGGGAACGCAGCCGACGAGTAAAGGAAAGGCCCGCCCATGAACGAACTGACCATCTGGACCTACGACTGGGTGCCTGAAGGCCCGCGTGGCTTCGTGCGCGACCTGCGGCTGAGGTGGGCCTGTGAGGAAGCCGGCCTCGCATACGACGTTCGGACGATCCCGTTCGACGGCCGCGAGACCAACCATCTCGTGCGCCAGCCTTTCGGCCAGGTTCCGTACCTTAACGACGGCGACCTCGAGATCTTCGAAAGCGGTGCGGGGCTGCTGCACCTGGGCCGGAAGAGCGAGAAGCTGATGCCGACCGATCCCGCGGGCGAGGCCGAAACCCTGCAATGGGCGATCGCCGCGCTCAACTCGATTGAGATGGTCAGCGTCCCGTGGTGGTTCCTGAAGATGTGCGGCGATGCGGACAACGGTCTTACCGGATGGATGACCCGGCGCCTCGACCATGTCGAACAGGTATTGAGCGAGCGGGAATGGCTCGCGGCCGACCGCTTCACCGTCGCGGACCTGCTGATGGCGGATGTGCTTCGGGTCGCCGACGTCCGCGCGTTCGGCGATCGGCCGGCGACGGAGTCCTATGTGACCCGAGTAACGGATCGACCGGCTTTCAAGAAGGCGAAGGCCGACCAGATCGCTCTATTCGACGCGGCGGACGCCATGAGGACAGGTTAGAGCACGACAGCTTGAAGTGGATTCCGGTTCAAGCGCCCGTCGTGCTCTAAACTTTTGATTTAGAGC
>NZ_JANXWD010000023.1 GCF_025351295.1 Phenylobacterium sp.
GTTGCGGGTGAGGAACTGCGCGCTTCCTATTCCTCACCCGTTTTACGGGGGAGGGGACCGCGAAGCGGTGGAGGGGGCGCGGCGGCGCGCTCAGCGGATGCTCTGCCAGCTCTTCGACAGCAGGTTGGCGCAGTTGATCAGGCCGACCAGGGAATAGGTTTGCGGGTAGTTGCCCCACAGTTCCCGGCCGTCGAGGGTGATGTCCTCCGACAGCAGGCCCGCCACCGTGCGCCGGCTCAGCATCTCCTCAAACAGGGTCCGCGCCTCGTCGGTGCGGCCGGAGAGGTGCATCGCCTCGATCAGCCAGAAGGTGCAGAAGTTGAACGCAGTCTTCGGCAGGCCGAAGTCGTCGGCGCTGGCGTAGCGCAGCATGTAGGGACCGCGGCGCAGCCCGTGCTCGACGGCGGCCATGGTGGCCTGCATGCGCGGATCGTCCGGGGAGACGAAGCGGACGTCCACCAGTTGCAGCAGCGACGCGTCCAGCTCATCGCCCTCGAAGGTGGCGGCGAAGCGGCCCTCGGTCTCGTTCCAGGCGCGGCGTTCGATCGTCTCGCGAATCCTGGCCGCGCGGCCGTTCCAGTGGTCGGCGCGATCGACGAGGCCCAGCCTGGCCGCGGCGTTGCCCAGCCGGTCGCAGGCCGCCCAGCACATCACCGAGGAATAGGTGTGCACCGCCTCGCGCCCCCGGAATTCCCAGAGGCCGGCGTCCGGCTGGTCGTGCAGTTCGAAGGCCCGCTCGCCTATCGGCTCGAGCGCGCGGAAGTCGTCGGCGTTGGCGGGCCGCAGCAGCCGCTCGTCGAAGAAGGCCTGGACGCTGGAGAGGATGATCTGGCCGTAGACGTCATGCTGCAGGTGCTCGTGCGCCTGGTTGCCGATGCGGACCGGCCCGATGCCGCGATAGCCGGGCAGGTGCGGGGCGATCCGCTCGGTCAGCGCCGGCTCCAGGCCGACGCCATAGACCGGCTGGATGTGGCCGGACTTGCCGTTCAGCTGGCCGGCGGGCTGCATGCCGGGCAGGTCGCGCTGGTCAGGCTCCGCGGCCGAGACCCGCATGTCGCCGCGGCTGGCCTGCTCCACCAGGTTGCGCAGATAGACCAGGTAGTTCTCCAGCATGTCGGCCGCGCCCAGCCGGTTCAGCGCCTGGACCACATAGTAGGCGTCGCGCAGCCAGCAGTAGCGGTAGTCCCAGTTGCGCCCGGCCCCCGACGCCGCCTCATGTTCGGGCAGGGAAGTCGTCAGGGCCGCCACGATGGCCCCGGTCTCCTCGTGGGCGCACAGCTTGAGCGTGATCGCCGCGCGGATCACCGCCTCCTGCCATTCCAGCGGCACCGAGAGCGTCCGCACCCAGCCGCGCCAATCGTCTGTGGTCTCGCGCAGCATCCGTTGTGTGGCGCCCGGCACCTCCGAGGTCAGGGCCTCGTCCGGTCCCAGGAACAGGCCGATCGGCTCCTCCAGCCGGAAGGCGCGCTCCTCCAGGATGTGGCTGACCGGCGCGTCGGTAGTGAGGCGCAGCGTCGCCGCCTCGCCAACATAGCGGATGTGGTTGGAGCCGGCGGTGGTGTAACAGGCCCGCTCGCCGTAGTTGGTCATCGGCCGCAGGCGGATGCGGATGCGCGGGGTCCCGCTCAGCGGCCGCACCATGCGTATGAAGGCCATGGGCCGGTACTGGCGGCCGAGGTGGCGATAGCGGGGGCAGAAGTCGAGAATCTCCACCGCAGACCCCTCGGCGGTGTGGATCTCGGTGCGCAGGATCGGGGTGTTGCGCAGATAGGCCTGGCGGGTCTCGACCGTGCCCTCGACCTCGATGGCCCAGAGCCCCATGGCGTCCGCGGCGTTCGGGCCCTTGCCGTCCAGCAGGGCGCAGAACACCGGATCGCCGTCCACCCTGGGCACGCAGGCCCAGACGAAGCGGCCCGCCCGGTCGATCAGGGCGCTGGCGGCGCAGTTGCCGATCGGGAAGAGGTCGAGGCCTTGTCTCAATGGGGTGTCCGCACAGGGTCGTCGTAGCTCACCCTTAGCCGCGGACCCCGGCTGTTGGAATGCACGGCGACCCGGGCCCCCTGGCGCTCGAAGGCCAGGTCGATGCTGCCGGCGCCGATCTTGAGGCCCTCCAGGCTCATGCGGTCGATGCCGATCGGCAGGCTCGGGTTGTGGATCTCCACCTCGGCGCCCTCGCCGTGGATGCGCAGGCCCAGGCACCCCTGCAGCAGCATGAACACCGCCCCGGCCGCCCAGGCCTGCGGCAGGCAGGCCACAGGATAGGCCACCGGTGGCTCGCCGGCCTGACGCGGAAAGCCGCAGAACAGCTCCGGCAGGCGCATCTCGAAACTGGCGGCGGTCTCGAACAGGGCCGCGGTCAGGGCGACCACCCCGTCGCGCTCGCCATAGTGCGACAGGCCCAGCGCACAGAGCGCGGTGTCGTGCGGCCAGACCGAGCCGTTGTGATAGCTCATCGGATTGAACCGCGCCTCACCCAGCGCCAGGGTGCGCACGCCCCACCCCGACGCGAAATCCCGCGACAGCAGGTTCTGCGCCACCTTGCGCGCCCGTTGCGGGGCCGCCAGCCGGGCAAACAGCAGGTGGCCGGGGTTCGAGGCGCGCACGCGGCACAGCTCCCCCGCCCCGTCCACGGCAATGGCGTAGAAGCCTTCGTCCTCCATCCAGAAGGTCTGCTCGACGCTCTGGCGGATCTGTTCGGACCTGACGGACCAGGCCGCGGACTGTTCCTCCTCGCCCCGTCGCCGCGCCAGCATGGCCATCGCCCGGTAGGCGGCGAAGGCGTAGCCCTGCACCTCGACCAGCGCGACCGGACCGGTGGCGAAGCGGCCGTCAGCGTGAAAGACCGAGTCCTGGCTGTCCTTCCAGCCCTGATTGGCCAGGCCGCTCGTGGCGCCGCGGGCATAGTCGATCAGGCCGTCACCGTCGGCGTCGCCGTAGGTTTCGATCCACGCGATGGCCGCCTCAAGATGAGGCCAGAGCATCTCGATCAACACCATGTCGCCGGTGCGCTCGGCGTAGGCGCCGGCCAGCGCCACGAACAGCGGGGTGGTGTCGACCCCGCCATAGTAGCGACCGAAGGGGACTTCCCGCATGGTCGCCATCTCGCCGCGGCGGGTCTCGTGCAGGATCTTGCCCGGCGCGGAATCACGGAACGCCGAGACTTCGGTGGCCTGGTTGGCGGCCAGGAACGCCAGCACCCCCCGGGCCAGCGAGGGATCCACCCACAGCACCTGCCAGGCGGTAATGATCGCGTCGCGCCCGAAGGTGGTCGAGAACCAGGGGATGCCGGCATAGGGATAGGGGCCGGTCTCCATCTCGGTGGTCAGCAGCGCGATGTCGGCCTTGGACTTCTCGATCCACTCGCTGAACAGTCGCCCGGAGGTGCGCAGCCGCGCCCCATGCCGCCGCCGCGCCCGCATCGAGAACCGCGCCCGGGCCGCATGGCTGCGGAACCGCTCGCGGGTCGGAGTCGGTCCCGCGCACAGACCGATCTCCAGATAGAGTTCCAACCGGCTTTCCGGCCCCAGCGGATACATGAACTCCGCGCGGTGCTCGCTCAGCCGGAACGGCGGGTCAGAGAAGCTGATCACGCTGGTCCGCGTCACCCCGTCCAGCCCGGTGTAGCGCCGGGCAACCGATCGGCCGTCCAGGTCGGCGGGGTGCATCTGGCCGCGCCTGGCGCGACGCAGGCCCCGCACTTCGAACATGTCGCAGAAGTCGGCGTCGAATTCGATCGTCAGCGGGACGATCACCTCGTCGCGGCTGTAGTTGACCATGCAGATCCGCTCGAACAGCCGGTCATCCCACAGGAACCGTTTGCGCGCGATGTGCAG
>NZ_JANXWD010000025.1 GCF_025351295.1 Phenylobacterium sp.
AATCCTAAGACCTTCATCATTCACGCGGCATGGCTGCGTCAGGCTTTCGCCCATTGCGCAAGATTCCCTACTGCTGCCTCCCGTAGGAGTCTGGGCCGTGTCTCAGTCCCAGTGTGGCTGATCATCCTCTCAGACCAGCTATGGATCGTAGCCTTGGTAGGCCTTTACCCTACCAACTAGCTAATCCAACGCGGGCTACTCCAATGGCGATAAATCTTTCCCCCGAAGGGCACATACGGTATTAGCTGAAGTTTCCCTCAGTTGTTCCGTACCAAAGGGCACATTCCCACGCGTTACTCACCCGTCCGCCGCTCACCCGAAGGTGCGCTCGACTTGCATGTATTAGGCCTGCCGCCAGCGTTCGCTCTGAGCCAGGATCAAACTCTCAGGTTGAGTTGACGTTCTGACTTAGCGTCCCCGATGCCGAAGCATCGGCTGGCATTTTAGTCTGCGTAGTTCTTGACGAGTTCCCATTCACATCGATGCCTAAGGACCGAAATCCCCAGGTATCCATATTCATGGTGTCTTCAAGAGACCGCAGAATTCGTCAGCGTCGAGCTAGTCTGGTTAGGACTAGCGCCAGGACGCCGCCGCCTGCGTTTCTCTTTCCAATTCAACGATGTCAAAGACCGCGACCGGGTTTCCCCTGCCCCACTGTTTTGCGCCGGTGGGCGGCGGAGGCGGCTATCTATTGACCGGCCTCTTTAGTGTCAATCGGTCTTTTCAGACTTTCTGCGGATACCCCGGTTGCCCAGGAATTGACCGCAAAAATCACCGCGGGCCGCCGAGGGGCTTCCCTCAAGTCCGTGACGATTCGATTGAAGGCTGGGAACATACTCATCTAGAACCGAAAATCAAGCGCCTTGTGGGCGAGGTCTTCGTTTCCCGGTGTGTGTGTTCCCGGCGGAGGCGGCTATCTAGTTGGCGCCCGTTCCCGCGTCAACCGATTGTCACGGATTTTGTCGGAAACTGTCGGAATGTCGCGCCGTATCGAGGGGCGCATGGCCTTGCGCACGCCCCATGCGCCCGGCACTACTCGCGGCCGGGAGGTGGGGGATGCTGTCGCAGAAGGCGAAATACGGCCTGCGGGCGCTGGTCGAGCTGGCCCGCGCCGATGGCGTGCAGGTGAGCGCCGGCGAACTGGCCGCCCGCGCCGGCGCGCCGCGCAAGTTCCTCGAGGCGATTCTGCTGGAGCTGTCCCGAAGCCAGATCGTGGTCAGCCGCCGGGGCAAGTTCGGCGGCTATGTGCTGGCCCGCCCGCCGTCGGAGATCACCTTCGCCGAGGTGATTCGGATCGTCGATGGCCCCCTGGCGCTGGCCCCCTGCGTCAGCCCGCGACTCGGTTTCCGCAAATGCGCCGACTGCCCGGACCTGGAGACCTGCACCCTGCGCGAGGCCCTGCTGCGCGCCCGCGACGCCACCGCCGAGGTGCTGGAGGCCTACACGCTGGCCGACGCGGCGGTCTCCGGGGCGCCGGAGCCGATTCGCTCGATCGTCTGACCGGGCTCAACTGGCCGCGATGTAGGCCTTGAGGCCATCCGCCTCGGCCTCGACCTCGGAGATCTTCCATTTCACCAGGTCGCCGATGGAGACGATGCCCACCAGGCGGTCGTTCTTGCAGACCGGCAGGTGGCGGATGCGCCGGTCGGTCATCCGGGTCAGCAGCGAATCGATCGTCTCGCCGGGATCGGCCACCACCACCTTGGCGGTCATGAAGTCCGAGACCGGCCGTTTCAGCGCCGCCGCGCCGCCGGTGGCGACAGCGCGGACGATATCGCGCTCGGACAGTATGCCCGCGACCCGGTCCGCCTCCAGCACGACGAACGCGCCGACGCCTTTGGAATGCAGGAGTTCCGCGACCGCGCCGACCGTTTCCCCGGGCTTGATCGTGAAGACCGCATCGCCCTTGGTCTTGAGAATCTGCGAGACCAGCATGCGCCGCCTCCTGTTCCCGGTTTATGGGCCATCACGTTTGCCCAGTTTCAACGGGTACACAATGCACACCCGCGTCACGCACGCGTGACGGCGGCGTTCCGCCCCCTGTCGCGTAGACGGCGGGGGAGGTGGCGGCGAAGGCGGCGGAGGTGGCGCTTAGCGGCGTCCCGCCAGCCAGGCGAAGGGGCCGATCAGCAGGACGCCGGCCGCGAAACCGGCCAGATGCGCCTCCCAGCCGACCAGGGCGTCGCCGCCGCCGGGGACCAGCAGGCTGCCGCTGACCGCCATGATCAGGTTGATCACCACCCACGCCGCGCCCATCTGCAGCACCGCCGGGGAGAACATCCGCCCGACGCGCCCCTGGCCGCCGATGATTCGCGCCGCGCCGCCCATCAGCCCGGACGCCGCGCCCGACGCCCCGATCACTGACACGCCCTGCCCCCAGTGCACCGCCGCGAACCCCAGGGTCGCCACGATCCCGGTGGTCAGGAAGAACAGGAAATAGGCCGCCGCGCCGCCGGCCCCGCGCCCCAGCAGCCGCGCCACCGGCGCCCCGAACGCCAGGCAGAAGCCGGCGTTCATCAGCGCGTGCGACCAGTTGCCATGCACGAACATCGAGCTGACCAACCGCTCGGGATGGCCGCCCAGCAGCTGCGGCGGCGAAAAGGCGAAGGCCTGCTCCACCTGCTGCAGGTCGAACCGGCTCTGTACGGCATAGGCCGCGACGATGCCCAGGGTCACCGCCACCACCGGCCACGGCGCATTGACCATCGGCTCGGGGGCGGGGCGATATCCGGGCTCACCGGCCCGCGGCGTTCCCGATCCGCCCGGCGCGGGGGCTTCGAAATGGAGCACGTTCATCGGGCCTCATGTAAGCCGTGTCGCCGCGTCGCGCGAGAGTTGCCGCGATGACGCCTTGCGATGGCCATGGCGCTTGGCGATGGTGCAGCCGCTCCATGTTCCCTTTCCAGGCAGACTTGATGACCCGTTTCCTGCGCGCCGGCCCGATCCTCGCCGCCGCGCTCGCGCTCGCTGTCCCCTACGCCGCCCAGGCCCAAGCCGCGGTCCCCGAGCTGGCCCCGGTCCCCGCCAAACTTGCCCCCGGCCAGTGGCCGCAGTCGACCTCGGACCTGAAGGCCGACCCGGCGATCCGCTTCGGCGCCCTGCCCAACGGCATGCGCTATGCGATCCGCAAGCAGGCGACCCCGCCCGGCCGCGCCGCCTACCGCCTGTGGTTCGCCTCCGGGTCGATGATGGAGACCGACGCCCAGCAGGGCCTCGCCCACTTCCTGGAGCACATGGCCTTCAACGGCTCCAAGCAGGTCAAGGAAGGCGAGATGGTCAAGATCCTGGAGCGCCTGGGCCTGGCCTTCGGGCCCGACACCAACGCCGCCACCGGCTTTTCCGAGACCAGCTACCAGCTGGACCTGCCGAAGACCGACCCCGAGACCCTCGACACCTCGCTGATGCTGATGCGCGAGACGGCCTTCAACCTGACCATCGCGCCGGACGCGGTCGACCGCGAGCGCGGCGTGGTGCTGTCGGAGGAACGCGCCCGCGCCACCCCCAGCTACCGGGTCGGCATCGCGCGCATGACGTTCCTGATGAAGGACCAGCGCCTGCCCACCCGCCTGCCGATCGGCAAGGTGGAGATTCTCAAGACCGCGCCCGCCAGCCTGATCGCCGACTACTACCGTCACTGGTACCGGCCCGAGCGCGCGGTGTTCGTGGCGGTCGGCGACTTCGACCTCGACGCCATGGAGGCCAAGATCCGCTCGGCGTTCGGCGACTGGAAAGCCCAGGCCCCGCCCCTGCCCGAGCCCGAGCAGGGCCCGGTGGCCCCGCGCAAGGCCGAGGCCCGGCTGGTGGTCGACCCCGGAGTCACCCAGACCCTGCAGGTGGCCTGGCTGAGCCCGCCGGACCTGTCGCTGGACACCGCCGCCAAGCGCCGCCGCGACCTGACCGAGACCCTGGGCCTGGCGGTGCTGAACCGCCGCTACTCGGCCATCTCGCGGGCCGCCGATCCACCCTTCCTGGGCGCCGGCGCCTTCAAGGGCGAACAGGACGACGCCGCGGAGATCGCCACCATCGGGGTCAATGCGGACCCCGGCCACTGGCGCGAAGCCCTGGCCGCCGTCGAGCAGGAACAGCGCCGGCTGATCCAGTACGGCGTGCGGCAGGACGAGCTGGACCGCGAGGTCGCGGAGATCCGCGCCGGCCTGACGGCCGACCTGGCCGGCGCCGCCACCCGCCGCCAGACCGAGCTGGCCGAGGAGATCGTCAGCTCGCTGGCCGACAACGTCGTGGTGACCTCGCCGGGCGACGACCTGGCCCGCTTCGAGGCCGACGTGAAGGACCTGAAGGCCGATACCGTCAACGCGGCGCTGAGGACCGTCTTCCAGGGCCAGGGGCCGCTGGTGTTCATGGCCTCGCCGACCCCCATCGAGGGCGGCGAGGCGACAGTGCTCGCCGCCCTCACCGCCTCCCAGCAGGTCGCCGTGCTGCCGCCCGCCCAGGCCAAGCAGGTGGCCTGGCCCTACGAGAGCTTCGGCGCGCCCGGCAAGGTCGCGGCGCGGCGCGAGGTGGCGGACCTGAAGACCACCTTCGTGCGCTTCGAGAACGGCGTGCGGCTCACCGTCAAGCCGACGGGGTTCCGCGACGACGAGGTGCTGGTGCGGGTGAACATCGGCCAGGGCATGCTGAACCTGCCGAACGACCGCCAGAGCCCGTTCTGGGCGTCCAGCGCCTTGATCGAAGGCGGCCTGAAGAAGATCGACGTCGAGCAGATGGAACAGGTGCTGGCCTCCAAGGTGTTCGGCGGCCGCTTCAGCTTCACCGACGACGCCCTGGTCCTCTCGGGCGGCACCCGGACCGGCGACCTGCCGACCCAGCTCCAGGTGCTGGCCGCCTACGCCAGCGAGCCGGCCTGGCGCGAGGCCGCCTTCCAGCGGATCAAGTCGGCCGGCAAGACCCTCCACGACCAGTACGAGTCCACCGACAGCGGCGTCATGGCCCGCGACCTCTCGGGCCTGCTGCACTCCGGCGACCGCCGCTGGACCTTCCCCAGCACGGCCGAGATCGCCGGCGCCAGGCTGGGCGACGTCGAGGCCGCCGTCATGCCAGACCTGTCTAACGGCCCGCTGGAGGTGGTGATCGTCGGCGACATCTCCGTCGACCAGGCCATCGCGCAGACCGGCGCCACCTTTGGCGCCCTGCCCCGGCGCCCGGACCGCAAGCCCGTCCCGCCCGCGGCCCACGTCGTGGCCTTCCCGAAGGGCTCGGCCCAGCCCGTCGTGCTGACCCACAAGGGCCGCGCCGACCAGGCCATCGGCTACATCGGCTGGGGCACCACCGACTACTGGGTCAACCCGCAGCTGGCCCGCGACACCGCGATCCTGCGCGAGGTGATGAAGCTGCGCCTCACCGACGAACTGCGCGAGGCCCAGGGCGCCACCTATTCCCCCGACGTCGGCTCCCAGCACAGCCTGGTCTGGAGCGGCTGGGGCTACATCGCCGCCAACGTCGAGGTGCCGCCGGAGAAGCTGCCCGGCTTCTTCGCCGACACCCTGAAGATCGCCCGCGACCTGACCCTCAACGAGGTCGGCGCCGACGAACTGGCCCGCGCCAAGAAGCCGCGCATAGAGGGCCTGGAGAAGGCGCAGCTGACCAACGGCTACTGGGTCGGCGAGCTCTCCGGCGCCCAGGCCGACCCGCGCCGCCTCGACGTGATCCGCCAGATCGTCCCCGGCACCGAACGGGTCACCGCCGCCGACGTCAAACACGCCGCTCAGGTCTGGCTGAAGCCCGAAGCCGCCTACCGAATCGTCATCCAGCCGGAGGTCAAGCCGGTCGACTGAGCATCGTTTCCCTCCCCTTATGGGGAGGGACAGCTTGCCGAGGGCAAGCCGGGTGGGGAACTCACGACCGGACAGTGAGCTTGAACCCCCATTCCCCACCCCGCTCGCCTTCGGCGAGTCGATCCTCCCCATAAAGGGGAGGGAAACCTCACGCCGCCTTCTGGCCCGCCTCGTACACCGGCGCCTCGTCGGCCGGCAGGGCCGCCCGACCCCGGATGACGTCGGAGATCTTCTCGGCGATCATGATGGTCGGCGCATTGGTGTTGCCCCCCACCAGGGTCGGCATGACCGAGGCGTCGACGACCCGCAGGCCGGAGAGCCCCTGCACGCGGCACTCGCCGTCGACCACCGCCATGGGATCGCCCGCCACGCCCATCCGGCAGGTGCCGACCGGATGATAGATGGTCTCCGAGGTGCGGCGGATCCAGGCGTCGATCTCGGCGTCGGTCTGCACGGCCTCGCCGGGCGCGAATTCCTCGCTGATGTAGGGCTTCAGCGCCGGCTGCTTCGCCACCTCGCGCATCATCTTCACGCCCTCGCGCAGGGCCCGGCGATCCTCCTCGGTCGCGAGGTAGTTGGCGAAGATGGCCGGATCGTCCATCGGGTCGGCGGACTTCAGCCCCACCCGCCCGCGGCTCTCGGGCCGCAACTGACAGACGTGGAAGGTGAAGCCGTCCTTCTCCACCTGCACCTTGCCGTGGTCCTGCATGATCGCCAGCACCGTGTGGATCTGCAGGTCGGGCCGGTCCAGGTCGGGCCGCGAGCGCAGGAAGGCGCCGCTCTCCAGTCCCTGGATGCGGCCCAGCCCCTTCTTGAACAGCAGGTAGTTGAGCCCGATGCCCAGGGTCTTGATCAGGCCCTTGCGCAGCGAATAGAGCGTGATCGGCTGCGGACACGCCCAGGACAGGCAGACGTCGAGATGGTCCTGCAGGTTGGCGCCGACGCCCTTCAGTTCGTGCACGACCGCGATGCCATGGCGGCCCAGTTCCTCCGGATCGCCGATGCCGGACAGCTGCAGGATCTGTGGCGACTGCACCGCGCCGGCGCACAGCAGCACCTCGGCGTCGGCGTGGACCACGCGGCGGGCCTTTGTCGCCTCCTCGAAGATCTCGACCCCGGTCGCCCGTCCGTTCTCCACCACGATCCGGGTGGTCCGCGCGCCGGTCAGGGTGGTCAGGTTCGGGCGGGTCAGCACGGGGTGCAGATAGCCCCGCGCCGCGCTCCAGCGCTCGCCGTCGTGGATGGTCAACTGGTACGGGCCCCAGCCCTCCTGCTGGAAACCGTTGAAATCCTTGGTCAGCGGGAAGCCGGCCTCGCCGCCGGCCTCGATGACCGCGCTGTAGATCGGGTTCGGCGACGCGGCCTTGGAGACCTTCAGCGGCCCGTCGCCGCCGTGCCAGGCGTCGCCGCCGCCTTCCAGCGCCTCCGAGCGCTTGAAGTAGGGCAGCACATCGGCATAGCCCCAGCCGCCCAGCCCCATCTGGCGCCACTGGTCGTAGTCGCGCGCGTGGCCGCGGATGTAGATCATGCCGTTGATCGACGACGACCCGCCCCAGCCCTTGCCCCGCGGCCACCACAGCTTGCGGTCCTCCAGGTTGGGCTCGGCCTCAGTCCAGAAGCCCCAGTTGTAGGGGCCCGGCTTGCCGATCAGCGCGCCGACCCCGGCCGGCATCCGGACCATCAGCGACTTGTCCTTGCCCCCGGCCTCCAGCAGCAGGACGCGCTTGGTCCCGTCCTCGCTCAGCCGGTTGGCCAGCACGCAGCCCGCCGAGCCGGCGCCGATGATGATGTAGTCGTATCGGTCCACGCGTCTCGTCCCTGCACCGCTAAATCGGCGGGACACTGACCCAGCCGCGCCGCCCCGGCAAGAGTGACGCCCGCGTCAACTTCAGACCTGGGTCTCGAACCACAGGATGGCGGCGATGAACAGCAGCAGCGCCACGACGGAGAAGATCATCAGGAAGACGGTGCGCCACAGCGCCGAGCCGGTCTTCAGCCCGTAGGCGCCCTTCAGTTGGAAGAACATGTGCGCCGGCACGATGGCCCACGCCGCCAACCACGTCAGGCCCGCCACCATCCCGCCGATCCGGGTGGCCACCGCCAGGACCATCACCAGCAGCGACATGAAGGTGATCGAATAAAGCACGAAGACCCCGTGGTCGTAGAGCGTGAACCCCTTCTTCCACAGGAACAGCAGGGCCACGAACGGGATCGAGATGGGCGCCAGCAGAAAGGAGAATTTGTAGAACGCCTGCTGCAGCTTGAAGATCGCCAGTTCGGGGTTGTCGAGCTTCTCCTGCAGCTTCTCGTCCAGCTTCGCGTTGCCGGTGCTGAAGCCGTTCTTGCCGACGGTCTGCTTGGCCAACTCCTTCTTCCAGTCGGTCGCGACGACCACCTTGTCGCCCGCCGTCCTGTCGCCCGGCGCCTTGGCTCCGGTCGTCACCTGGACGACGTCGCGCCGGGCGTCGCGGAGATCGGTGGCCGCGTCGACCGCCTCGCCCTGCGCCTCCGTCAGCGCGCTCTGCGCGTCCTCCTGCGCCTCCGGCGTCCTGGCTTTGGCCAGCGCTGCCTTGGCGTTGGCCACGTCGGTGTTGCGCTTGGCCAGCTTGGCCGCCGCCACCGCCTGCTGCTCGACGACGTTTTCCTTCGGCTTCGGCAGGTAGCTGATCGCCATGAACATCACGAAGATCGTGAACAGGAACAGCGCCAGCGGCGAGACGTAGCGCGTCCGCTTGCCCATCACCCATTCGCGGGTCAGCCGGCCGGGCCGGAACGCCAGCAGCGGCAATGTCCGCCAGGTGCGGCTGTCGAAGTGCATCACCCCGTGCAGCAGCTCCTCGCCCAGGTGCAGCAGGGTGCGGTGGACGTGGCTGGGGTTGCCGCAGTTGTGGCAGAACCGCCCGACCGTCTCGGTCCCGCAGTCGGCGCACTCGGTGTGGTGCTCGCCCGCCTCGCCCGTCGGCTTCTCGAACTGCGACGCGATCAGCCCGCCCGTCGCCACCCCGCCCAACGCGTCCAGATCCACCATGCCGTCCCCGCGAGCTTCCGCACGAATGTGCCGGGATTGGTGCAGTGCGGCAAGGGGTCATCGTTGCCGTTTTGTTCCAATACCTCTACGCTGCCGTTCCTTTCCCGCCGGAGGCGGGAGAGGAACGGCGCTCAGCCAAAGAAGGATAGGCAGTACGCCCCTTACCGCCCCTGCCAGTTCGGTGCGCGCTTCTGCGAGAAGGCCAGCGGCCCCTCCTTGAAGTCCTCGGAGGTATAGAGCGCCGCCACCGCCGGATAGCGGTTCTGGCCCTTCAGCGCCGCCTCAAGGCTGGGCTCGTCCAGGCCCCTGTAGACCGCCTCCTTGGAGGCCCGGATCGACATCGGGCCCAGTTCGCAGATCTGCTTGGCGAGCGCATGGGCGGCGCGCATCAGGTCCTGGGGCGCGGTCACCTCGTGGACGAAGCCCAGTTCCTTGCCCTCGGCGGCGGAGACCCGTCGCGCGGTCAGGATCATGCCCATGGCCTGCTTGGTCCCGATGGCGCGCGGCAGCCGGTGCAGGCCGCCGGCCAGCGCCGCCAGCCCGACCCGCGGCTCCGGCAGGGCGAACACCGCCGTGTCCGCCGCCACGATAATGTCGCAGGCCAGCGCGATCTCGAACCCGCCGCCCATGGCCACCCCGTTCACGGCGGCGATCAGCGGCTTGGCCAGGTCGAACCGCGAGGTCAGGCCCGCGAACCCTGACGGCGGCGAACCCATCTTGCCGCCGGTCGCCTGGTGCTTGAGGTCGTTGCCGGCCGAGAACGCCCGCTCGCCAGCCCCGGTGACGATGCCCACCCACTGGTCGGGATCGGCGGCGAAGGCGTCGACCGCCTCGTGCATCTCGAAGTGGGCCGGCGAATGCAGGGCATTCATCACCTCCGGCCGGTTCAGCGTGAAGGTCGTGACCGGCCCGTCCCGCTCCACCTTGATGAATTCATAGGCCATGGCGTCCTCCTCGGATTGTTGGGCCGGAGGGTCGGAGGATGCCGGTGCGTCCGTCAACACAAGAACGGACCACCCTCAAAAGATCGCCATCTCCGGCTTGTCCCGGGGATGATGGGCAGAGGAGGGAAGGCCTGGCGTCCAGCCTCAGGCGACAGCCAGCTCCACCGCCCGCGCCGGCTCATGCGCCACGTCGTCGGGCCGGAAGTCGCGCAGCACCGCGGCGTATTCCAGCATGATGCCGTTCGGATCGCGGAAGTAGACCGAGCGGACCCACACGCCCTCGTGCAGGTCGCGCGCCACGCCCATCGGGCTGTCGTCGTGGTTCACCACCATCGGCACCGAGACATGCACCCCGGCCGCCTGCAGCCGCGCCACCGAGGCCTCCAGCTCGCTCTCGTCCAGGTGGAAGGCGACGTGGTTCATCGAGCCCACCGCCGTCTTGGGCTCTGTCGGGAAGGCCTTCACCGAGGCGATCCCCGGCGCCTCCGGCGGCGAGTCGGGCCACCAGAAGAACGCCAGCAGCGAGCTGCCGCCGCAGTCGAAGAAGAAGTGCTGCCCGCCGTCCGGCAGCGCCACGGTCTTCACCAGCGGCATGCCCAGCGCCCCGGTGTAGAACGCGACCGTCTCGGCCATGTCCCGGCAGACGAGCGCCAGATGGTTGATCCCCTTGGTCTGCATGGTGGTCTCCTCAGAATTCCAGCACGATCTTACCGAAATGCTCGCCTGCGGCCATCGCCGCGAAGGCCGCCTTGACCTCGGTGAACGGGAACACCTTGTCGACCACCGGCTGGATGTTGTGCAACTCGATCGCCCGGCACATCGCCTCGAACATGTCGCGCGAGCCGACGAAGACGCCCTGCAGCTTGGCGGCGTTGCCGATCAGGGCGGCGGGGTTGAACGCGTCGCCGGCGCCGGCGACGATCCCGATGATCGAGATGTGCCCGCCGATGCGGATGGCGCGCATGCTCTGCTGGATGGTGCCGCCGCCGCCGACCTCCATGATGAAGTCCGCGCCCCGACCGCCGGTCGCCGTGCGCACCGGGCCGGCCCAGTCCGGCGTGGTCTTGTAGTTGACCAGGTGATCGGCCCCCAGCGCCTTGGCCCGCGCCAGCTTCTCGTCGGACGAGGAGGTGATCAGGGTGCGCAGGCCCGCCGCATGGGCGAACTGCAGGCCGAACACCGAGACCCCGCCGGTGCCCTGCAGCACCACCGTGTCGCCCGGCTGCAGGTCGGCGTCCTCGAACAGCGCCCGCCACGCCGTCAGCGCCGCGCACGGCAGGGTCGCCACCTGCTGGTCGCTCAGGAAGTCGGGGACCTTGGACACTCCGTCCTGATTGAACGTCTGCAGCTCCGCCCCCGCCCCGGGGATCGGGAAGCCCAGCGCCGTCCCGGCCTTCTCCAGGGTCGCCGGCCCGGAGATCCAGCCCTGGAAGAACAGCGTCGCCACCCGGTCGCCCGGCTTGACGCGGGTGACACCCACGCCCACCGCCTCGACCACGCCGCAGCCGTCGGAGAACGGGGTGATCACGTCGCCGGAGGAGGTCGGCGCGCGGCCGTACATGCCCTGCACCATCAACAGGTCGCGATAGTTCAGCGACACCGCCTTCATGCGGACCAGCACCTCGCCCGGGCCCGGCGTCGGGTCGGGCTTGTCAACCACCTGGATGGCGTCAAATCCCCAGGGGGCGGCGACGTTGAGGGCGCGCATGGTATCTCCTCCGTTTGCGCCATCATCGGCGCCCCGGGACGCCGCCGCAACCGTGCCCTCACGTCAGGGGCGACCTAGGCCGGGTCGAGCCGCTTGACGCTGTACAGCCGCAGGGCGCCCAGCAGGCCCACCACGCACATCGCCGTCATCAGCAGGTAGCCCCGCGCGCCGAAGCGGTCGAACAGCGGCCCCGACGCCAGGGTCGCCAGGCCCATCAGGACGCCGCCGGACAGCGCCGAGGTGACCGTCTGGGCCGCCGAGGCGTTGCGCGGACTGGACAGCTTCTCGGCCAGCTGCAGCGAGGCCAGGAACGTCGCGGCATAGCTCAGGAAATGCAGCGCCTGCAGCGGGAACACCAGCCAAAGCGGCGGGCTGAAGGCGAAGGCCGTCCAGCGGATCGCCGCCGCCGCCCCGCCCAGCACCAGCAGGTTGCGCGGCCCCATCCGGCGGCGCCACGGCTCCAGGAACCACATGAACCCGACCTCAGCGGCCACGCCCACCGCCCACAGCATCCCGGTCAGGCTCTCGGGAAACCCCTGCTGCTTCCAGGCCAGGGTGGAGAAGCCGTAATAGAAGGCATGCGCCGACTGGATCAGGCCGCAGGCGACCGCGGCGGTCATGAAGCCGGGGTCTTTCAGCAACTCCCCCAGGCCGGCGAGCCGGTCCTTCAGCGCCGCCGCCTCGCCCGCCTCGTGCACCGGGTCGGGCGGCAGCAGCAGCCGCGCCCCCAGCGCCGTCAGCGCCACCGCGGCGGTCATCCACACCAGCACCACCTCGGGCGAGCCCCAGGTCAGCAGCGCGCCGACGCTGATATTGGCGACCATGAACGCCACCGAGCCCATGCCCCGCGGCCAGCCGAAGTTGAACCCGTCGCGCCGCGCCCGGTTCAGCACCAGCACGTCGGCCAGCGGCGGCAGGGTCGTGAAGGTCGCCGAGCCCGCGAACCACACCACCGCCCAGCCGCCGAACCCCAGCGGCAGCGCCATCAGCGCATAGGCCGCCGCCACCGCCAGGGCCATGAAGATCAGCGCCGTGCGCCGCAGCCGGAAGCTGTCGGCCCACACCGCCATCAGCGGCGCGGTCAGGGTCCGCGCCATCAGCGGCAGCGACAGGATCAGCCCGATCTGCGCGCCCGACAGCCCATGGTGCGCGAACCACACCGGCATGTAGGGCGAACTGGCCCCCGTCCCGACAAAGATCGCCGAATAGAACAGGCCCAGGCGGATCGGCAGCGACATCTGCGCCGGCTCTACAGGAGTCGCGCCGCGAGTGCCTCCCCCGTCGGGTGTGAGAACGCCTCTTCGAGCGTCAGCCATCATTTCGGTGACCATTTCGGTGCGCTGACGGCCCCTCGCGCCGCCTTCCGTGGCGGCGGCGTTGACTCGCCTCGCGCCCCCCATAACGTGGTCCGACAACCGCCACGAAGGCGGGTCGAAGACGGCGGGAGGACCAGCCATGACCGTCTCAGCGGCGCCTGCCGTGCCCATGGCGCGCCCGGGCCGCGTCTACCGCAGCTATGCGCTGGGCCTGCTCATGCTGATCTAGGACGCGGAGTGAGGCCTCCGGCCCGGCTCTATGGCGCGCGTTTCAAGAAGGGGCGATGGCATTGCGATAGCGCGCTTGTGGCTGTGTGTGCGTTCGCCGCAGACCGAATTTCCAGCGCGCCACGCCCACAAGCTCTGCGGCTTCCGCGAAGGCCAGTCCGATGACGCCCCGCTCGCTTCATCCCGCCAGGGCGCCCGCCCGGCGCCGAGCACCTGACAACTCCGCCGCCCCCGCCATGGGCGGCCGACACGCCCCGGCGCGCCTCCGGCTGACTCCGCCGGCGCAAGGCAGGCGTTGGACGGGGCCGTGGGCGCGGCTAAGGTCTCCTGAACGCCGATAAGGGAGAGGCCGGATGGCCCAGACGAACAGCCGGGACCGCGATCTGCGCGAGCGCGCCGCCAGGGTGATCCCGGGCGGCATGTACGGCCACCAGTCGGTGGGCCTGCTGCCCGACGACTATCCACAGTTCTTCGAACGCGGCGACGGCGCCCACATCTGGGACGTCGACGGCCGGCGCTACCTGGACTTCATGTGCGCCTATGGGCCGAACCTGTTCGGCTATGGCCAGCCGGAGATCGACGCGGCCTATGTGCGCCAGCTGGGCCTGGGCGACACGATGACCGGCCCCACCGCCCTGATGGTCGAGCTGGCCGAGGCGCTGACCGGCATGGTCACCCACGCCGACTGGGCGATCTTCTGCAAGAACGGCACCGACGCCACCACCATGGCGCTGACCACCGCGCGCGCCCACACCCGGCGCAAGACCGTGGTGCGGGCCAAGGGCGCCTATCATGGCGCGGCGCCCTGGTGCGTGCCGCGGCCTTCGGGGACCATCGACAGCGACCGGGCCCACCAGATCCTCTGCGACTACAACGACGTGGCCAGCCTGGAGGCCGCGGTCGCGCAGGCCGGCGACGACCTGGCCGCCATCTTCGCCGCCCCGTTCAAGCATGACGCCTTCATCGACCAGGCCGACCCCGACCCGGCCTATGCGCGCCGCGCCCGCGAGCTCTGCGACCGGACCGGCGCCCTGCTGGTGGTGGACGACGTGCGCGCCGGTTTCCGGTTGGTGCGCGACTGTTCCTGGAGCCGGCTGGGCGTGCAGCCCGACCTCTCCACCTGGGGCAAGTGCCTGGCCAACGGCCATCCGCTGTCGGTGATGCTGGGGAGCGACGTGGCCCGCAAGGCGGCCGCCTCGATCTATGTCACCGGCTCGTTCTGGTACCAGGCGGCGACCATGGCCGCGGCGCTGGAGACCCTGCGGCTGATCCGCGAGACCGATTATCTGGAACGCATCACCGCGCTGGGCGAACGGCTGCGCGCCGGCCTCGACGAACGCTCGAAGGCGGCCGGCTTCGGCTTCCGCCAGACCGGACCCGGCGTCATGCCGCTGTTCCTGTTCGACGACGACCCGGACCTGCGCAAGGGCTTCTGCTTCTCGTCGGAGATGCTGTCGCGCGGGGTCTATGTGCACCCCTGGCACAACATGTTCCTCTGCGCCGCCATGACCGAGGCCGACATCGACGGCGCGCTGGACGCGGCCGAGGGCGCCTTCGGGGTCCTGAAGCGCCAGGTGCGCGACCTGGCGCCGGTCGAGAAACTCGCCTTCCTTTCCGCCGGAGCCCGCTGATGGACGACTATTCTGAGTACGACGGCGTCGGCCTGGCCGGCCTGGTGGCCAAGGGGCAGGTGACGCCGGCCGAGCTGGTCGAGGCGGCGATCGCCCGCATCGAGCGCCACAACCCGGCCCTCAACGCCGTAGTCTTCAAGGGCTATGACGACGCCCGGCGCGAGGCCGCCGGCGCCCTGCCCGACGGGCCCTTCAAGGGCGTGCCGTTCCTGATCAAGGACCTGGGCATGCCGGTGGCCGGCTGGCCGCGGACCTCCGGCAGCAAGTTCGCCGCGGGGATCGTCGACACCGAGGACGGCGGCCTCACCGCCCGCTACCGCGCCTGCGGCGTCGTGGCGCTGGGCAAGACCAACACCCCGGAATACGGCATCACCGGCACCACCGAGAGCGCCCACCTGGGCCCCTGCCGCAACCCCTGGAACCCCGCGCACATCGCCGGGGGCTCGTCGGGCGGCTCGGCCGCGGCGGTGGCGGCGGGGATCGTGCCGATGGCGCATGCCTCCGACGGCCTGGGCTCGATCCGCATCCCCGCCGCCTGCTGCGGCCTGGTGGGCCTGAAGGTCACCCGTGACCGCAACCCCAACCTGCCCGACGGGTATGACTACGCCCTGGGCAACGTCGTCGACCACATCGTCAGCCGCACGGTGCGCGACTCCGCCGTGATGCTGGACGCCACCGGCTATGCCGCGCCGGGCGCGCCCTACCCGCCCCCGCCCAAGGCCCGGCCCTATGCCCAGGAGGTCGAGGCCAGCCCGGGCAGGCTGCGGATCGCCTGGTCGTCGGAGACCCCCAACGGCCGGCCGATCGACCCGGAGATCCAGGCGGCGCTGGAACGCACCGCGGCCTTGCTGAAGGGGCTGGGCCACGAGGTGATCGAACGCGGCCTGGGCATCGACTACCGCGCCCTCTACGCCTCGCGCGGCCCCGCCGCCGGGGCCAATTTCGCGGCCGGCCTGGCGCGGCTGATCGAGGAGGTGGGCCGCGAGCCCGAGGCCGACGAGCTGGAGCCGTTGACCTGGGCCCTGCTGAAGGGCGGCCGCCGGCAGGAGGGCGCCGCGGTCATGCGCTCGCTGCAGGAAACCCGGATGCTGAACTTCAAGACGCTGGCGGCCTTCGAGGACATCGACGTCTACCTCTGCCCGGTGATGGGCACGCCGGCGCCGGAGATCGGCTTCATAGACCCGGTGAACCTGGAACCGCGCGAAGTGAACAAGCGCCAGGGCCGCACCTATCCCTTCACCCCGCCGTTCAACTACTCCGGCCAGCCCTCGCTCAGCCTGCCGCTGGAGATGAGCGCGAACGGCCTGCCGATCGGCATGATGTTCACCTCGAAGTACGCCGACGAGGCCACCCTCTTCCGCCTGGCCGGCCAGCTGGAGAAGGAAGCGCCGTGGAAGGACCGGCGGCCGCAGGTCTGGGGCTGATGCGGCTCTGGATGATCCTGGCCGCCCTGGCCGGCTTCGCCTCGGTGGGGTTCGGGGCCTTCGCCGCCCACGGGGTGACCGATCCCAAGCTGCAGGGCTGGCTGCGGACCGGGGCGGAATACGGCCTGGCCCATGCCCTGGCGGTGTTCGCCTGTGCCGTGGTCTGGCAGATGGGCGGGACCCGGGCGGCCCTGGCGGCCCCGCTGTTCCTGGCCGGCGTGCTGATCTTCTCCGGCTCGCTCTACGCCATGGGCCTGGGCGCGCCGCGCTGGTTCGGCGCCATCACCCCGATCGGCGGCCTGGCCTTCCTGGCCGGCTGGGGCGTGCTGGCCTGGGCCGCCGCCGGCGTGCGTCAGGCCTGAGCGCGCTTCGGCAGGGCCAGGCCGTGCAGGCAGAGGGCCGAGCCGATCAGGGCGATCAGCATCACCGCCGCCATCGGCCGGGGCGTCCCGTCATGCAGCACGCCGGCCAGCAGCGACGCCAGCGCCCCGGCCCCGAACGACACCGAGCCCATCAGCGCCGAGATGGCGCCGGCCCGCAGCGGATCGACGTTCAGCGCTCCGGCCATGGTGTTGCCCTGCACGAAGCCGTAGCTCGACAGCAGCAGGAACAGCAACGGCAGGATGGTCCAGGGTCCGCTCAATCCGGTGAAGGCGGCGATGGCGATCAGCACCCCGACCCCAAGCGCCACGAGGCTGGAGCGCGCCAGCACCTGGTCGGGAGTGAAGTGGCGCAGGACGAAGCGGTTGACCTGGTTGCCGCCGATGATCCCGACCGCGTTCAGGCCGAACAGCCAGGGGAACAGGCCCACCGACACGCCATAGGTCCCCATCAACAGGTCCGGCGACGACGAGAGATAGGTGAACAGCGTCGCCCCGTTGAGTGCGCCCGACAGCGCATAGCCGATCAGCCGCCGCTCGCGCAGGATCGCCAGATAGGACTGGAACGGGTTCTCCTGGCTGGCCTGCAGCGTCGTCGCCGCCGAGCGGGACTCCTGCATCCGCAGCAGCGCCGCCAGCCCGACCGCCACGCCGAAGGCGGTCATGAACCAGAAGTTCAGCCGCCAGCCGCCGAAGGTCAGCAAGGCGCTGCCCAGCAGCGGCGCCAGGATCGGCGCCAGCCCCATGATCAGCATCATCAGGCTGAGCATTCGCGCGGTCTCGGTATGGCCGAACCGGTCGCGGACCACGGCGCGGGAGACCACGCCCCCGGCGCAGGCCCCCAGCGCCTGGATGAAGCGCGCGACCAGCAGCCACTCCGGGGTGGTCGCCAGCGCGCAGCCGGCCGAGGCCACCGTGAAGATCGCCACCCCCAGCAGGATCGGCGCGCGACGCCCCGAGCGATCGGAAGCCGGGCCGTAGAACACCTGGCCGATCCCCATCCCGGCGAGGAACGCCGCCACGGTGCCCTGGGTTTGGGCGGGACTGGCGTGCAGCGACCGCCCGATCGCCGGCAGGCTCGACAGATACATGTCGATCGCCAGCGGACCCATGGCGGTGAGCGACCCCAACAGGATCACGAGGCCCCACGGCGTGGACGGGGGCGCGGCGGAAGACTCGTTGGCGGACGTCACGGTAGCCATGCCCTACTGGTCCGCACGGATAAGGGAAAGGGGACGCTGTCATGTCTGCGCTTGAGACCATGATGCCGCCTGTCAAACGGGCGGCGGTGAACGGCGTCGATCTGGCCTATTATGAGGCCGGGCCGCGCCAAGGCGTGCCGATCGTGCTCTGCCACGGCTTCCCCGAGCTGGCTTTCTCGTGGCGCCACCAGATCAAGGCGCTGGCCGACGCCGGCCGCTGGGTGATCGCGCCCGACCAGCGGGGCTATGGCCGCTCCGCCAAGCCGGATGGCGTCACGAACTACGACATCGAGCAGCTGACCGGCGACATGACCGGCCTGCTCGACCACCTGGGCGTGGAGAAGGCGATCTTCTGCGGCCACGACTGGGGCGGCATCGTCGTCTGGCAGGCGCCCCTTCTGCATCCCGACCGGGTGGCCGGCGTGATCGGGCTCAATACCCCCTTCATGCCGCGCGCGCCGGCCGACCCCATCGCGATCATGCGCAACCGCTTCGGGCCGGACATGTACATCGTCTGGTTCCAGACCCCCGGCGAGGCTGACGCCGTGCTGGGCGCCGACGTGCACAAGACCATGAGCTTCTTCATGCGCAAGCCGGCCGCCCTGGCCGCGGCCGCCGAGCCCAGCGCCTCGGGCTCCACCTTCGCGTTCAAGGACCTTCTGAACGGCTGGGACGGCAAGACCGGCGGCGACCAGCTGCTGAGCCCGGAGGAACTGGCGGTGTTCGTCCAGGCCTTCGAGGCCGGCGGCTTCACGGGCCCGATCAACTGGTACCGCAACTTCACCCGCAATTGGGAACGGGCCGAGACCCTGCCAACCCGGATCGACGGCATCGCCTGCCTGATGATCACCGCCGAACTGGACGCGGTCCTGCCTCCGTCGGCGGCCGAGCACATGCCGGGCTTCATCGGTGACCTGGAAACCCACCTGGTGCGCGGATCGGGGCACTGGACGCAGCAGGAGAAACCGGCAGAAGTGAACCGCCTCATCCTGGACTGGCTGGACAGGCGCTTCCCGACGTAAAAGGCCGCCATGGAACGCACCACCCCCGCGCCTGCCGTATCCTCCGGACAGAACCGCCGGGGGCTGTTTGCCGACAACGAACCGTTCGCCAGCGGCTGGCTGGCGACGGGCGGGCCGCACGAGATCTTCTACGAGGAGTGCGGCAATCCGAACGGCAAGCCGTGCGTGATCCTGCACGGCGGCCCGGGCGGGGCGATCAACCCCACCATGCGACGGTTCTTCGACCCGGCGAAGTGGCGGATGGCGCTGTTCGACCAGCGCGGCTGCGGCAAGAGCCGCCCCAACGCCAGCCTAGAAGACAACACCACCTGGTCGCTGATCGAGGACATCGAGCGCCTGCGCGAGCACCTGGGCGTCGAGAAGTGGTGCGTGTTCGGCGGCTCCTGGGGCTCCACCCTGGCGCTGGCCTACGCGATTCTGCATCCCGAACGGGTCGAGAGCCTAGTGCTGCGCGGCATCTTCCTGCTGACCGAGCGCGAGCTGCGCTGGTTCTATCAGGACGGCGCCTCGATGATGTTCCCCGACGCCTGGGCCCGGTTCTGCGCGCCGATCCCGGAAGCTGAGCGCGGCGACATGATGCCCGCCTACCATAAGCGCCTGACCCACCCGGACCGCCGCGTCCAGGCCGAGGCCGCGGCCGCCTGGAGCCAGTGGGAGGGCGACACGATCTCGATCCGTGGCCCGGAAGCCCGGCCCTCGAAGTTCAACGAGATCGACTTCGCCATCGCCTTCGCCCGCATAGAGTGCCACTTCTTCGTCAACGGCGGCTTCTTCCCGGTCCCCGATTGGCTGGTCCAGAATGCCGACAAGCTGGCGAAGATTCCGGGCTGGATCGTCCAGGGCCGCTTCGACGTTGTCACCCCGATGGAGAGCGCGTGGCGCCTCAAGACCGCCTGGCCTCAGGTCCGCTTCGAGGTCGTCTGGGACGCCGGCCACGCCTCCACTGAGCCAGGGATCGTCGACGCCCTGGTGCGGGCGACGGACCAGGCGCTGAGGGTTTAGCCAACGATATCAAGGGCGGCGCGGCCGCCGGCGACGGCGTCGGTCGCGAGCCTGCGGTCAAGTGTGGCGAGGCGGCCCCCGCGCGAGACCGCCAAGGTCAGGAGGTAGGTGTCCGTGACCTGTCCCGCGGCCAGCAGCTTGTCGCAGTCAACATGCTGGCTGTCCAACAGGCTTAGATCATCAGGCCAGAAGCTATGTCCGCCCAACGCCCTCAGGGTCGCCAGCGAGGGAACGACAGCTGCTGGCGAACCGGGCGACCCGGGGTAACGTGGATTGCCCAGAATCCGCAGCGCGCCGTTTTCGACGATTGGACTGGTGGCGAAGTCGTGCCGCCCCGTCTTGCCGAACCACTCTTGGGTCTTGATATGTTGGATGTGTCCCGCATCAAGCAGGGCAATGAGCACACTGACATCCAGCAGATAGGTCACGGCGTCTCTTCATCGATCCGCTTGATCATCTCAAGCGTGGTCGGTGGGCTACCCTCGACCCTGGGCAGCAACAGGATGCCGTTCCGGTATTGAGGTTCGGCCTGCACGGGAGGCGCTAATGCGCGGCGGACCAGATCGGAGATTACCTCTCCCAGCGTTCGCTTCTGGACCTCAGCCATGAACCTGGCGGCCTCAAGCACGTCGTCGTCTATCGCCAGTGTCGTTCGCATCACGCATCATGCATCAGATGCGTGATGCGGACAACGAGAGCCGTTCTGGTTCAAGTGGAGTCACTTGAACCAGATAAAAAGGGCTCTAACTCTTTGAATTAGAGCGCGTCGGGCGGCGAAACCGGGATCCACTTTCCCCTGACGCGCTCTAGACGAACGTCCCCTTGCCGCTGGTCACCTCGGCGTAGCGGTGGACGCGGACGGACTGGACCAGGCCGAAGCCGACCATCACCGTCAGCATCACGGTACCGCCGTAGCTGAGCATCGGCATCGGCACGCCGACCACCGGGGCCAGGCCCATCACCATGGCGCCGTTGATCATCACATAGAGGGCGAAGGTGGCGGTGACGCCGGCGGCGGCCAGCCGGCCGAAATGACTGTGGCTGAGGTACGACGCGCGCAACGCCATGAAGATCGCCGCGCCGTAGAGGATCAGCAGGGAGACGCAGCCCACGAAGCCGAACTCCTCGGCCAGGGTGGCGAAGATGAAGTCGGTCTGCTTCTCGGGCAGGAAGTTGAGCTGGCTCTGCGAGCCCAGGCCATAGCCCTTGCCCAGCAGTCCGCCGGACCCCAGCGCGATCATCGACTGCAGGATGTGATAGCCCGAGCCGGACGGGTCGTTCTCCGGATGCAGGAAGGTCATGATCCGATCGCGCTGGTAATCGTGCATCACGAAGAAGAAGAACGGCGGCGCCACGGCCAGCACCCCGATCACCCCGGCCGCGATGATCCGCCACGACAGGCCCGCCAGCACCACCATCACCGCCCCGGTCAGCGCGATCAGCATGGCGGTGCCCAGGTCCGGCTCCTTGGCCACCAGCAGGACCGGGACCGCGATCATCCCCGCCGGGATCAGCAGCCACCACGAGAGCCGCGCGCGCTGCGCCGAGGCGCCGTGGTAGAGCCGCGCCAGCGCCAGCACGATGCCGATCTTCATCACCTCCGACGGCTGGAAGCTGAAGGCGCCGACCCCCAGCCAGCGCTGGGCGCCCAGCCGGGTCTGGCCGACCACGTCCACCGCCAGCAGCAACAGCACGCCGATGCCGTAGAGCGGATAGGCCAGCGCGAACCAGACGCGGATGTCGACCAGCGCCAGGATCAGCATCAGGCCCAGGCAGAGCCCATAGCGGATAAGATGCGGCGCGGCCCAGGGCATCCACGACGAGCCGGCGATCGAGAACAGCATCAGCCCGCCGGCCCCGGCGATCAGGGTCATGACCAGCACGAAGACCCAGTCGATCTCCGCCAGCTTGACGATCAGCCGGTCGCGTTCGCCCGGACGGGTCAGGGCCGAGACGGTCATGTGGGGCGTCCGATGGCAGGCGGCGGGGTCGGTGCGGGGTCGGGCGCGTCCGGAAGGTCGTCGTCGGACCGGGTCTCCGGCGGCAGGTCGGGCATCGGCGTCGGTTTCTGCACCCGGGCCATGATCTCGGCGTCCTTGAGCAGGACCGTGCGCATGATCTCCCGGGCCTTGGGCGCCGCGGCCTGGGCCCCGAAGCCGCCATGCTCGACCAGCACGCTCATGGCGTAACGCGGCTCGTCGATCGGCGCGAAGGCGATGAACCAGGCGTGGTCCCGCAGTTTCCATTCGCCCTGGTTGCCGTGGACCCCGTGGCCGCCGGCGTAGGTGTAGGCCTGGGCCGTACCGGTCTTGCCCGCCATGCGAACGGTCCCCAGGCCCAGGTCGCCGAACTTGGCGGCGGTTCCGGTCGTGGTGACGGCGGCCATTGAATCGCGGACGAACTGCAGGTGACCCTTGTCGACCGGCAGGTCGCCCCAGGCGGCGCCGGACTTCTGCTCGACCCCGCCAATCGAGCGCACCAGACGCGGGTGCAGGGCCTTCTGGCCATTGGCGATGCGCGAGGCCTGGACGCAGAGCTGCAACGGGTTGAGGTGGGTGTAGCCCTGGCCGATGCCCATGCTGGGCGTCTCGCCCGGGTGCCACACCGGATCCTTGGGGAACTGGCGCTTCTTGTAGGCGCGGTCGGGGACGAGCCCGGCTTTCTGGCCCGGAATGCCGATGTCGAAGATCTCGCCGAGGCCGAACTTGCGCGCGGTTTCGGCGATCCTGTCGGGGCCGACGGAGAGGGCGCACTGATAGAAATAGATGTCGCAGGACTTGGCGATGGCGCCCTTCAGGTCCAGCGCGCCGTGGGCCTCGTCGCAGTGCCAGACCCGACCGCCCCACGGCCATGACTTGCCGCAGACGTGGACCGTGGCCGGATCGTAGCCATTCTCCAGCGCGGCGAGGGCCACGATAGGCTTGAACGTCGACCCCGGCGGATAGGTGGCGGTCAGCGCCTTGTTGAACAGCGGCTTGCGCTCATAGGTGGCCAGCGCCCGATACTCGGCGCCCGTCAGGCCGCGCACGAACTTGTTCGCGTCGAAGCTGGGTCCTGAGTACATGCACAGGATGTCGCCGGTGCGGCAGTCCATCACCACCGCCGCGCCGCTCTCGGACCCGAACACCTCCTCGGCGCGCAGCTGGACGTCGACGTCCAGGGTCAGCTCGATGACCTTGCCGGGCGTGGCCGCGATGTCGCCCTCGCGGTCCTCGCGCACCTGGCGGCCATTGGCGTCGACCTCGACCTTCTGGGCGCCGGACTTGCCGCGCAGGTCCAGGTCGAAGGCCCGCTCCACGCCCTGCTTACCCATCCGGAAGCTCGGATGGAGCATGATCGGGTCAGGGTTCGGCCCAGCCTTCTCGACGTCTTCCTTGTTCACCTTGGCCACGTAGCCGATCACATGGGCGAAGGCGCCGCCGTATGGATAGACGCGGACCTCGCCCATGTCGGCGGTGACGCCGGGCAGTTCGGGCGCGCGCACGTTGATCGCGCTGAACTGCTCCCAGCTCATATCCTCGATGATCTGCACCGGCGCGCGCTTGGGCGCGGCGTTGATCTCGCGCAGAAGCCGGCGCTGGCGGATGTCGTCCAGCGGCACATATTCGGCCAGGGTCTTCAGCGTGCCTTCGGGGTCCACGCCCTTGTCGCGGGCCACCATCAGCCGGAAGTTCGGGCGGTTGGCGGCCAGGACTGCGCCATTGCGGTCGGTGATCACCCCGCGCGGCGCCGGCAGCAGCTTGAAATTGAACTGGTTGGAGGTGGCCAGCTTCTCGTAGCGTTGGGTCTCGAACAGCTGGAGATAGGCCAGCCGCCCGCCCAGCGCGCCCAGGCCCAGGCCCGCGAAGGCGCCCAGCAGGATGGCGCGCCGGTGGAAGGCGCCCTGCCGCTCGTTGACCTCTTCGAAGAAGATCGACGGCTGGGTCATCCTCCTACGCTCCTGTCGGAGCTAAGAAGGATAGGGACGAACCCTGCGAAGCCTTGGCGAAGTAGGGTCATGGAGCGCCCGATGGGGCCATCAGCGGAACCTCACGTCGGCGTCTTCGAAACGGTCGATCAGCCGATCCGCGAAGGGATAGAGCACGACGGTGGCGAGGAATTGCCAGCCGACGGAGATCGGGTCCGGGGCATTCTGCGTGTCCAGCATCGTAAATAGGTAGCCGGCGCCGAGCGTCATGGCTGTTGCGGCGCCATACCACACCCACATCATCAGCTGGCTCTGGCCTGCCAGCATGGCCCGGCCGGCCAGCACGGCGCCGTAGGGCAGCAGCAGGCAGACCGCCCAGAAGCCGGCGGGCGTGTTCCACAGGAAATCGAGGAACAGGCCCAACAGCAGCACCGCCACCGGCGCCAGCATCGAGGGCCGGATCACTGCCCAGGCGAATACCGCCGGCACGGCGAACACCGGCTCGGGCAGGCCATAACCCCAGAACCGGAGCGGCAGCGCGAAGACCAGGCTGGCGGCCACCACCTGCAGCATCGGCGCGCCCAGCCAGCCCCAGGGCGTCAGCGGATGCGCGCCGGCGTTGCTCATGGCGCCGCTCCGGGCGCTGGCTTCGGTTTCGGTGCGGTCTTGGCGGGCGGCGTGACGGGGTGAGCCGCGGTCGCGGCTGACGTCGCCGGCTTGCCGGAAGTCGCGTGGGCGGAAGCCGCGTGGGCCGTCGCCGGCGAGGTGGGCCCGGGCGTCGCGTGGGCTTCTGGAGGCTTGGCGCCCAGGATGGACGCCGCCGCGACCGGCGCCTTGGCCGTGGCGGCTGGGGGGGCGGGAGCCTCGGGCGGTGGCAGGGTCAGGGCGCCCGGGGTCGGCGGCGGAACGCCCACCCGGTCCAGGGCGGCGCGATTGGCCACCTGGGTGAAGTCCTGGAACAGCAGGATGCGGACGTAGTCCACGGCCGCCTTGTCCGACGCCAGCACCACCCGCCAGCGCCCGTCCAGGCCCTTCACCGCCACGCCTACCGGCAGCCCGCGTGGGAAGACGCCGCCGTCGCCGGAGGTCAGCACCTGGTCGCCGCTCTTCACCGGCTCCAGGCCGCGCAGATATTCCAGCTTCGGATTGGGCCCGCCGTCGCCGGTCAGGATGGCGCGCGCATTGGTCCGGTCGATCATCACCGGTGTGCGCGAGGCCACGTCGGTCAGCAACAGCACCCGGCTGACGCCGTTGGTGACGCCCACCACCCGGCCGACCAGGCCGTTCTCGCTCATCACCGGATTGCCGGGCTTGATCCCGGCTTCGCTGCCGGCGTTGGCCAGGCGGGAATTGGCGAACGGACCGCGGCTGTCGGTAACGATGCGGGCCGTAGCCATCAGGATCGGCGGGTCGGTCTTCAGCCCCAGTACGGCGCGGTAGCGGTCATTGGTGTCGCGCAGCGCGATCGCGACGTCGCGCCACTGCTGCATGGTCTTGAGTTCGGCCTTGAGCCGGCGGTTCTCCGACACCGCGAAGAAGTAGCCGCGCACCCCGTCGACCCCGGCCCCCGTCCAGCGTCCGGGCGCGGACAGCACGTCGCCCACCGGAGCCAGGACCCGGTCCGACGTGGTCCTCGGCTGCCCATAGGCATCGGTGTCGAAGGCGCCACGCCGCTCCGACAGCAGGATCGCCACCGAGGCGATCAGCACTACGATCAGGACGATGCCCGCCGTCCAGGTCAGCGGGACCCTCAGTTCACCAAGCGGATTGTCCCTCAAGGACATCGTCAGCTCCGCTCATCGCGGCGAAGGCCGGGACCCAGATGGAATAGCGCAGGGGCAGGCGGTATCGCCCCGGAGCCGATCCGGTCAACCACTCGATTTTGACATCTGGTTCCCGGCCTTCGCCGGGATGAGCGGGACATTGGAGACTCCAGGCGACCCGTTGATCCTACGCCAGGGTGGATTCCAGAACGCCCTTCATCCACTTGGGATGTTCGAGCACCTTGCCGCAGCCCAGGGCCACGCAGCTGAGCGGATCGTCGGCCACGGTCACCGGCAGGCCGGTGTGATCGCGGATCTCGGCGTCCAGGCCGCGCAGCAGAGCGCCGCCGCCGGTCAGCATGATGCCCTTGTCGGCGATGTCGGAGGCCAATTCCGGCGGCGTGGCCTCCAGCGCCATCTTCACCGCGTCGACGATCTGGCCGACCGGTTCCGACAGGGCGTCGGACGCCTGCTTCTCGGAAATCCGCACTTCGCGCGGCACGCCCTGCATCAGGTCGCGGCCCTTGACCTCGATGGAGAGGCCCTCGCCGTCGGCCGGCGCGCGGGCGGTGCCGATCTCTTTCTTGATGCGCTCGGCGGTGGTCTCGCCGATCAGCAGGTTATGGTTGCGGCGCATGTAGCTGATGATCGCCTCGTCCATCTTGTCGCCGCCGACCCGGACCGAGCGCGAATAGACGATGCCCGAGAGCGACAGCACGGCCACCTCGGTGGTGCCGCCGCCGATGTCGACCACCATCGAGCCGGTCGGCTCGTGGATCGGCAGGCCGGCCCCGATCGCGGCGGCCATCGGCTCGTCGATCAGCCCCACGCGGCGGCCGCCGGCGTTGAGGCACGAATCGTTGATCGCGCGGCGTTCCACGGCGGTGGCGCCCGACGGCACGCAGACGATCACCTTGGGGTTCACGAAGCCCTTGCGGTTGTGAACCTTGCGGATGAAATACTTGATCATCTCCTCGGCGACTTCGAAGTCGGCGATGACCCCGTCGCGCATGGGGCGGATGGCTTCCATGTGGCCCGGTGTGCGGCCCAGCATCTGCTTGGCCTCGATGCCCACGGCGTGCACCACCTTGCGCCCACCGACGTTGCGGAGCGCCACCACCGAGGGTTCGTTGAGCACGATCCCCTTGCCCTTCATGTAGATCAGGGTGTTGGCCGTGCCGAGGTCGATGGCGATGTCGTTCGAGATGGCGCCGAAGAGCGAGGAGAACATGCAGAGCCCTGAGGGATGGGGGCGGAAGTGACGAACCGGCAGAGGGGTCCCAAAGGCGGACCGGCTGACACATGAGGATGTGTCGAGTCGCTACGCTTTGTCTGGCGGGCTTTCACGTCCCTCTGCCCTGATGAATAGGGCATTTCAAGGCTTAATGAGACGTATGCGCTTTCGCGTCGCGCGCGAGTTTCATTGCGACGGATCGCCTCGGTAGGGCGATGATTCGTCGGCGGTCGCCTCGGAGAGCGCCGATATGGCTAATTGCGCCCAGGGGTTGAGCCCCCGCTGAGCGCCTCTACCGCCAGTCGCGCCACCGTCGGCGAGGCGCCCGAGAGCACGAACTCGGCCGCCAGTTCGTCCGCGCCCACCTGTTCCAGGCGCGCTGCGAGCCAGGTCCGCTCGCCCGGATCGGGCGCGGCGGCGAGGTCCACGGTCTCGGCGATCCGGCCCGCGCGCATCAGCAGCATGCGGTCGCCAAGGCGCGCTGCCTCGGTAACGTCGTGGGTGACGTAGAAGATCGGCACGCCCTTCTCGCGCCGCAGGACCTCCAGATAGGGCGCCACCTCGGCCCGCCGCGCGGCGTCCAGGCCGGCCAGCGGCTCGTCCATCAGCAGCAGGCGCGGGTTCGACAGCAGCGCCCGTCCGATCGCCACCCGCTGGCGCTCGCCGCCCGAGAGCTTGCCCGGCCCGCGGTCCAGCAGGCCGTCCAGGCCCAGTCGCGCCACCAGCCGGTCGAACTCGGCGTCGGCGCCCAGGCCCGCGCGGCGGCGGCCGTACATCAGGTTGCCGCGCACGCTTAAGTGTTCGAACAGGGCGGCGTCCTGGAAGACGTAGCCGACGCCCCGGCGGTGCGGGGCCACGAAGGCGCGGCCGTCCTGCCAGACCTCCCCGCCCACGCTCAGCCGGCCGTCGATGCGCGCCAGCCCGGCCAGGCAGCGCAGCAGGGTCGTCTTGCCCGACCCCGATGGCCCGAACACCACCGTCACCCCCGAGGCCGGAACCTCGAGGGCCACATCCAGCGTGAAGCCGCCCAGCCGCCCCCGGAACCGCGCTTCGATCATGGTCGCGGCCGCCCGGTGCGGCGGTCCAGCAGCAGCAGGCTCAGCACCACCGCGAAGGCGAACGCCAGCAGGCCACCGGCCAGCAGATGCGCCCGGCCCCACTCCAGCCCCTCGACCAGCTTGTAGATTTCGATCGACAGCACCTCGGTCTGGCCCGGGATACCGCCGCCGATCATCAGCACCACGCCGAACTCGCCGATGGTGTGGGCGAAGGTCAGGACCGCGGCGACGACGAATCCGGGCCGCGCCAGCGGGACCGCGACGCTTAGGAAGGCGTCGAGCGGCGTGGCCCTGAGCGTCGCCGCAGCCTCCAGCGGCCGCTCGCCGATCGCCTGGAAGGCGTTGCGCAGCGGCTGCACCGCGAACGGCAGGGAATAGATCACCGAGCCGATCACCAGGCCGGTGAAGGTGAAGGCCAGGGTGCGGATGCCGATCGCCTGGAACGGCGCCATCAGCACGCTGTGCGGCCCCAGCGCGATCAGCAGGTAGAAGCCCAGCACCGTGGGCGGCAGGACGATGGGCAGCGCCACCAGGGCCGCCACCACCTCGCTCCACCAGGCGCGGGTGCGGGCCAGCCACCACGCCAGCGGCGTGGCGACCAGCAAAAGGATCAGCGTCGTCGCCCCGGCGAGCCGCAGCGTCAGCCAGAGGACCTCCGCCATCGGCTATGGGACCTCGTAGCCGTATGTCTTGATGATCGCCCGCGCCTCGCCGCCCTTCAGGAAGGCCATGAAGGCCACGGCCGCGGGATTGGCCGCGCCGGTCTTCAGCAGCACCGCCTGCTGGTCGATGGCGGTGTGGTCGGCCGCGGGCACCACCCAGCGCGAGCCGCCCTTCGCCGCGATCACTTGCGACAGGCCCACGAAGCCCAGTTCGGCCGCGCCGGTGTCGACGAACTGATAGGCCTGGGCGATCGAGGTTCCCTGCACCAGCTTGGGCGTCAGCGTCTCATAGACGCCCAGCTTCCTCATCGTCTCGATGGCCGCCACGCCATAGGGGGCGGTCTTGGGGTCGGCGATAGCCAGCTTCTGGAATCCGACCGACTTCAGCACCGCGCCCTTGCCGTCGACCAGGCCCGGCGTCTTGGAATAGAGCACCAGCCGGCCGACCGCATAGGTGAAGCGGCTGCCGCCGACGCCCAGCCCCTCGGCCTCGGCCTTCTCCGGCCGCTCGCGGTCGGCGGACAGGAACACCTCGAACGGCGCCCCGTTGGCGATCTGGGTGTAGAACTGGCCAGACGACCCGAAGCTCAGGGTGGCGTCATGGCCGGTCTTCGCCTTGAACCGCGCGGCGATCTCCTTCGCCGGCTCGGTGAAGTTGGCGGCCACGGCCACCTTGACCTCGGCGGCCAGCGCCTGGCCGGCGGCGAGGCTCGCCACAGCGGCGGCCGCGAGGGCGAGCAACGAACGACGAACGAACATCTGGTCTTCCCGTATGATGGCGTGGGCGCAAGCCGCACGTTATGTAACGGGCCTGCCTAACGCCGTGAAGGGGCCACCATGAACGACGCCAGCCCGCTCACCGCCGCCCTCACGTTCCAGCGCGGCGCCCTGCCCCGCGTCGCCCTGGCCCGCATGGCCATGGTCGAGGCGGTTGGCGAGCTGGGCTCGATCAGCGCCGCGGCCAAGCGGCTGGGCCTCAGCTACAAGGGCGCCTGGGATGTGGTCCAGGCGCTCAACAACCTGTTCGACACCCCCCTGATCGAGGCCGCGCCCGGCGGACGGGCGGGCGGCGCGGCCGTCGTCACCGCGCGTGGCCGCGCCGTGGTCACCGCCTTTCGCCGCGTGCGGCAGGAGCTGGACGCGGCGCTGGCCAAGCTGGACGCCGAGCTGAACGGCGCCCCCGCCACCGACCTGTTCTGGAGCCTAGGCATGCGCACCAGCGCCCGAAACGCCCTGCGTGGCGTCGTCAGCCACGTCACCCCCGGCGCAGTGAACGGCGAGGTCACCCTGACCCTCGCCGACGGCGTGGAGATCACCGCTATCCTGACCCGGCGCAGCATCGAGGACCTGGATCTGACGGTCGGCAAGCCGGCCATCGCCCTGATCAAGGCCGGCTTCGTGATCCTGGCGAAAGGCGAGAACCTGCGCACCTCGGCCCGCAATCAGATCGCCGGCATCGTCGCCCACCGGGAAGACGGCGCGGTCTCCAGCGAGATCAGCCTCGAGATCGGCGGCGGCAAGACCCTGATCTCCACGATCACCCTGGAGAGCGCCCAGGCCCTGGAGCTGGCGCCCGGCGACGCGGTCACCGCCCTGGTCAAGGCCCCGCACGTGATTCTGGCCGTCGAATGAGGACCCTGCCAGCGCTCCTCTCCCTCTCGCTTCGCGGGGGAGAGGAGCGCGCCCGCCCCGCGCGGCGGTGCATCAGCCCGCGCCGCCCAGCGCCTCGGCGATCCTGGCGTCGCTGCGGCGCATCGCCAGCACGCCGAGGCCGGCCAGGGCGGCGGGGATCAGGCCCCACGGCTGGCCGAAGGCGAACAGCACCGTGGCGCCGGCGATCAACAGGCCCAGGGCGAACTCGGCCCAGGTCACGAACCAGGACGCGCGCCGCCGGGTGCGGAAATCAGAGCGCTTGCCGGGCCGCTGCCACCAGACGTTCAGCAGCGCCGCCATGCTGACCGACGCCGCGCAGCCGGTTGTGGCCGCCAGCCCGGCCGGCGGGTTGAGGACGATCAGCGGCAGCAGGAACGGCGCGAGCAGGATCGCCAGCGGCAGGCCCACCGCCGCCAGCTTGCCCCGCCGCACCAGGGCCGCCGGCGCCGGCGCGGAGGCCAGCAGCTCCGGCGCGTCCTCGGCCGAGACGGTGATCCAGGCCAGGCTGCCGGCCACCTGCCCCGCCAGCAGGCTGAGCGCCCCGGCGCTGCCCGGGACCAGTACCGCGTCGCCCTGCCCCGCCTGGCGCAGCAGCACGACCCCCAGCGGGATCATGTAGAGCACCCGCAGCAGCACCTGGGCGATCAGCGCGGGATCGCGGGCCAGCAGCCGCAGCTCCTTGCGCAGGGTCACCGCGAAGGGGCCGGCAGCGAACGGGCCGGCCGAGGCGCGGGTGCGCGCGGGCCCGCGGCGGCCAGCCCCCGCCGCGGCCGCGGCGTCGGCGGCGAAACCCGGGCCCAGCCAGGCGTTGGCGACCCCGAACAGCGCGCAGCCCGCCGCGATCATCGCCAGCAGCGGTAACGGCTCGCCCATGGCCGCGCGGATCGGCCAGCTCAGGCCAGGGACCTGGAACCGCGGCTCATGGGCCAGCCGGACCACCGTGGACCACAGGCTCTGCGACCCGCCGCCGCCCAGGATGTTGCGCAGCTGGGCGGTCAGGAAGAAGACCGCGCCGATCAGGGCCGCCATCACCTGGGCCACGGTGCGCGTCCGCCGCGGCCCCAACAACCGGAACAGCGCCGAGGCCAGCATCAGGCCCACCCCCGCCGCCCCCAACGCCAGGGCGAACAGCACCACCAGCAACGCCAGCCAGCGGGGATGGCCCATCACCGCCAGCACGACCAGCGGCCCGGCGGCCAGGTAGGCGAAGATCGAAAATACCGTCGCCGCCACGCCCAGGAACCGCACGGTCATCACCCGGCGCGGCTGGAGCGGCGAGGAGAACAGCAGGTCCATGTCGCCGCGCTGGTAGAGCGCGTCCACCGCCGCCGAGAGAGTCTGCGACAGCATCAGGGTGAACAGCATCACCGCGGCCACCGCGGCGACCGCGGCGACCACCGGCGTCACCACCACCGGCACGCGGCGGAGGAACAGGCCCAGCGGCACGCCCAGGCCGAAAGTCAGGAAGACCGGCGCGATCACCGAGAGGATGACGCCCGCCCAGCGGCCGCGCCTGCGGTTCGGCCGCAGCCGGCGAAAGGCCAGCCGCAGTTCGTGGTCCAGCAGCCAGATCGTCGAGCCGGGCGCGCCGATCACGCCGCCTCGCCCTCCGGCGCGGTCAGCTCCAGGAACACGTCCTCCAGGGTCGCGCCGGCCTCGCCGGTGCGGGCGCGCAAATCGTCCAGCGTGCCCTCGGCCACCAGCCGGCCGTGCTGGATGATGCCGATGCGGTCGGCCATCCGCTCGGCGACCTCCAGGATGTGGGTGGTCAGGATCACCGTCGCGCCATCCCTCACCCGCTCCTGCAGCAGGTCCTTCACCTGCCGCGCCACCCCGGCGTCCAGGCCGGTCAGCGGCTCGTCCAGGATCAGCAGCCGGGGATCGTGGATCAAGGCGCCGGCCAGCGCGGTCTTCTGCTTCATGCCCCGCGAGAACCCCTCGCAGCGTTCGCCGCGGTTCTCCCACAGGCCCAGCCAGCGCAGCAGTTCCTCGGCCTTGGCGCGGGCGGTCTTCGCGTCCACGCCCCACAGGCCGGCCACGAATTCCAGATATTCCATCGGGGTCAGCCGGTCGTAGAGCATCGGCTCGTCCGGGGCCCAGGCGATCAGCCGCTTGGCCGCCGCCGGATCGGCCAGGGCGTCGGCGCCGAACACCGAGATCGACCCGCCGTCCGGCTTCAGCAGCCCCGCCACCATCCGCAGCGTCGTGGTCTTGCCCGCACCATTGGGCCCCAGCAGCGCATAGAGCTCGCCGCTGCGCACGTTGAGGCTCAGGTCATCGACGGCGCGCCTGGCGCCGAAGGTCTTGGTCAGGCCCTGCAAGGCCAAGGCGTCGGTCAACGGCTCCACCTCCGCGGGCGGCCGAATATGGCGTTGTCGCCCGACGGACACCAGCCGGCCCAGCGCTTCAGCAGACTTCAGTCTTTGGCAATCCCGACGGCCGATGATGTTGCGCACGCAAGCGACCGGCGTCTACAAGCGCGCCGGGACAACGAACTCGAGATGGCATGCCGATCATCCGGACGATCATCGACAAGGTGATGACCCGCGTCATCGGCCGCGATGAATATACGAGTGGCGTCCTGCGGCGCTATTTCAGGCGCACCTACGACATCGATATCGGCCTCTACACCCTCGGAGCCTTCGACCGCTGGCGCATCCCGCCGGGGTCCAGGATCGGCCGGTATTGCTCAATCGCCGGGACCGCCCGGCTGTTGGACGGCAACCATCCGATGGATTCGCTGTCCACCCATCCCTACTTCTACCTGAAAAGCTTCGGCATGGTGCCGGGCGACCAGGCCATAATCCAGGCGCCGGTGGTCGAGGACGACGTCTGGCTGGGTCACAACAGCACCATCACCCCAGGGTGCCACCGGATCGGCCGCGGAGCCGTGATCGGCGCAGGCGCGGTGGTGATGAGCGACGTGCCGGCCTACGCGATCATGACCGGGGCGCCGGCCAAGCTGGTGCGCTACCGTTTCCCGCCCGAGGTCGTCGACGCCGTCACGGCGACGCAATGGTGGCTGCTCGAGAAGCCGGCGCTGGAAGCGGCGCTGAAGCAGGCGCCCGGATTCGCGCTCACCCCGAGCCGCGAGAACGCCAACCTGTTCCTGCGCGCGCTGGGGCGGCCCGACCTGCCGCCCTTCGTCCCCACGGCGGAGCCCGCCGAGGTCGCCGCCGCCGGCGCCGTGGCCTCCGAAGGCGCGGTGATGGACCTGCTGCATCGCGAGATCGCCGGCTTCACGGCGGCAGACCTCGACCGCCCGATCGCCGACCTCGACATCGACAGCTTCGGCCTGATCAACCTGCGGATCGCGCTGGAGACCCTGATCGGCCGGCAGATCGGCGACCGGGTGTGGGGCGCGGTCCGTACGCCCGCCCATCTCGTCTCAATCGCCGCCGGCGGCGGGGCGTCGTCGTCGTCGGGGGCCAAGGCGCCCGCGCTGCTGATCGAAATCGACCTGGAGGCCGCCGACGTGAGCCGATCCGCCGCCGAGCGGCGCATTCAGTATGTGAACATGCCGCAGATGGCGCTGAGCGGCCTCTCCGAGCCCTGGACGTTCAAGGAGATGGGCGACATTCACTGGAGCGTCCTGACCCGCGGGCTGCGCACGCCATCGGCCGCCGTCGCCGATTCAGAAGGCGCCCGCCTCTACGCCACCTTCACCCGTATCTGCTTTTCCGCCGACCAGCCGCTCACCGACATCAAGGAAAACGACCGGCTGACCATCGATCTGGAAATGACCCGCTTCGGGGCGGGCATGTTCTTTTCGACGGCGCGGATCGAGGGCGCAACCGGCAAGGCGCAGGCCCGGATCATGACCAGCTTCTCCAAGTTCGGAGAGAGCGGGTCGAACACCTCGCTGCTGAAGGGTCAGCCGGTGATCCCGGAGAACTGCGAGATCTCCGCGGTCGACGCGCTGCCGGAATTTGCCCAGGCGTATCGCGCGCAGCGGGCCAGCGACCTCCCGGCCGCGATCTTCGAATGCGAGTATGAGATTCTGTCGCCGCACGACATCAACGGCGTTGGCCTGCTCTATTTCGCGGCCTATCCGACGATCGTCGACCTGTGCGCCGCGCGGCGGTTCGGGCGGCGGATGTTCATGGACTTCAGCACCACCTACCGCGACGTCTACTACTACGCCAACAGCGGGCCGGAGGAGACGCTGGTCTTCCGCATTCACCGCGCCCATGAGGCGGCCGACGCCCTGGAATTCGACGCCACCCTCAGCCGCAAGAGCGACGGCAAGGTGATGGCCTTCGTGGCTACCGTGAAGCGGCCCGTGCGTTCCGCCGAGCGGGGCAAGGCCGCCGTGCTCGCGGCCGAGGCGACCTGAACCGCCTCAGCGCAGGACGGTCAACACGACACCCACCACGGTCAGGGCGCCGCCCAGCCATTGGCGCAGGCTGAGCTTCTCGCGGAACAGCCGGCGGCCGACCGCGGCGGCGATCGGCGCTTCGATGACGCCCACCGCGCGGACCTGGCCCGCGGGCGCCATGGCCAGGGCCCCGAACCAGCAGGCCGAGGCCGCCGAGCCGAAGAACCCGGCGCTCAGCGAGAGCCGCCACGACGCCGCGACGGCCCTCAGCGACTGCGGGCGCAGGACCGCGAGCAGGATCAGCAGCAGGATCGACTGGCAGGTCTGGGCGATCACCAGCCCGGCCAGCGCCGAGAAGATCGGATGCGCCGGCTCGAACGCCAGGCCGGCCTGCCGGTAGCCGTTCAGCGCCACCGCGAACGCAGCGCCCGACGCCAGGCCGTAGCCGGCCCCCGCCAGGCTGCCCTTGACGTCGGCGCGCTTCGGCCAGGACAGGATCGCCAGGCCCGCCGTGGCCAGCGCCACCCCGGCCCAGGCCGCCGCCGGCAGGGCGTCGCCCAGCACCAGCCAGCCGATGATCGCCCCCAGCGGCAGGGAGGACTGCTGCATGACGGTCGCCACGGCGAACCCCGCGCGGTGCATGGTCATCAGCAGGGCGCCCGTCGCGGTGATCTGCGCCAAGCCGCCGACGATCGAGCCTAGCCAGAACCGCGCCGACGGGTCCGGATGCGCGTCCGGCGTCAGCACGGCCACGACCGCGAACATGGCGAGGGAGAACGGCAGGCCGAACAGGAACCGCACCAGGGTCGCCCCCCACGGCCCGGCATCGCCCACCAGCCCCCGCTGCAGCGCATTGCGCGCCACCTGCAGCGGCGCAGCCGCCGCCGTCATGATGATCCAGAGCATACAAAGCGCCTTTTCCCTCCCCTTCATGGGGAGGGACAGACCGCGCAGCGGTCAGGGTGGGGAAGTGCGGGCCGAAGTGAGGCGTGGGAGCTTGATTCACACTTCCCCACCCGGCTCGCCGCCGGCGAGCTGTCCCTCCCCATGAAGGGCAGGGAAGAGCGGCGTCAGAACCCGCTGGCGACCTTGTTCGGCGCGCTCTTTTCCTTCCGCGCGAAGAGGTTGTTGAGCGCGTTGACATAGGCCTTGGCCGAAGCGGTCAGGGTATCCGTATCGGCCGCCGTGCCGGTGGCGATGCGGCCGTCGTCCTCGAGCCGCACCGAGACCTGGGCCTGGGCGTCCGTGCCCTCGGTCACCGCATGCACCTGGAAGAGGCGCAGCACGGCCTGGTGCGGGATCACCGCGTGGATGGCGTTGAACACCGCGTCCACCGGGCCGTCCCCGGTCGCGTTGGCGGACTTCTCGACGCCCTCGATGGTCACCGTCAGAAAGGCCTGCTGCGGCCCCTCGGTGCCAGCGATGACGCGCAGGTGCTTGACCTGGACCCGGTCGGCACTGCTGGCCAGGGCGTCGTCCACCAGCGCCACGATGTCGTCGTCGAACACGTGCTTCTTCTTGTCCGCCAGGTCCTTGAAGCGCTGGAAAGCCTCGTTCAGAGCGTTGGCTCCCAGCTCGTATCCCAGGTCCTTCAGCTTCTCGCGGAAGGCGTGGCGGCCGGAGTGCTTGCCCATCACCAGGTTCGAGCCGCCCTGCCCCACGTCCTCGGGCTGCATGATCTCGTAGGTGCCGCGGTCCTTCAGCATGCCGTCCTGGTGGATGCCGCTCTCGTGGGCGAAGGCGTTCTTGCCGACGATGGCCTTGTTGAACTGCACCGGGAAGCCGGTGATCGCCGAGACGTAGCGGCTGGCGCGGGTGATGTGCTGGGTCTCGATGCCGGTGTGGAAGCGCAGGTGGTCGCCCCGCACCTTCAGCGCCATGACGTTCTCTTCCAGCGCCGCATTGCCGGCCCGCTCGCCGATGCCGTTCACCGCGCATTCGACCTGCCGCGCGCCGCCCTGCACGCCGGAGAGGCTGTTGGCCACCGCCAGGCCCAGGTCGTTGTGGCAGTGGGTGGAGAAGATCACCGTGTCGGCGTTGTCGACGTTGGCGATCACGTCGCGGAACATGTCGGCGTATTCGGACGGATAGCTGTAGCCGACAGTGTCGGGCAGGTTGATCGTGGTGGCGCCGGCCTTGATCGCGGCGTCGACGCAGCGGCGCAGGAAGTCCTGCTCGGTGCGCGTGGCGTCCTGGGCCGACCACTCCACGTCGCCGCACAGGTTGCGCGCGTGGGTCACCGACTTGGTGATCATGTCCAGGATGTCCTCCTGCGACGCGTGCAGGATGTGGTCCCGGTGGCCGGGGCTGGTGGAGAGGAAGGTGTGGATCCGGCCGCGCCTGGCCTTCTTGATGGCTTCGGCGCAGCGGTCGATGTCGGCCATGCCGGCGCGGGCCAGGCCGCAGACGATGCTCTCGGTGACGATGCCGGAGATGGCGCGGACGGCCTCGAAGTCGCCGTTCGAGGCGATCGGGAAGCCCGCCTCGATCACGTCGACCTTCATGTCTTCGAGGATCTTGGCCAGCTCCAGCTTCTCGTCGTGCGACATCGAGGCGCCGGGCGACTGCTCGCCGTCGCGCATGGTGGTGTCGAACACGATGACGCGGTCGGCGGCGGATTTGGCGGCCGCCGGTTCAGCGACGGCGGACTCGGATACGGGATGGGTCATTGGGCCAGGTCTCTTCGCGGTGTTTCGTTCGTGGGGCGGAGGCAAGAACCCCTGGATCGCCCGGCCGCGAAAATGCGCGTGCCTAGAGAGGCGCCCAGGGGCGGCTAAGCCCCAGCGAGACAAGAAGCAGGCTGTCGAGCCGCGTGCGCATGGGGGCGTCTCTACCGAAACAGGGGCAGTGTCGCAAGCATCTTGCGCGCGGCGCGCGCTTTGAGCGCAGCCTGGGAATATTCTACCGCCGGGGCGGCGCGGCGCGGTCGGCTGCGCGCTGGCAGTCGATGGGATGGGCCGGATCGCGGCGGAAGTCCGGCCAGACGCCGCGCCTGCGCCAGTAGTCCACCAGCCCTGCCCGCGCCGCCACCGGCCAGAATCGCGGATCCTGCCGCACCGGGACCATCAGGGGTTCGAAGAGTAGTTGCCCGGTCGCTTCGGGGTCGAGCCGCGGGTCCGCCAATCCCGTGAAGGCGTCGTCGAGGCGGCCGAAGAGGACGTCGGCCATCACCAGATAGCGGGGGTACGTGGGGCGCAGCAGGTGCAGCGCCCGCGCCTGATCGGCGGCGGTCCTGGTCTGCCGCGCACGGAGGAAGGCCTCCAGGGACGCCACAGCCGGCTCCGACAGGTAGGGCGGCTTCTGCTCGGGATCGTGCAGGATCGTCAACGCCCGCTCGGGCGATCCATCGATCGCCGACAGCTCGAACCGCCGCAATCGTGTCGACCAACCGTTCGGATGAAAGCGGAACGCCTTTGCGGCGACCTGCTCGGCCAGGTCGGGCCGACCGGCGTTGGACAGCGCGTGGATGTAGTTCTGCCCGATCGGTCCGGCCAGAGGGCGCAGGGCTATCGCGCGCTCGCATTAGTGCAGCGCCTCCGCCAGACCTCCGACCCCGGAGAGCAACTGGCACTCGCGCATGTTCAGGAACCCGTCGTCGGGATCGGCTCGCAGCCCGGCGAGCAGGAAATCTTCGGCCTTGACGATATCACCCGGGCTCTCGAGCCGGGAGGTCTTGTACAACGTGTCATAGGCCGCACCAGAGGTCGCCGGATCGAGCCGCATCGCCTCGCTCGCCTCGCTACGGAGCCGCGCGAGCACCTCCTTTCGGGCATCACTCCTCATGGACTCCGCGAGACTGGCGAGGTTGATCGCCAGAACCGCATGCCCCTGAGCGAACCGGGGGGCCCGGGCCACGACCTGCTCGAAGGCCCGCAACGCCTCGTCGGTCGCCAGCTGCTGGGGGGACTGGGTGGCGTTCTCGCCCTTGATGAACAGCGCCGTGGTCTGAGGGTCGAGCTTCTGCCCGGGGCTGCTCGAACGTGTCCAAGGCCGCCTTGATCGAGTTGGCGGCGGCCACGGCGACGGCGTCGCGTAGGGCCGCCTCGTCCGCGACCGGCCGCTCGTGACCGCGGCCTACCAAGGCCATCAGGCCGAGGTCGCTACGCGCTAGCCGTTCCGAGGCGGTACTCCCCGCAGCGCCTCGGTCTGGTCAACCTGGAGGCCGCGTCCCCGGCGCGTCCTCCCTTTTTTCACCCCACCTCCGCTGCGAGCACCCGCGCCACCGCAGGTCGCGCCCGGATCCGCTCGCGGTACGCGTGGACCTTGGCGAAGCGCCGGGGATCCACCCCGTCGCCCTCCAGCCAGTCGGCGAGTGTGAACAGGTAGGCGTCGCAGATCGAGAAGTCGTCGCCGAGGACGTACGGCCCTTTCAGCAGGGTGTCCTCGATGAGCTGGAAGCAGGCGGTCGCGTTCTCCGCGACCTTAGCCGTCATATCGGCGAACGAGCTCTGCTGGGTGGCCCAGCGATAGCCGCGGTGCTTGTGGGCATGGGCGACGTGGACTGTGGAGGCCAGGTAGCTGTTGAACGCCTGCGCCTGGGCGAATTCCCACGGGTCGGTGGGCGCCAGCTTCGCCTCCGGGTAGGCCTGGGCGATCCAGGCCAGGATGGCCGGCGTCTCGGTCAGCACGCCCTGGTCGGTGACGAGCGCCGGGACGCGGGCCTTCGGATTGATGGCCAGGTACTCCGGCGTCCGCTGATCGCCCTCTCGGGTGTTGATCCGCACGGCCACATAGTCGGCCCCCGCCTCCTCCAGCGCTATATGCGACGCCAGTGAGCAGGAGCCGAGGCTGTAGAACAGCTTGATCATCGTGGTTTCCGCGGGCTGCAAGACGGCTTAGGCGGCTACTTGTCGCCGTACTTGGCGAGCAGCTCTGCCTTTTGTTTCTCAGCGCTTGCGACGACCTCGTCATGAGGCATCAACGCGCCGCGATCTGCAACGCCGATCCCTTCTTGGACCTTTGACCGAAACCACTCGTTGTAAGCCAGTGGATTCGCAACGAACTGAGACACAGACTTGCCCTCTCGTTGCGCCGTCTCTTGTAGCTATTTCGCCTCAGCCTCGGGACGCGTGATCGTCACCGTCTGCATGCCGCCAGGCTACGATGATCGACCGCCCTTGTCAGCCGCCGTCCCGCCGCCCCAGCCACCGCCGGGCGAACCAGCCGATGCCCAGCCAGATCACCACGACCGCCGCCAGCTCCAGCCAATGCCCCGCGATCTCGCCCTGCATCAGCTGCACGATCGAGGCGCCGGCGAAGGCGGTCAGCGCGATCTTGGGTACGATCCCGATCCCCGTCCCGGCGATGAAGTCGCGCGCCCGCATCGGCGTCACACCGGCGGCCATGTTGACGACGATGAATGGCGCCGAGGGCACCAGGCGCACGATCAGGCTGGCCAGGAAGCCGTTCTCGCCCACCAGCCGCATGAACCGCCGCACCCCCGCGCCGGAGACCCGCTCCAGCACCCGCGCCCCGGCGACGCGGCCCAGGTAGAAGCCCACCAGCGAGGAGACCATGGTGCCGATCCAGCTGTACGCCGCCCCCGTCACCGGCCCAAAGGCAACAACGGCGGCGGCGATCAGCACGATCTGCGGCGTGCCAACGAAGGCCAGCGCCGCGAAGGCCGCCACCGCCACCGGAAGCGACCACGGCCCCCGCGCCGCGCCCAGCCAGCCCTCCAGCGTCCGCGCGCTGTCGATCCCCAGCAGTTGGGCCCCGAACACGAAGACGATGCCGACCCCGCCGAACAGCAGAAAGGAGACGAACAGTGTCCGCCACGCCTGGGCGTCGAGGTTCGAGAGGAAATCGAAGGGGCGGCGCATTCGCCGGAGGCGTCGCCGATCCGCCCGCCGGGGTCAACCCGAGTGGCCATTTCCGTCAGACTGGCCGTTTGAATGCGCCGCAGCATGGGCTAAACCCGCGCGGTTCCCTGAACCTTTGCCGGAGGCCCTGCCCGCCATGTCCCTGGAATCCGCCGCGCTCGCCCGTGTGAAGCCGTCCGCCACCCTGGCGGCCGATGCGAAAGCGCGTGAGCTGAAGGCCCAGGGCAAGGACGTCATCGGCCTGGCCGCCGGCGAGCCCGACTTCGACACCCCCGACAACATCAAGGACGCCGCCATCAAGGCGATCCGCGACGGCAAGACCAAATATACCAACGTCGACGGCATCCCGGAGCTCAAGGAAGCCATCGTCGCCAAGTTCCAGCGCGAGAACGGCCTGACCTACAAGACCAGCCAGGTGAACGTCTCGCCGGGCGGCAAGCCGGTGATCTGGAACGCCATGATCGCCACGCTCAACCCCGGCGACGAGGTCATCGTGCCGACCCCCTACTGGGTCAGCTACTGGGACATCGTGCTGCTGGCCGGCGGCACGCCGGTGGCGGTGGCCAGCACGGCGGAGCGCGGCTTCAAGCTGCAGGCCGCCGACCTGGAGGCGGCGATCACGCCGCGGACCAAGTGGGTGCTGCTGAACTCGCCGTCCAACCCGTCGGGCGCCGCCTATACACGCACCGAGCTCAAGGCCATCGCCGACGTCCTGCTGCGCCATCCGCAGGTCTGGATCCTGACCGACGACATGTACGAGCACCTGGTGTTCGGCGACTTCGAGTTCTCCACCATCGCCCAGGTGGAGCCGGCGCTCTACGACCGCACCCTGACCATGAACGGGGTCTCGAAAGCCTATGCCATGACCGGCTGGCGGATCGGCTACGCCGCCGGCCCCGAGCCGCTGATCAAGTCGATGGCCAAGGTGATGAGCCAGACGACCTCCAACCCCTCGTCCATCTCCCAGTGGGCGGCGGTCGAGGCGCTGAACGGGCCGCAGGACTTCATCAAGCCGAACGCGAAACTGTTCGAAGACCGCCGCGACCTGGTCGTGTCGATGCTGAACCAGGCCCGCGGCCTCAAGTGCCCTACTCCGGAAGGGGCGTTCTACGTCTATCCGTCCTGCGAAGGGCTGATCGGCCGCACCGCGCCCTCGGGCAAGGTCATCGGCTCCGACGCAGACTTCGCGGTCGAACTCCTGGAGACCGAGGGCGTGGCCGTGGTGTTGGGCGCGGCCTTCGGCCTCTCGCCGTTCTTCCGCATCAGCTACGCCACGGCCAACGCCACGCTGGAGGACGCCTGCCAGCGCATCCAGCGCTTCTGCGCCAACGTCAAATAGCCCGATGGCGGCGCCGGACTCCAAGGTCGGCGCCGTCTTCGACGCCGTCGCGCCGGCCCAGCGGGCGGCGCTGCTGGCGCTGCGCGACCTGATCCTGCAGAGCGCGGCAGACGCGGGCGTGGACGTCGTCGAGACCCTGAAATGGGGCGAACCCGCCTATCTGCCCCTGAAGCCCCGCGTCGGAACCACGGTCCGGATCAACGCCGTGAAGGGCTCGGCGACCGGGTACGCCATGTACGTCAACTGCAAGACCACCCTGCTGGAGAGCTACCGCCACCTCTACGGAGACGCGCTCCGGTTCGAGGGCCAGCGCGCGGTGGTGTTCTCGACGGAGCGGCCGCTTCCCGAGGCGGCGCTCAAGCACTGCATCGCCCTGGCCCTGACCTACCACCTCTCCAAATGACCCCTCCTCTCCCGCGCGAAGCGAGCGGGAGAGACGACCCGCTAAGGTTTCATCCCCGGGTTCCATTCCGGCCGGAAGTCGCTGTTCAGCAGCCAGCCGATCGGGCCGACCAGCGACTGCACAACCTCGGCCATGAACGGCAGGTCCACGTGGGCCAGGTCGTCGGAGGGCTGGTGGTAGGTCGGCGGGATCGGCCAGGCGCTGATGGTCTGGGCGACCACGCCCTTGCGGGCCAGCTGGTAGTTGTCGGAGCGCTGGAAGAAGTTCTCCTGCGGATAGGCGTCGGGGTGGATCGAGGCGCCGTGGGCCTTGAGCGCCGGACCCAGGGTCGACCGCTCCCAGCCGGTCAGCATCAGCGCCTTGCGGTCGGCCGGATCGGGCACGCCGATCATCTCGAACTCCAGGTTGGCCACCAGGTCGGTCAGGGGCGTCGAGGGATGAGCCAGGAAGTACTTGGCGCCATGGCCGCCCTCTTCCTCGCAGCCGAACAGGGCGAACTGCACGGTGCGCTTCGGCGCCTTGCCCGCCCCCAGGATGCGGGCGAACTCCAGCACCGCCGCCGTGCCCGAGGCGTCGTCGTTGGCGCCCGGATAGACCACCCCGCCGCGCACGCCCACGTGGTCGTAGTGGGCGGTCAGCAGCACGGCCTGGGTGTCGGCGTCCGGCGCCGTCCCATGGATCACCCCCAGGACATTGTAGGTGGTCCGGACCCCCGGCGCGCCGCGCGGGGCGGCTACCCGCGCCGCCTGGCCCTCCAGGCCGTGCAGCGCCACCATCGTCTCGGGCCGGGCGAACACCACCGTGCGCGGCGGCGGCCGGGCCCCCGGGGTTTCCGCGCCCATGACCTCGACGCCGCCCGGGCCGCGCTCGGCCAGCTGGACCCAGAGCTTCACGACGCTCTCCGGCGCCGGCACGATCACCGCCACGGCGCCGGCCCGGAAGAAGGTGTCCACCGCCTTGGGATCGTAGGGGGCGTCATAGACCGCCACCCTGCCGGCCGCGGCGGCCGGGTCGGCCAGGCCCACGACCACCAGCGGGCCCTCAGCCAGCGGGGCCGGTTCCAGGGTCAGGATCTCGCCGCCCTGGACCATCCGCTGGCCACCGACCTCCAGCGTCGGCGGCGCGGCATAGGTCGGGAGCCGGAATTCGACCGGCTGCAGATAGGCCCCGCCCTCGCCGGCGCCCCGGGCCCGGGCCGCCTTCAGCTGGTCGGCGACGAAGCGGGCGGCGGCGTTCTCGTCCGCCGTGCCGCACGACCGGCCGCGCATCTCCGCCGACGCCAGATGCGCCATGTTGGCCCTGACGCATTCGGCGCAGACCTTGGGCGTCGCCGCGACCGACGACGCGGCCGGCGCCACCGCGACGGCGAGCGCCGCAACGAGCGAAAGCAATGACTTCACCGGAACCTCGGCCTGAGGCGGCCGAGGACTCCGGCGCGCGGGTCAGCCTTCTAGCGGCCCGCCAGGGGGTGCGCCAAGCGCCGCTTGTCGCGAAGTCAGGTCAGTGCTTCTCGCGCCAGCCCGCCTTGGCGGCGTCCTTGGTCAGGTTCAGGCAGAGCTTGTCGTCCATGATGGTCTCGACCCAGGTGATCGGGATCAGGTGGTGCCGGAAGCCCGAGCCCAGGTCCATTTTGCTGAGCTCGATCTGGCCGCCGTCGACATGGTCGACCTTGCCCACGTGGCCGCCATCGGACCCGATGACTTCCATATGCTCGCGAATTTGAGAGGCCTGGATCATAGTCGTCTCCTCATCGTAGCTTCTGAGGACGGGGTAACGAACGCGAGGCGTTGAGGTTTCTATGGCCGAGCCGATCAATCTCAACAAAGCGCGCAAAGCCAGGGCGAAGACGGCCGGCCAGACCGAGGCCGCCGAGAACCGCATCCGCTTCGGCCGCGCCAAGGGCGAGAAGGCCATCGCGAAACTGGACGCCGAGCGGGTGAGACGCGACCTGGACGGGAAGAAGCGGGACTGACCCCGTCAGCTCCCCGCTTTCTATCCGGTCAGGCCGCCTTCGGGATCGCCCCGTTGCGGAGTTCGGCGGGGATGGCGTCGTAGATGTTGGCCGGAGTGATGCCCAGGCGCAGGCGCGCCGCGTCCATGGGCTCGGCCATCAGGCGTTCGTAGTCCTCACCCAGCAGCCAGTGGGCCGCCTTGCCGCGCTGGTAGCCCTGCCAGATGGCGCGAACCATCGGCTGGTCCGTCGCCTTGCGCGCCCGGCTGGCGGCGCCGAGCGCGATCAGCGCCCAGCCCAGGCCCCGGGTCTGGGCGTAGGAGAAGGCCACCAGGCAGGCCTCGCCCAGGGCGTCGCGGGAATAGCCGCTCAGCACGTGCCAGACGTCGTGGATGTCGCGGGTGCGACGTCCGAACCAGGCGTAGGGGTGCGGCTCGTCCACCTCCTTGATACCCGCGCGGCTGACGTCGGCCAGGCCGTCGGCCGAGAACCCGGCCTCGCGGATGAACCCGCGATAGGCGGCGCCGACACTGCCCGGCGGCAGGCTGTCCAGCCAGGCGTCGTCCATCAGCCTGGCGGCGAACTCCTTGCGCTCATAGGCCATCCGCCCGCCCTCGGCGGTGGCCAGCAGCTTGTGATAGCCCTTGGCCGTCGAGGCGCCGTTCAGCGCCCGCATGATCTCGAACACCTGGATCGTGTCGTCCTTGTCGGCCAGCAGCTTGCGCAGCGAGCTGAGCGCCCGGCCCCAGTCCAGCCTGGTCGACATCGGCCGCGGCGTCGGGCGGGCATCGGCGCCCTGGAAGCTGTGGGGGCTGTCGGCGGCCATGGTCATCGCGGCAATCCTTACGAACGCTGTCCCTGTCAAAGATGACGCCCCCGTCATCTTTTTGCAAGAGGCTAGTTCTGGATAGCCGAACCTCGGTAAACAGCGGCCTTATGCCGATCCTGAAAAAACGCTCCGTCCTGCTCTCCGGCCACGCCACCTCCATCGCCCTGGAGCCGGAATTCTGGGCCGTCCTCGACGCCATGGCGCAGGCCCGCACCGCCAGCCTCGCCGCCCTGATCGTCAGCATCGACCGCGGTCGGGGAGCGCGTCCCCTGGCCTCGGCCTGCCGGGTCGCCGCGCTGAAGCATGCGCAAACGCCCATCCCTCCTCTTTAGGGGAGGGTGGACGAAGCGTAGCCTCGGACGGGTGGGGAAGTCACGACCGGGCCCAGTGCTTGAGCCCGAGACCCCCACCCCGCTCGCCTGCGGCGAGTCGGCCCTCCCCTAAAGAGGAGGGATGGCGCCCCTTAAGCCGCGAAACGTTTGTGCTACATATGTTCCGATGTCTTCCGAGTCCTTCAACGCCCCCGCCCCCCGCATCAGCGATCTGGCCCGCGCCGACCCGCGGCCGGCCGAATATCTGGACGGGCTGAACCCCGAGCAGCGCGACGCCGTGCAGGCGATCGAGGGGCCGGTGCTGGTGCTGGCCGGGGCCGGCACCGGCAAGACGCGGGTGCTGACCACACGGCTGGCGCACATCCTGGCCACCGGCAAGGCGCGGCCGTGGGAGTTGCTGGTCGTCACCTTCACCAACAAGGCCGCCCGCGAGATGCGCGAGCGGATCACCCACATCATCGGCCCCTCGGCGGAGGGGCTGCGCTGGCTGGGCACCTTCCACTCGGTGGCCGCCCAGATCCTGCGGCGCAACGCCGAGCTGGTGGGGCTGAAGTCGAACTACACTATCCTCGACACCGACGATCAGGAGCGGCTGCTCAAGCAGATCCTGGAAGCCGAGAATATCGACGCCAAGCGCTGGTCGCCCAAGATGCTGGCCGGGCTGATCGACCAGTGGAAAAACCGCGGCTGGCGGCCCGACCAGCTGCCGCCCGCCGAGGCCCAGGCCTTCGCCAACGGCAAGGGCCAGGCGCTGTACCGGCTCTACCAGGAGCGGATGCGCATCCTGAACGCCTGCGACTTCGGCGACCTGCTGCTGCACAACCTGACCATCTTCACCAGCCAGCCCGACGTGCTGGCCAACTTCCACAATAGATTCAGATACCTGCTGGTGGACGAGTACCAGGACACCAACGTCGCCCAGTACCTGTGGCTGCGGCTGCTGGCCCAGAAGAGCCGGAACCTGTGCTGCGTCGGCGACGACGACCAGTCGATCTACGGCTGGCGGGGCGCCGAGGTGGACAACATCCTGCGCTTCGAGCGCGACTTCCCAGGCGCCAAGGTGGTGCGGCTGGAGCGCAACTACCGCTCCACCAGCCACATCCTGGCCGCCGCCTCGGGGCTGATCGCCACCAACAAATCGCGCCTGGGCAAGACGCTGTGGACGGAGGCTGAGGGCGGCGAGAAGGTCGTGGTCCGCGGGGTCTGGGACGGCGACGCCGAGAGCCGGCTGATCGCCGACGAGATCGAGCGGGCGAAGAAGGGCGCCACCGACAAGCCGGCCCGCCGCTACCGCGACATGGCCATCCTGGTCCGCGCCTCGTTCCAGATGCGCAGCTTCGAGGAGCGGTTCGTCCTGCTGCAGATCCCCTATGTGGTGATCGGCGGCCCGCGGTTCTTCGAGCGCGCCGAGATCCGCGACGCCCACGCCTATCTGCGGCTGATCCAGTCGCCGGACGACGACCTGGCCTTCGAGCGCATCGTCAACACCCCCAAGCGCGGCATCGGCGAGACCACGGTACAGAAGCTGCTGCAGGTGGCGCGCGCGAACGGCGTCCCGGTGGTCCATGCCGCGCGCCAGCTGGTGCTGACCGACGAACTGGCCGCCCGGACCCGCACCGCGCTCGCCAATTTCCTGCGCGACCTCGACCGCTGGCGCGTCCAGGCCGACCAGGTCAACTTCGCCCGGCTGATGGAGGCGGTGCTGGAGGAGAGCGGCTACACCGACGCGCTCAAGCTCGACAAATCGCCCCAGGCCCAGGGCCGGCTGGAGAACCTGAAGGAGTTGGTCCAGTCGATGTCCAACTTCGACAGCCTCCAGGCCTATCTGGAGCACGTCTCGCTGGTGATGGACCTGGACCGCGGCCCTTCGGCCGATAGCGTGCAGATCATGACCCTGCACCAGGCCAAGGGGCTGGAGTTCCCGCTGGTCTTCCTGCCCGGTTGGGAGGAAGGCGTCTTTCCGTCCCAGCGCAGCATGGACGAGACCGGCGAGAAGGGCCTCGAGGAGGAACGCCGCCTGGCCTACGTCGGCATCACCCGCGCCCGCGAGGAGGCCCGCATCTCCTTCGCCGCCAACCGCCAGGTCTACGGCCGTTGGACCAGCCAGCTGCCCAGCCGCTTCGTTGATGAGCTGCCTTTGGCCAACGTCGAGGCCAGCTCCGAGACCGGCTACTACGGCGGCGGCCCCGGCATGCAGCAGCACGGCTCGCGCTGGGACGAGACCCCGGCGTTCGGGACCGGCTATTCCTCTCCGGGCTGGCGCCGCGCCCAGGCCAACAACTACAAAGGCAGCCACCCCGGCCGCCAGCAGGTCATCGAAGGCGACGGCCGTCTGGTCGCCACCTCCGACAGCGCCGCCGCCAGCGACTTCAGGCGCGGCGACCGCGTCTTCCACATCAAGTTCGGCTACGGCGCCGTCAGCGCGGTGGAAGGCAACAAGCTCACCGTCGCCTTCGACAAGGCCGGTGAGAAAAAGGTCATCGACTCGTTCGTGGAGAAGCAGGCGTAACCCCAGCGCCCCCGTTGCCTAACCTTGGCCTTTGCCCTCTCATCCCGCGCATGCCGATCGCCGCCGCCAGGGTCTATGCCGAGGGTCATCGCCTGCGCGCGCTGTGGCTGGACGATGCGGAGGACCGGGTGGTCCAGCCGCACCAGTTCGCCTGGATCGGCCTGGTCGACCCCGATGCCGCCGAGCTGGCCGGGCTGCAGGCGCGCTTCGGCCTGCATCCGCTGGCGATCGAGGACGCACTCTGCGAGCACCCGATCCCCAAGGTCAGCGTCTATGGCGACCAGATCTTCGTCACCGCGCGCACCGCCCGGCTGGACGGCGAGGCGATCGTCTACGGCGAGACCTGCGCCTTCCTCTGCCGCAACACGATCATCACCGTGCGCAGGGGTTCGGAGCGCGGCTACGCCCAGCTCCGCCGCAACCTGGAGGACTCGCCCGTCCAGCTGCGGCACGGCATCGCCTATGTGCTCTATTCGCTGCTCGATTTCATCGTCGACAGCTACCAGCCCATCGTCGAGGACATCGAGGAGGAGGTGCTGCGGGTGGAACGGCGCGCACTGGACGCCTTCCTGAGCCGCGAGGACGTCACCCACCTGTTCAACCTGCGCCAGGAGCTGATGCGGTTCCGCCGCATGCTGGGGCCGATGGAGGAGGTCTGCGCCCGGCTGGAACACCTGCACCTGCCGTTCATGGACGAGCCTGTGCGGCCGTACTTCCGCGACGTCGGCGACCACGTGCGGCGGGTCTCCAGCTCGGCGGAGGGTCTGCGGGACGTGCTGGCCTCGGTGTTCGAGGTCTCCAACCTGTTCGAGCAGCAGCGGCAGGGCGATATCACCCGCAAGCTGGCCGCCTGGGCCGGCATCCTTGCGGTGCCGACCTTCGTGGCCGGGCTCTACGGCATGAACTTCGACTTCATGCCGGAGCTGCACTGGAAGTATGGCTATTTCGTCGTGCTGGGCGCCATCCTGGCCGTCTGCGTCACCCTGTTCTTCGCCTTCCGGCGCTCGCGCTGGCTTTGAGCTGAAACCAAACCGCGGCCCACGCGCTTGTCGTGGGCCATGCAGACCCTGATCCTCAACCGCGACCTCAAGACCCTGTTCCAGGGTGTCGGCGTTGTCGCCGCGGCCGGGCTGCTGCTGGGCGCGGTCTGTCATCCCAACCTGCGCGGCGAGACGGTCGCCGAAGGGCCGCAGATGCTGCTGAACGGCGGTGGCGCGCGCGGCGCCGCGTCGGCCGGCGACGCGGGCCTCAGCGCTTATGGCGGCCGCACGCCGGAGTATGTGATCGGCACCGACTGGACCCGCCCGCGCGCCGAACCGGCCCAGGCCGCGGCGCCCGACGAAGAGCGTGGCGGCGAGACGGTCGTCTATACCGCCCATGACGATCGCGCCCCCGTACAGGTCACCCACGCCGCCTGGCGCGACGACGACCGGCCGCTGCCGGTCTACCCCTCCGCCCAGGGCGGCGTGCCCTACGAGGCCAATCTGCCGGTCGCCCCGCCGCCGCCGGGCGAGACAGACGCGGGCTGATCCTCCTCGCCTTTCGGCCTCCTGCCCTTTAGAGCCCACGGCCATGAGCGACGAGGCCGTCCAGATCACCGCCCGCGGCCCGCGCGCCGACGCCGAGGCCGCCGCCGCGGCGCTTGAAGCCGAGCCCGCCACCGAGGCGCTGACCTTTTCCATCCTGGAAGAGGACGAGGACCACGACGTCTGGCGCATCGACGCCTTCCCCATCGAGGCCGACGAACAGGCCGCCATCGGCCGCCTCCTGGGCGGCTTCCCGACGCTGCGGGTGGTCACCGAGGTGCTGGCCGATGCCGACTGGCTGGCCATGGCGCTGTCCGGCCTGCCGCCGGTCCGGGCCGGCCGGTTCTTCGTCTACGGCGCCCATGACCGGGGCCTGGCGCCGGCCAGCACGGTCAACCTGCGGATCGAGGCGGGCGCCGCCTTCGGCACCGGCCACCACGGCACCACCGTCGGCTGCCTGCTGGCGTTCAGCGACCTGCTCAAGGCGCGCCGCTTCGACCGGGTCCTGGACGTGGGCTGCGGCACCGGGGTGCTGGCCATCGCCGCGGCGCGCACCGGCTCGCCGATCGCGGTGGGCACCGACATCGACGGGCCGTCGGTCCGCATCGCCAACGAGAACGCGGCCCTGAACGGCGCCCGGGCGCGGTTCGTCCACGCCGCCGGCCTCAACGATCCGCTGGTCCGCAACGACGGCCCCTACGACCTGGCCTTCGCCAACATCCTGGCCCCGCCGCTGGTGGCCCTGTCGCAGGACATCCGCCGCGCGCTGAAGCCCGGCGGCCTGGCCATCCTCTCCGGCCTGCTGCGCACCCAGGAGCGCCGCGTGCTGGCCGCCTATACGTCCAGGGGCTTCCGGCTGGTGCGCCGCATCCACCGCGACGCCTGGGCCACCCTGGTGCTGCGCAGGCCCTAGGAACCGCCCGCGCCGCGCGACGTTCTTCCGCCCGACGGCCGCACTGGCCTTCAGAGGAAGCCCGTCCCCATGTCCGACCCCTACGAGCGCGTCACCACCGCTTCGCCCGACGTCGTCATCGTCCGGCGCAGCAACAACACGGGCTGGTGGGTGGCCGCGCTGGTCGCCGTCGTGGCCATCGGCGCGGTGCTGTTCATGGTCAACAACTCTGGCCCGACCCGCGACGACCTGCAGGCCGCCCATGACCAGGGGGCCACCGAGGCCACCCTGACCAACGCCGCCGCCAACGCCCAGCAGGCGGCCTCGACCGCCTCCCAGGCCGCCCAGGCCGCCACCACCGGCGCCGCCCGCGCCACCGAAAGCGCCGCCCAGGCCGCAGCCGCCAAGACCACCCAGGCCGTCGACGCCACCGCAGACGCCGCCCAGGCCGCCACCTCGCCCGAGCCGCCGCGCTAGTCGCGCCCTGCCTCTCCCGAAAACGGGAGCGGCAGGAAGCCATCACCCCTTGGCCCGGGGCGCGTGAACGGCTTACATCCCGCGCATGCGCCAGACCTTCGACGAGACCACCGACCGTTCCTTCGGACCGCGGCACGTCCCCCTGATCCGCCAGGCCATGGCCAGGCAGGGGCTCGACGGCTTTCTCGTGCCGCACGAGGACGAGCACCAGAACGAATACCTGCCCGCCGCCAACGACCGGCTGGCCTGGGCCACCGGCTTCACCGGCTCGGCCGGGGCCGCGGTGATCCTGAAGGACAAGGCCGCGGTCTTCGTGGACGGCCGCTACACCCTGCAGGTCCGCGACCAGGTGGACGCCGGCCTGTTCGAGATCCGCGACCTGGTCGACGGCGGGGTGCCCGCCTACCTCGAGGCCGCCGCCGGCCGCGGCCAGAGGATCGGCTACGACCCGCGCCTGCACAGCCCCGACGCCCTGGCCCACCTGAAGGCCGCCGCCGCCAGGGCCGGCGCCGAACTGACCCCCGTGAACGACAACCCGCTGGACCAGGCCTGGGGTCAGGCCCGTCCGGCCCAGCCGACCGCGCCCGTGGTGCCGCAGCCGCTGGCGTTCTCCGGTGAGGACTCCGCCGCCAAGCGCGCCCGGGTCGGCCAAGCCATCGTCCATCGCGGCGCCGACGCCACCGTGCTGACCGCGCCCTCCTCCATCGCCTGGCTGTTCAACGTGCGCGGCGGCGACGTCATCCGCTCGCCCCTGCCCATCGGCCAGGCCATCCTGGCCAAGGACGGCACGGCGCGCCTGTTCCTCGACCCGGCCAAGATCACCCAGGACCTGCCGGCCTGGCTGGGCAACCAGGTGACCCTGGAGGCCCCCGGCGACCTGCCCGGGGCGCTGGCCGACCTCAAGGGCCAGAAGGTGGTCGTCGATCCCGCCCTGTCCTCGGCCTGGTACTTCAAGGCCCTGGAGGACGCCGGCGCCACGGTGATCCGCGCCGACGACCCCTGCGCCCTGCCCCGCGCCTGCAAGAACCCGGTGGAGATCGAGGGGACCCGCCAGGCCCACATCCGCGACGGCGCGGCGCTGACCCGTTTCCTCCACTGGCTGGCCACCGAGGGCCAGATCAACCCGCCGGACGAGATCGAGGCGGTGTCCAAGCTGGAGGCCTTCCGCGAGGCCACCGGCGCGCTCAAGGACCTCTCCTTCGACACCATAGCCGGCGCGGCGTCCAACGGCGCCATCGTCCACTACCGGCCGATTACCCGGCTGAACAAGCGCGCCGAAGCGGGCTCCCTGTTGCTGGTCGACTCCGGCGCCCAGTACCTGGACGGCACCACCGACGTCACCCGCACGGTGGCCATCGGCGAGCCGTCGCCTGAGATGCGCGAGCGCTTCACGCTGGTGCTGAAGGGCCACCTGGCGCTGGCCGCGATCCGCTTCCCGGCCGGCACCACCGGCTCGGCCATCGATGTCCTGGCCCGCCACGCCCTGTGGATGCACGGCCTGGATTACGACCACGGCACCGGCCACGGGGTCGGGTCGTACCTCGGGGTCCACGAAGGCCCGCAACGGATCGCCAAGGCGCCCAACGCCGTCGCGCTGAAGCCGGGGATGATCCTCTCCAACGAGCCCGGCTACTATAAGGAAGGCGGCTACGGCATCCGCATCGAGAACCTGCAGGTCGTCACTGCCGCCGCCCCGATCCCCGGCGGCGAACGCCCGATGCTGGGCTTCGAGACCCTGACGCTGGCTCCCATCGACCGCCGCCTGGTCGCCCGCGACCTGCTGAGCGCCTGCGAACGTGTCCAGCTCGACGCCTACCACGCTAGGGTGCGCGAGATCGTCGGGCCGTTGCTGGAGCCGGAGATCCGGCGCTGGCTGGCCGACGCCACGGCGCCGATCTGATGGCCGAGGCGACCAGCGACGCCACCAACACCGCCCAGGTCGAGTACTGGAACACCGCCGCCGGACCCACCTGGGCCGAGCTGCAGGCGCCGCTGGACCGCCAGTTGGCCCCGCTGGGCCGCGCGGCGATGGATGCCCTGCGGCCCGCGGCCGGCGAGCGCATCCTCGACATCGGCTGCGGCGCCGGCGCCACCAGCCTCGACCTGGCCCGCACCGTCGCGCCCGGCGGCTGGGTGATCGGCGTCGATATCTCCCGGCCCCTGCTCGCGGCAGCCCGGCAGCGGGCGGCCGGCGTGGAGGGGCTCAGTTTCGTCGAGGCCGACGCCCAGAGCCATACCTTCGCGGCCGAGAGCTTCGATGCGGTGTTCTCCCGCTTCGGGGTGATGTTCTTCGCCGACCCCACGGCCGCCTTCGCCAACATCCGCCGCGCCGTGAAGCCCGGCGGCCGGCTGGCCTTCATCTGCTGGCGGACCCCGGCCGAGAACCCGATCATGACCCTGCCGGCCGCGGCGGCCCAGCCGTTCCTGCCGCCCCCGCCACCGCCGCCACCGGCCGGGACGCCCGGCCCCTTCGCCTTCGCCGATCCGGACCGGGTCCGCGCGATCCTGGCCGACGCGGGCTGGACCGACGCGCGGGTCGCACCGCACGACGTGAAGACCGGCGCCGGCGACCTCGACGCCTTCCTGGCCCTGGCGCTGCGCGTCGGGCCCCTGGGCGGTCTGTTGCGCGAGAACCCCGACCAGCGGGAGGTGGTCATCGACGCCGTCCGCACCACGCTCAAACCCCATGAGGGTCCGCAGGGCATCCTGCTCGACAGCGCCACCTGGATCGTCACCGCCCGCGCCTGAGACGCGCAGCTAGAGCCTTTCTGGTTCAAGTGGAGCCACTTGAACCAGATAAAAAGGCTCTAACTCTTTGAATTAGAGCGCGTCGGGCGGCGAAACCGGGATCCACTTTCGCCTGACGCGCTCTAGGTCTGGCGCTCAGCCCTCGCCGTCCCTCAGGATGTCGCTGACCCGGCCGTTGAAGATGTCGATCGCGAACGGCTTGGTGATCATCTCCATCCCGGCCTCCAGGAAGCCGCCGGCGATGGCCGCGTTCTCGGCGTAGCCGGTCATGAACAGGATCGGCAGGTCGGGGCGCCGGCCCCGCGCGGCGTCGGCGAGCTGGCGGCCATTGAGGCCCGGCAGGCCGACGTCGGTGATCAGCAGGTCGATCTTCGACGGGCCTTCCAGGATCGACAGGCCGGCCGGTCCGTCGGCGGCCTCCAGGGTGGCGTAGCCACGCTCGGTCAGGACATCGACCACGAGGTTGCGCACCGAGGGCTCGTCCTCGACCACCAGCACAACCTTGCCGGTGACATTCAGCGGCGCGTCGTCGGCGCGCGCGCCAAGGGCCTCGGGCTGTTCGGCGGCGCCGAAGTGGCGCGGCAGGTACAGCTTCACCGTCGTGCCCTGGCCGAACTCGCTGTAGATCTTGGCGTAGCCATTCGACTGCTGGGCGAAGCCATAGATCATCGACAGGCCCAGGCCCGTCCCCTGCCCGATCGGCTTGGTGGTGAAGAACGGCTCGAAGGCCTTGGCGATCACGTCGGCCTCCATGCCGACGCCGGTGTCGGTCACGCAGACGCAGACATACTGCCCGGGCTTCACCGCGCGCTCGCGGGCGGTGTAGGCGTTGTCCAGGTGGGCGTTGCAGCTCTCGATGGTCAGCTTGCCGCCATCCGGCATGGCGTCGCGGCTGTTGATCGCCAGGTTGAGGATGGCGCTCTCCAGCTGGTGGGGATCGCACAGCGTGGTCCACAGGCCGGCGGCGCGGACCACCTCCAGCTCGACCTTTTCGCCCAGCGTACGGCGCAGCAGGTCCTCCATCGACCCCACCAGCCGGTTGGCGTCGACCGCCCTGGGGTCCAGCGGTTGGCGCCGCGAGAAGGCTAGCAGCCGGTGGGTCAAGGCCGCCGCCCGCTTGGCCGCCCCCTCAGCGGTGGCGGCGTAGCGGTCGACGTCGGTCATGCGGCCCTGCGCCAGCCGCTTTTGCAGCAGGTCGATCGACCCCAGCACGCCGGTCAGCAGGTTGTTGAAGTCGTGAGCGATGCCGCCGGTCAGCTGGCCCACCGCTTCCATCTTCTGCGCCTGGCGCAGCGCGTCCTGGATCGCCTCGCGCTCCTGGCCCTCCTTCTGCAGGCGGGCCAGGGCCTCGGCCAGAGCCTCGGTGCGTTCGGCGACCCGCGCCTCCAAGGTCTCGTTCAGCCGGCGCAGCTCTTCCTCGGCGCGCACCTGCTCGGTGACATCGCTGCCCTCCGCGAATACGCCGGCGACCTCGCCACCCTCGAAGATCGGCTGGTAGACCAGGTGCAGGAAGCGCTCCTCCAGCGGTGCGTCGGGCTCCCGCTGCAGCATAACCTGCATGTTGCGTCCGACGAACGGTCGGCCGGTCTGCATCACCTGGTCCAGCAGCTCGAAGAACCCCTGGCCCTGGACCTCCGGCAGGGCCTCGCGCACCGGCTTGCCGACCAGATCGCGATGACCGACCAGCTGCAGGTAGGAGGCGTTGATCAGCTCGAACACCAGGTCCTTGCCGCGCAGCATGCACATGAAGCCCGGCGCCTGCTGGAACAGGTCGCGGATGCGGTCGCGCTCGGTGGTCCGCGCCGCGACCTCGGCGGCCAGGCTCTCGTTCAGCTTCGCCAGGGCGTTGGCGGCCACTTCGCGCAGGGTGGCGACCTCGGCCAGCGCCTCGGCCCGCGC
>NZ_JANXWD010000046.1 GCF_025351295.1 Phenylobacterium sp.
GTCCAACCGCGTCCAACTCACCTCGGATGGCCACAAGTTCTACCTGAGGGCCGTCGAGGGAGCCTTCGGCGCTGACGTGGACTTCGCCCAACTGGTCAAGCAGTACGGCCCTGGCCCTAGCTCGCCGGGCCGCTACAGCCCCGCCATTTGCACCGGCGCCCGGCTGGTGGCGATTGAGGGCGCGCCCGACCCGAAGCACATCTCCACGTCATTCGTGGAACGTCAGAACCTGACGATGCGGATGCACATGTGCCGCTTCACCCGGCTCACCAACGGCTTCTCAAAGAAGCTAGAGAACCACGCCAATGCGATTGCTCTGCATTTTGCCTACTACAACTTCGTCCGCATCCACCAGACGCTGCGCATGACCCCGGCAATGGCCGCAGGCGTGACGGACAAGCTCTGGGAAATGGCCGATCTGGTCGCTATCGTGGAAGCGGCGGACAAGCCTGCGGTGCGCGGGCCTTACAAGCAACGGACTTGAAAATGCCGGCCCCGTGCTGTGATGCGATGAAGTGGTCTATCCGGACGTTCCGCAAGGGCGTTCCTGAGGCGGAGCAGCGGGATGCTTCAGTCGAGTTCCATCCCGGCACCGGTTTGCATGTCATTGCGAGCAGCAACGGGTCATTCTCGCTGGCGATCAACTATTGCCCTTGGTGCGCTGCCGACTTGCGGGGCTTCATCACCGTGGAGCTTCCGGATATTTCAAACTGACCAACTACCCGGCCAAGCGTCCTGTTGCAAGTTCGAAATAAATGCTGGAACAGTTGGGGTTCGCGGCGCCGGGGGGAGTCGCCTGATGCCCGGATCTTCGACGCTGACCGACGCCTACCTGCGTAAGCGCGCCGATCTGCTGCGCTTCTTCGCCCTGCGCACCGGCTCGGCCATCGCCGCCGAAGACATCGTGCAGGACCTGTTCCTGAAGATCGACGGGATAGCGACGTCCGACGAGCTGCGCAACCCGGAGGCCTTTCTCTACCGGATGGGCTCGAACCTGATCCTGGACCGGGCCAAGCAGCAACGCCGTCAGGCCGCCCGCGACCACGCCTGGAGCCTGGAGGGGGCAGGCCACGGCCCCGAGCCCATCGCCCGCGAGGCGCCGGCCGACGAGGCGATGGCCAGCCGCCAGCGCCTGGAGCGCCTGCTGGCCGCGGTCGAGCGGTTGCCGCCGCAGGTCGCCCAGGCGTTCCGGATGCACAAGTTCGACGGCCTCAGCCACGGCGAGGTCGCCACGCGCCTGGGCCTCTCCCGCAGCTCGGTCGAGAAATACATGATGGCCGCGCTGAAGACCCTGATGCGCGAGATCGACGCCTGATTGCGGGCCGGCGCGCACGGCGGCGTCTTAAGGATCAGGGAGACCGTTGCTGGCCATGAGCCCCCCGTTCTGCACCTCGTCCGCGCCGCCAGCCCCCCGCGATCAGGCGGTGGCGTGGCATGTGCGCCTGGCCTCCGACGCCGCCGAGGACGCCCACTGGCTGGCGTTCGAGGCCTGGCTGGCGCGCTCGGCTGCGCACCGGGCCGCCTACGACGCCGTCGAGGCGGTGTGGCAGGCGTTGGATAGGGCGCCAGCCTGAGGGCCGGTCATTTCGGTCCGAAGAGGGCCAGGACGAAATTGTCGTAGCTGTCCAGGACGGTGGGGTCCTCCCTGGCGATCTTGACGATCTGGCCGGGGATCAGGGCCAGGTGCTTTTCCATGACCGCCGGATCGACCCCGCGCGACACCGCGAAGTCGCGGAAGATGACGTGCGCCCGGGCCTCCAGCGCCGGCACGTCGACCTTGGCCGGGCCCTGGGCGAAGGCCGCCACCACGGTGTCGTAGAAAGCGTGGATGTGCGGGTCCCTGATCCAGGAGTCCTCCTCGCCGCCCTGCAGGTTCCGGGTGACGGAGCCGGCGGGTGGGGCCGCCTGCGGCTGGGCGCTCGCGGCGGGCGTCCCGAGGATCAAGACGCCGAGGGTCGCGAGGACGGCGATTGCGGACAGGTTCATATCAGGCTCTCCCAGGGATCGGCCATGCCCTTCCCGCGCTCCGGACAGCGGTTGTCACCGGCCCCCGGGATTGCTATCGCATGACAAGAAAGACGCACATACTGTAAAAGATATCATACATCTTGTCGAGCGTCTTTCCGATCGGAGCCGCCGTCATGTCCTTCCGCGAGAAGTCCGCCTGGATAACCCTGGTGACGGTTCTGCTCTGCTTCGGCGTCTATTTCGGCTCGATCGTCAGCGGCCAGGTGAGCGGGCGCGGCTTCGGCGCGCTGCATCTGCTGCTGCTGTGCGTGACGGCCCTGGTGGTGCTGCAGCTGGCGCTGAACGGCGTGGCGGTCGTCACCACGCCCCGCGACGGGCGCGCGCCTCGGGACGAGCGCGAGGCGGCGATCCAGGCCCGGTCGCACACGGTGGGTTACTATGTACTGATGGTGTTCGTGCTGGCCCTGGCCCTGCCGGTCCACTTTGGCCATCCGCCACCGGACCTGCTGAACTTCGCCCTGCTCGACGTGGTGATCGCGACCCTGGCCGTCGCGGTGGCGCAGATCGTCATGTTCCGGCGCGGGGCCTGAGGTGGCGGCCAAGGCTCCGCCCATCGCCAACCAGATCCGCCGACTGCGCTTCCAGCACGGCGAGATGACCCAGTCCGAGCTGGCTGAGCGGATCGGCATGACGCGGCAGACCATCGCCGCCATCGAGGCCGGAAAATATTCTCCGTCGCTGGAGGCCGCCTTCCGCATCGCCCACGTGTTCGGGGCTGGCCTGGACGACGTCTTTCAGTGGGAGGCGGACGGGCGGCCGACCTCGGGGCTGGGCCCGACATAGTCCACATAGACGCCGGCGCCCGACCCCGTGACGCGGGCCTCGACGTCGAACACCTGCCGCAGCAGGTCGGCGGTCAGGGCCTGCGCCATCGGCGCGAGGGTGACCAGCCGGCCGTCGCGAAGCGCCATCAGATGGGTGGCGTGCCGCGCCGCCAGGGTCAGGTCGTGGAACGTCGCCACCACCAGCCGGCCCTCCTCCACCGCCAGGCGACGCAGGCGGGCAACGGTGTCCAGGGCGTGGCGTGGGTCGAGGCCGGAGGTCGGCTCGTCGGCCAGCAGGATCTGCGGGTCGCCGATCAGGGCGCGCGCCAGCATGGCCCGGGCCAGTTCGCCGCCGGAGAGGGTGGTGGCCGGCTGGTGGCGGTGGTCCGTGAGGTCGCAGGCGGCGATGGCCTGGGTCAGCCGCGGCTCCAGCCCGCCCGGCAGGCCGCCGAAGGCCGGCAGCTGCGGCGTCAGGCCCAGCGCCACTAGCCGCTCCACCGAGATCGGCCACTCGGCCTTGAGGGTCTGGGGCAAGTAGGCGCGGCGCCGCGCGAGGTCTCGCCGGCCGAGGCTGGCCAGCGGCGCGCCGTCCAGGGTGACCTCGCCGGCGTCAGGCTTCAGCAATCCCGCCAGCACGCTGAGCAGGGTCGACTTGCCCGCGCCGTTCGGCCCGACCAGGGCGACGAAGCTGCCGGGCGCCAGGGCGCAGGTTACCCCGTCGACGATGGCGCGGCCGCCGCGGCGTACGGTGACGGCGGCGGCGGCCAGGCCGGTCATGGCGCCAGCTTCCTGAGGCGCACCACCAGCCAGAAGAAGAACGGCGCGCCGATCAGGCTGGTCAGGACGCCCAGCCGCAGCTCGGTGTTGGTGTGGATCACCCGCGTGCCGATGTCGGCCAGCAGCACCAGGGCCGCGCCGAGCAGGGCGGAGGGCAGCAGGGTCCGACTGGGCACGTGGCCGACGAAGGGCCGCACCAGATGCGGCGCGACCAGGCCGATGAAGCCGATCGAGCCCGCCACCGAGGTCGCCGCCCCCACGCAGAGGCCGACGCCCAGCAAGGCCAGCAGCCGCGTGCGGTCGATGTCGATCCCCAGGCTGCCGGCCTGCGCCTCGCCCAGCGCCAGGGCGTCCGTCGCCCGGCCCATGAAGGCCAGCACGCCAAGCCCCGCGACGATGAACGGGCCGGCAAGGACGATGTCATCCCAGCTGCGCTCCGACAGCGAGCCCAGCATCCAGACGTTCATCTCATAGGCCGCGTAGGGGCTGGGGGCGAAGTTGAGCGCCAGGGCCAGCAGGGCGCCCATCAGCACCGAGACGGCGCCGCCCGCCAGGATCAGGGTCAGGGTGCTGCCGCGCCCGAAGGCGAAGGTCAGCGCCCCCGCCGCCATCGCGCCGGCCAGGCCCATCAGCGGCGTGGCGACCCCGACCGCGGTGGAGAGGCCGAAGTAGATCGAGATCACCGCGCCCACCGCCGCCCCGCTGGAGACGCCCAGCAGGCCGGGCTCGGCCAGCGGGTTGCGCAGCAGGCCCTGCAGCGCCGCGCCGGAGAGGCCCAGCGAGGCGCCGACCAGGATCGCCAGCACCGCCCGCGGCAGGCGGAGCTCGGTCACCACCAGCCCGGCCAGGGTGGGGGTGGGCGACAGCAGGCCGTGGACCAGCTGCGCCGGGCCGATGTTGACGCGTCCGAAGAACAGCGAGGCCAGGGCGGCAATCGCCAGGATGACCGCCGCCAGCAGCGAGAGGCGCCATCCCGAGAGGATCGGCCAGTGCTTCAACGGCCCGGCCCGCGCGGCGGCAGGGCGTCCAGCGCCCGGCGCAGGTCGCGTGCGGCGTCCGCCGACTGTGGCAGGCCGCAGGTGGAGGCCACCTCGTCGAAGCTGATCCGCCGGGTGGCGTAGAGCCGGCGCACCACACGGTGCTGGCCCTCGCCGCCCTCCAGCGACGGCCCCTGCGACGGCGAGCGGCCATAGAGCAGGGCGTCGGGATCGGCCTCCAGCAGTTCCTCCACGCCGAAGGTCGTGTAATTGCGCCCCGGCTGGGCGGCGACGTTGATCGCGCCGGCCGCGTCGATGATCGCGTTGGCCAGGGTGTCGCGGCCGGGGACCGCCGGCCCGCCGCTCCAGGCCACCACCCGAGCCCGGCGCCGGGGCGGCTGGGCGGCCAGCTGGCCCAGGGTGGCGTCCATCCGCTGGACCAGCGCCTCCGCCCGCGCCGGCTCGCCGACCACCGCGCCGACCTCGCGCAGGTTCTGGCGGATGTCGGCGAAGCTGTTGGCGCTCTTCACCTCTACCACCCGCGCGCCGACCCGCCGGGCCAGGGCACGGGCGACAGGGGTGGAGACGTCGGCAGCCAGGATCAGGTCGGGCTGCATGTTGACGATATCCTCCGGCGTCCCGTGGTTGGTGGGGATGCCGGCCTCCAGCCCGGGAAACAGGCCGCCCGCGCCGTCGCGGGCCAGGAAGCTCACCGAGGCGATCCGGGCCCTGGGGACCAACTGCAGCAGCAGCAGGTCCGTGCACAGGTTGATCGACATGATCCGCTCCGGCCTCCCGGCCGGCGCAGCGACCGCGGCGCCGCCCGGAAGCAGCGCCGCGGCCAGGATCGCCACGATGGGACGGTCGAACCTCATCGCCGGAACTTCATGGTCAGAACTTCACCCTGGCTCCGACATAGGCCGCGCGGGGCTGGGTCGGATAGCCGAAGACCTCGTAGTAGGCCTCATCGGTCAGGTTCTCGACCCGGCCGAACACCTCCAGATGCTCGGAGAGGTCGTAGGACGCCGACAGGTTGACCAGCGTGAACGACCCCAGCACCACCTTGCCGGCATTGGCCCCGGTGGCCGGTTTCACGTCCGGCAGCGACGCCGGGAACGGCGCGCTGATGCCTGAGAAGTTGGAGTCCAGCTGGCGGCCGTTGTAGCGGACGTTGAGGTTGACCGTGGCCCGGCCGTCCAGGGGTCTCCAGGTCAGGTTGGCGCTGCCGATGTTGGGCGCGCGCCGGATCTCCTCCAGCCCGTTCTCCCTCGCGGTCAGGTGGGTGTAGCTGCCCGACAGGTTCAGCTCGGGCAGCAGCTTGATATTCCCGAACAGCTCGACGCCCTTCTGGGTGGAGTCGGTGGCGCGGTTGCAGGTGGTGCTGGTCCCGGCCGGCGGCGTCGGGCAGGCGGCCGGCAGGCCGGGGCCGCCGAAGTAGGTGAAGATCTCGTCCTGCAGCCGGGCGTGGAAATAGGTCCCGCCCAGGCTGACCCGGCCGTCCAAGAAGGCCAGGTCGACGCCCCCTTCCCAGCCGCGCGACTGTTCCGGCTTCAGGTTGGGGTTGCCGCGGAAGGGGAACGGGCCGGTGGCGTTGTAGCCGAACAAATCCGTCTGCAGGGGGTTCTTGATCCCCGTGCCGGCCGCCGCCCGCAGCCGGATCATCCCGTTGACCCGGTAGAAGCCCTGCACCTTCCAGGTGGTGACATTGCGGAAGTGATCGTTGTCGTCGTGCCGCACGGCCCCGCCGACCCCGGCGCGGTCGCCGACCTGCAGGTCGTACTGCCCCACCAGCCCCACGTCGCGGATCGAGCGCCGCGTGGTGTCGGCGCCCGAGCTGGGCGGCGAGGTGTTCTGGTAGGTCTGCTTCTCCCAGTCGACCGCGCCGGTGAACAGATGGGTCAGGCCGCCGGTCTGCAGCCGGTAGGTGGTGACGTAGGAGGCCTTCTTGCGCAGGCCGTCGTCGCCGCTGGTCCGCAGGTTGGCGCCATAGCCGTCGCGGGTGGCGTCGACCCCCTGGAACGAGACCGAATGGGTCCAGGCGCCGTCCAGCAGCTTCAGGTCGCCGCCGACGAAATAGTAGAGGTTCCTGGCGTCGTAATAGGTCAGCGGGCTGTCGACCAGGCCGCGGCCAAAGCTGGAGTTGTCGGTCTCGGCGTGGGTGTCGGTGTAGCGGACCACGCCGCGCAGCTTGAGATTGTCGGTGACCCGCCAGCCGGCCTTGGCGGAGAACGCCTGCAGCTCCGAGCCCACGCGGCGCTGGCCGCCGGGCAGGGTCTGCTCGACATAGCCGCCGGTCCGCTGGACGCCGGCAGTGACCACGTAGTCCACCGGGCCGGTGACGCCGGCGTAGCGCGCCGCGCCGCCGAAGCTGTTCTCAGAGCCGACCTCCACCCGCATCCGCCCGCCCGGCGCCTCCTGGGCGGTCGGGGTGATGTAGTCGATCACCCCGGCGATGGCGTCGGAGCCGTAGAGCGCGCTCTGGGCCCCGCGCAGGATCTCGATCCGCGCCACGTCGTCGCCCAGCAGGGTAGCGAAGTCGAACTCGCCGTAGAACGGGTCGTCGGCCTCGATCCCGTCGATCAGGGTCAGCACGTGGTTGGACTCCGTGCCGCGCACCCGCACCTGGGTGAAGCCGCCCACCCCGCCGCTGCGGCTGACCGCGAAGCCCGGCACGTCGCGCAGTACGTCGGAGACGATGCGGACCTGGCGCGCGGCCATGTCCTGGGCGGTGATCACCGTGACGGACGAGCCGATCCGGTCGGCGTCGACGCCGTCGGCGCCCCGGGTGGCGGTGACGATCACCTGTTCGACGGCCGTCGCGTCCTTGGGGTTGTCCGCCGCCAGCGCGCCCATCGGCGCGGCCATCGCCAGCGCAATGACGCTGGCGCTCAAAAGGTAGTTTCCGGGCATGACACCCTCCGTGCTCCGCGTCCTGAACGACATGCGGAGAGCCTCCCGGGGGCGTCTTGACGCCACGGGCCGACGCACCGGCGGGCGTGGACACTGGCGCCCCGCCCGGCGGTCGAAACGGCCCTCCGCCGTTTCTGTGTCGTCGCTCAGACGGACGTCCGCGCCGCAGGATCCACTGTCCCGACAGCTCGAGCGACGCGCACCGACCGGTTTCCTGGCTCGCGGGTCACGGCGTCACGCGCAGGCCTTCCCGGGGTCGCCCCCAGTGGCTGGCAGGTCCTTCAAAGGGAACCGCCGCAGCACGTGCGCTCTCCGCTCACAGTTGCAGGGACAGCCGCGGATCGGGGGGTGGGGTCCCCTGCCGCGTTCCCGTTTAAGCCTTAAAGGCATCGGCGCGCTCTTGGGCTCGGCCCGCCGAAGCGAGCGTCACCACGTGGGCTTCCTAGGCCGCGCCAGCCGGGCTTGTCCACGCCTGGCCGCACGATTGTCGGAAACCAAGCGCCACCTTAGGGGTTAACGCTGCCGGTGTGTCGGCGACCAAGGATCCCAGGAGCAACCTCATGCGCAACAAACTGACGGCCACCATCGCGATCGCCGCGTCGAGCGTCGCGCTCGCGGCCGCGCCCATCGCCGCGCAAGCCCGCCACCACCAACAGCGGGTGCTGGTCTGCAAGAACGTGCGACACGCGGCCAACAAGGGCATGGTGATCGGCGCGGTGGGCGGCGGCCTGCTGGGCCACACCATCGCCGGCCACGGCGACAAGACCGGCGGCACCCTGATCGGCGCCGGGGTCGGCGCGGTGGCCGGCCACCAGATCGCCAAACACAACGCGCAGAAGAAGTGCCACTACGAATATCGGTGAACCTCTCACGCGAAGCGGGAGGGGAAGATCGCGCCGATGCCAGGAGCTCTCCTTCCCTTCCCGTGAACGGGAAGGGAAGTTCGCGGCGGCGAGAGCTCCCTACCCCTTCAGGCAGAGCCAGCGGGCGCGGTGGAAGTTGGGGGCGTTGTTGACCCAGCCGGTGACGCGGCGGCTGACCAGGTTGCGGTTGACCACGAAATAGAGCGGGGCGGTCCCCTCGTCGTCCAGCATCAGCTGTTCGGCGCGGGCCAGGATGCGGGCGCGGCGGGCTTCGTCGGCCTCCTGGTCGGCCTGGGCCAGCAGGGCGTCGTAGGCGGGGTTCTTGTAGTCGCCGTAGTTCTGGGCGCCGGTGTCCGAGGCCAGCAGGCCCAGGAAGGTGACGGGGTCGTTGAAGTCGCCGTACCAGGCCATGTTGCCGACCTGGAAGGCGCGGTTGCGATAGGCGCTGAAGGCCACGCCGGTCTCGTTCTGCTCGATCCTGGCCTCGACCCCGATGGCGCGCCAGTCGGCCTGGATCGCCTCCATCAGCAGCAGGGTGTCGGTGTTGTTGGGGGTCAGGATGGTCAGCTTCAGCGGCCGCGCGGCGGTGTAGCCGGCCTGGGCCAGCAGGGCGCGCGCCTGGGCCTGGCGCGCGGCGAACGGCGTGTCGGCCCAGCGCAGGCGCGGGCCATCCTTCACATAGTGGGCGGCGATCGGCGGCACGAACGCATAGGCCGGCTGCTGGCCGGCGCGCATCAGCTTGCGGGTGATGAAGTCGCGGTCGATGCTTTCGGACAGCGCGCGGCGCACCCGGATGTCGCGGAAGGCAGCCACGTTATGGGTATTGAACGCCATGTAGGCGGTAGCCAGCGAGACGTCCGAGCGGGCCACGCCTGGCAGGGTCCGCTGCAGCCGCTCGTAGCGGTTGGACTGGAAGCGGGTGTTGACGTCCAGTTCGCCGCGCGCCACCCGCCGCTCGGCGCTGACCACGTCGGGGGTGGGGTAGTAGTCAATGCGATCGACGCAGACGTGCTTCGCATCCCAGAACCAGGGGTTCTTCTCCACCGTGATCCGGTCGCCCAGCTTCCAGGCCACCAGCCTGAACGGGCCGTTGGAGACGTAGTGGCCTGGCTGCACCCAGGCGTCGCCCCACCGTTCGACCGCGTGCCTGGGGGCCGGCGCGAAGCTCTGGTGCTTGGTCAGCTCCAGCAGGTAGGGCGCAGGATGTTCGAGCGCGATCTCGACGGTCAGGGGGTCGACGGCGCGGGCCCCCAGGGCGGTCAGCGGGACCTTGCCCTGGTTCACCGCCTGACCGTTTTTGATCACGTAGAGCAGGTAGGCGTAGATCGAGGCGGTCTTAGGATCCAGCGTGCGGCGCAGGCCATAGACATAGTCGTCGGCGGTCACCGCGACGCCGTCCGACCATCGGGCCTGGCGCAGGTGGAAGGTCCAGGTGAGGCCGTCGGGGCTGGTCTCCCAGTGGGTGGCGCCGCCGGGGATCGGCCGGGCGTCCGGCCCGTCGGCGGTCAGGCCCATCATCAGGTCGTTGATGATCGCGCCCTCGTCGATCAGGTTGGCCTTCTGCGGGTCCAGGGTCTGGGGTTCGGAATTGTTGCCGTACTCCAGGCAGACCTTGCCGGCCGGGCACGCCGCGCGCTGCGGCGCACTGTGACAGGCGCTGAGCGCCAGGGCGGCGAGCAGAATCGGAAGACGGCGACGCACGTCCCCATCAGTCCACGCGCCGGGTGGGCCTGTCGAGATGGGGCCGCCAAGTTGGGGCCGGCGAGATGGGCCGTCAGTGCAGGCGGAATTCCGCGCCGATGGCCTTCAGCTCCGCCGGCTTGATCAGCCGCTGGTGGCCGACCGTTACCTTGAACAGCGGCCCGTCCAGGGTGCGGGTCCAGAAGTCGAGGAACTTGCGCAGCGTCGGGAACTCCGGGAACAGGTCGTAGTCCTGCCAAAGGTAGCTCTGCAGCAGGCAGGGGTGGTCCGGCATCCGGTACAGGATCTTGGCCGTGGTCAGGCCGTAGCCCCGCATCTGCTTGGCGAAGGCGGGAGAAGCTTGCATGGGCGACCTCACAAGGGACGACCCGCCAAGTGATGCGCGATTCTAATGAATTGTTTATGAAATATCAGAACCTTAGCACTAGATCCAGGCGCCTGCTGCCAAGCTTCCGCGACGCCGGCGACGGGCCCACGGTCGGCGACCGCGTCCGGCGAAGACGACACTTGGCCATGGGGGCCTTGGCGCGTTAAGCTCCATCTCCGGTTGCGGGGAATTCGATCCATGCACACCTCGGCGCGATCGCCCCGCCAGGGCCTCACCCGTTTCCCCTCCACGGCGGCGGCCTCTGTCCGGGCGCCTGGGGCGGCCGCCATCCTCGATCGCAGCCCGCGCGGCGAACGCCTGCGCGACCTGGCCCAGCTGGCCCGCAGCGGCCCGGCCGCCGTCGCCCAGCACCAGACGCTGGGCCGGCTGTTCGGTCCGGCCGGGTTTCCCGCCGCGACCGTGCAGGCCAAGGCGTTGGAGCCGCAGCCGGTGCAGCGGATGACGCAGGACCTGTTGCCCGTCGTGTGGGCGGATGGCCAGGTGATCGACCACACCGCCGAGCTGGCCATTCGCGGCGGCGGCATGCCGAACGCGGTGAACAACGCGACCATCGCCGACCGGAATCCGGACGTGAAGAAGGTGGGTCCGGTCAAGACCGCAAAATGGCCGACCGGCCTGTGGACGGGGATTTCAGTGGTGTCCGGTACGGCGCACGTCGCCGGCAAGACGCCCGCCGTCGTCATCATCGTTCCCGCCGGCCTGGAGATCGTCCAGTGCAGCAACGACCATCATGCCGAGTTCCGTACCACCGTGCCGTGCAGCGGGACGGAACTGGATGCGCTGGTCAAGAAGGTGAAGACCACCGGGATCGGCGACGAGGGCGTGGCTCAGCTGTCGCGGCGGTAGGTCCGGGCGGCCGACGCAAACCGCCCTTCAGCGGTTGGCGCCCCCTTCTCCGCTTGGCGCCCCTTCTCCACTTGGCGCCTGGGCGCATTCGGTTATCGTCGTTTACCTGACCGTCCATCAGAGGCGGAGCCCGGAGGCGACACGATGAAGTTCACCTGGTTCAACCTGATGCCGTGGCCCTATCTGCCGGACGATTTCCGGGAGAAGAACCGCTCGGTCTGGGTGGACATCGACCAGAAGCTGTTCGACCCGGCCAAGAGCCATGAGGTCTACAACACCTACATGGACCTGCTGGAGTACGCCGATACACTCGGCTTCGACGGCGTGGGGGTGAACGAGCACCACCAGAACGGCTACGGCATCATGCCCAGCCCCAACATCATCGCCGCCGGCCTGGCGCGCCGAACCAAGGACGCCGCCATCGTCGTGCTGGGCAACTCCATCGCGCTCTACAACCCGCCGGTGCGGGTGGCGGAGGAGTTCGCGATGCTGGACTGCATCTCCGGCGGGCGGCTGGTGGCCGGGTTCCCGGTCGGAACCTCGATGGACACCAACTACTGCTACGGCCAGATCCCGTCGCTGACCCGGGAGAAGTACCAGGAAGCCCACGACCTGATCGTCAAGGCCTGGACGACCCGCGAGCCGTTCGCGTTCAACGGCCGCTACAACAAGCTGCGTCACGTCAACATCTGGCCGCGCCCGATCCAGCAGCCGCGGCCGCCGGTGCACATCCCGGGCGGGGGGTCGGTGGAGACCTATGACTTCTGCATCGACAATACCTACAGCTATTCCTACCTCAGCTTCTCCGGCTACCTGCGCGCCCAGGCGCTGATGAACGGCTACTGGAAGCGGGTTGAGGAGCGCGGCGTGGACAAGAGCCCCTACCGCGCCGGCTTCGCCCAGACGATCCTGGTGGCCGACACCGACGAGGAGGCCGAGCGGCTCTATTCCGAGCATGTCAGCTATTTCTACAATCGCTGCCTGCACGTCTATCCGGGCTTCGCCGACGCGCCGGGCTACCGGACCATCAAGACCATCCAGACCGGGGCGCTCAGCCAGTACGCCCCGCCGGTGGGCGGCTACACCCAGCTCACCTGGAAGGACCTCACCGAGGGCGGCCACGTGATCGCCGGCAGTCCCGAGACCGTGCGCCAGCGGATGGAGGAGCTGATCAAGGGCCTGAACGTCGGCAACATCTTCTGCCTGATGCACGTGGGGAACATGCCGGCCGACAAGTGCATGTATTCCACCAAACTGTTCGCCGAGAAGGTGATGCCCAAGCTGCGGAACATGTTCCCGGACTGGGACGACGACAACCGCTTCTGGACCACGCCGCTGGACAAGCGGGTCACTGCCGGGCGCCTGCCGAAGGACGCGCCGACCGGCGCCGACCTGGCCAAGACCTACGCCGTGGAGGCCTGACGTGGAGCTCAAGACCGTCGAGACCCCGCACGTCGCGGTCCGCTACCTGCTGGGCGGCCAGGGCCCGGCGCTGGTCTATCTGCACGGCGCCGGCGGGATCGCCGCCGACGATCCGCTGCTGGCCGAGCTGGCCAAGGCGCACACCGTCTATGCCCCGCTGATCCCCGGCTATGGCGACAGCGAGGAATGCCCCGAGATCCGCGACATGCTGGATTTCACCCTGCATACCGCCGACGTGGTGGCGGCGCTGGGCCTGAAGGACCCGATCCTGGTCGGCCACTCGATGGGCGGGATGATCGCGGCCGAGATGGCGGCCCTGGCGCCCAACGACGTCTCGCGCCTGGCGCTGATCGCCCCGGCCGGCCTGTGGGACGACGAGCATCCGATCGCCGACCTGTTCGCCACCCTGCCGTTCGAGATGCCGGCCCTGCTGTTCCACGACGCGGTGGCCGGGGCGGCCATGCTGACCGCCGGGCGCAACGTCACCGACCCCAACTTCCTGCAGACCTACCTGGTCACCAACGCGCGGCAGCTGGGCATGGCCGGGCGGATATTGTTCCCGATTCCCGAGCGCGGCCTGAGCCAGCGGATGTACCGGATCAAGGCCAGGACGGTGATCGTCTGGGGCGACAGCGACCGCCTGATCCCGCCCGTCTACGCCCACGGCTTCAAGAAGGGCATCGCCCGCGCCGAACTGGTCTCGATCCCCGAGGCCGGCCACATGGTCACCCTGGAGAAACCCGGGCTGGTCGCCGAAGCGATCGCGCGGCTGGGCTGACAGGCGATCGCGCCGCGATCGCCTGTCAGCCGGAGGTCGCGTCCTGGGTGCTGGGGGCGGTGGCGGCGTGGCCGAGCGGCGGCTGGGTGAGCCGGGCGATCAGCGCCTTCAGGTTGGGCGCGCCCAGGCCGGTGACCAGGTCGTAGCCCTTGGCCGCCGCATAGGCCCCGTTGCTGCCCACGGTGATGTCGCGGAACGCCGAGGTGCCCAGCAGCGGATAAAGCAGCGGGTTGAGGAAGGGCAGGAACGGCTGGCCGGCCTTGCCCCGCGCCTCGTTGATCAAGGCGCAGAATCCCGCCCACATGGGCGCGCTCCAGCTGGTGCCGCCGATCCCCATGGCGTGGCCGTGCAGCACCAGGAAGGCCCCGGTGTTGGGATCGGCCGCCGCGCTGACGTCGGGCACCAGCCGGTCCTGGCCGACCGGAAGGCCGGCGCCGACCTGCCACTTGGGCCGCGGGAACAGGACGCTGCGCCCGCCGCCAGTGCTGCTCCACGCGGTCTCGGCGGTGACCGAACCGTCATGGGCCAGCTGCAGGCTGGTGCCGCCCACCGCCACCACCGCCGGGTCGGTGGACTCGTACTCCGCCTGCAACGGCCCGGTCGGGCTGTGGCCGGTGGCGTCGGGGTTGGAGCCGGCGTCGCCGGTGGAGACGAAGACGTTCACCCCCGCGGCCGCCAGCTTGAGGAACTTCAGGTGCTGGGTGGTGACTTCGCCGTTCGGCCCGCCCATGAAGGTCTCGCCCAGCCCCAGGCTGATCGACAGCTGGCGCAGGCCGGGATTGGCCGGCAGGTCGGCGATGATCCGGTCCAGCGCCCGATCCAGCGCCGAGAACTGCAGGGACCCGGAGGCATAGATGCGGATCTCCGCGCCCGGCGCGACGCCGCTGGTCCAGGAGGCGTCCAGGGTCTCCTCCCCCTCCGGGACCGGCAAGGCGGTCTTGCGGACGTTGATCTTGACCACCTGGCCGATGGTGACGCCCAGGTGATTGGCCTTCCAGAAGGCCTTCAGGTCCGCGTCGGCCGGGAAGGTGTCGATCAGGATGGCGATCTTCTGGCCCTTGCCGGTGACCCCCAGGTTGTCGGCGCCATAGGCCTTGAGGATCTCGCTCACCAGATAGGGCGGCGCATTGGCCACGTTCGGCGTGGGGTGGCCGTCGGCGCCCATGTCGTTGCGGTTGGCGTTCACCGCGAAGCGCTTGCGGAAGTTCTTGTGGGCCTGGCGGAACGGCTGCAGGCCCAGGATCGCATGCACCTGGTCGCCGACGTCGGCAGGCAGGCTGGGGGCGTTCTGCGCGGACATGTAGGTGACGCCGTCGCGGCTCACCGGGACCATCTTGACCTGCAGGGTCTTCTCCACCTGGTCGATGGGAGCGCGGGTGTAGACCGAGGTCTTGTCGGCCGAGACCTCCTCGATGGCGAAGCCTTCGGACTTCAGCCAGGCGACCAGCTTGTCGGCCTCGCCGGCGTCGGCCCCATAGCGGGTGGTCAGCTCCTCGGGCGGGACCGTCTCGCCGGCGGCGACCTTGGCCTCGAGCTCGTCGCGGATCGCCTGCGCCGTCCCCAGGGAGAACATCACGCTCATCGGCTCGGTGGAGGGCGCGGCCTGGGCGGCGCTCACCATCAACCCCTGGGGGGTGAGGCCGGCGTGGTCCGGCAACGGCACGACGCTGTTGGTGAACACTTTGCGATCGGACATGGCGAGTTCCTTTCCGCCCCGCGGCAGAGGGAGCTGCCAGAGGGACGTGATCGAGGGCGGGTTTGTGAACAAAAACGCAAACCGAGGAGCGCGCGCGGTGGTAGCAAACACCCCCTCACTCTCGCCCGTCAATCGCCAATCTCACCCCAGGGTCGAGCCTGGCTAATTCCAGCGTGTGGGCCCTGGCTTCGCGTCTGAATCCTTGCCGCGCCGACACGTTCGCTGAAACCAATCCGGCCCGGCGGGCCTGAAACCGGCGGCGGCGGGCGGGGCGACCTTCCCGCCGCCGCCGTTGGTCCCCATCTGGTCTCCGTGAGCGCCGCCCAAGCCCCGCTGTTCGACCTGCCGCCGACCGGCCCGCCGGGACTGGCCTATCGCCCCGACCTGATCGCGCCGGACGAGGAGCGGGACCTGGTTGAACGCCTGGGCGCCCTGCCGTTCGCGCCATTCGTGTTCCGGGGCTACGAGGGCCGCCGCCGGGTGGTCTCGTTCGGCCTGCGCTACGATTTCAGCGGCCAGGGGCTGGTCCAGGCCGCGCCGATCCCAGACTGGCTGCGGCCGGTCCGCGACCGCGCCGCGGCCTTCGCGGGCCTGCCGGGCGAGGCCTTCGCCCATCTGCTGATCAACGAATACCGCCCGGGCGCGCCGATCGGCTGGCACCGCGACCGGCCGGCGTTCGACAAGGTGGTGGGCGTCTCCCTGCTGGCGCCGACGACGATGCGTTTCCGCCGCCGCGTGGGCGACCGGTTCGAGCGGATCAACGTGCCCATCGCCCCGCGCTCCGCCTACCTGCTGGACGGCCCCGCCCGCCACGACTGGGAGCACAGCCTCCCGGAAGCCAGGGCCCACCGCTACGCCCTGACCTTCCGCAACCTGAGCGGTTAGGGTGGTCATTGCCGGGCTCCCTTGCTTCCCCCTCGGGGAAAAGCGGCCCGACGCGCGGAGCGCGAGTGGCCGATGGGGGACGTTGGCCGCTGACTTCCCCCATCGGCGACTTGCTCCTGCGGAGCTTCGCGCCGCTTTCCCCCGCAAGCGGGGGAATCCAAGTGACGATCAGTCCCGTCCGCCCCTAGGCCTTCGGCGCCGCGGCCTTCTCCTTGCGGATCTGCGCCAGGGAGGCCTCGGCCTTGGCGATGGCCGCGGGGTCGTTCTTGTTGCGGGCCTCGACCAGCTGGCCGGCAGCCTCCATCTCGCGGACGATCAGCAGGTGGGTGTTGTCGGCGTGCTTGAACGGCAGGGTCTGGATCTGGTTGAGGATCGCGCGCTGGCGCACCGCCGCCGCGGTATTGCCGACGCCGTAGCTGAACATGAAGGCTGCGATCTTCCTCTTGAGCGCCGGGTCCAGGTCCTTGCGCCAGATCAGCGGGTCCTCCGGGATGCGCGGCGAGCGCCAGACGATCTCGACATTGCCCAGGGTCCGCTTGGCCATCTCGGTGTGCAACAGGCTGAGCCGGTCCATCGAGGCGGTGTTGTTGGTGGCCGCGTCCATCAGGCCGTTGGCGACCGAGAACAGGTTGGCCTCGTGATTGGCGGCGCGGACGGTCTTGAAACAGGTCGCCGGGTCGATCTTGCGGGGCGCGAACAGATAGGTCATCGGCGCCAGGGTGCCGGACGTCGACTTGGCGTCGCCCATCCCGAAGTTCAGCGACCGGTCGCACTTCAGGATCCTGGCCAGGGTGATCCCCGAGCCCTTCTTGACCACGATCACGCCTTCGTAGCCGTCCGTGCCGCTGGGGTTGACCGAGCGGGCGAAGACCTCGCCCCCCGCGCGGCGCACCGCCTCCAGGCCAGAGAGGTTGGTGAACCAGCCCAGGTCGGTCTGCTTGAACCGCATGGCCTCGATCAGGGCGGTGTAGTTGGAGCCGTAATAGGCCTTCACCGGCATCCCCACCGCCTTGCCAAGGTCGGCGATGAACGGGGCCCAGTCCTTTTCGGCGCTGGTCTGGCTCTCGGCCGACAGCACCGAGAACACCAGCTCGGTCTTGGCCGGCTCGGCCACGGCGGGGACCGCCAGCGCGGCGGCGGAGACGCAGGCAACGGAGGCGGCCAGCGCCAGGACGATACGACGGTTCATTTCCCCTCCACCGGCGGCAGCTGCATCGCCACCACCTCACGTTTCGCGCGGCTGATCCCGAACAGCACCCCCGGCGCGGCGCGGTCGAAGGCGATGGCCTGGCCGTCGACGGCGATCGGGATCGTCGCCACCAGGCTCAGCACCCCGCCGGTCGGCGGCACATCCAGCACATAGAGCTCGGGCCGGTCGTGGCCGGTGACATAGAGCCGGCCGTCGGCGCCGAACGTCCCGCCCGAGGCGCTCCGGGGGGCCATGCGCGCCAGCACCGCCTCGGGGAAGGTCCAGGACGCCTGCGCCCGCCACCGGTCGTCGAAACGGACCAGGGCGGTCAGGCGGTGGTCGCGCCCCGGCTCGCCGCCGCGCCCGTCATAGTTGGCGAACCCGGCCCACCAGGACCCGTCCCGGCGATCCACCCAGGTCAGCGACCCCGGCTGGTGGCCCAGCGAGATGGTCCGCAGGTGGGCCAGGCTGGCGGGATCGAACACCTCCACCTGGCTCAGCATCGGGGTCGCCGGATAGTTGGAATCCGCGCAGATCAGCTCGCGGCCGATCACCGCGCAGGAGTTCATGTGCGGAAACTGCCGCGGGTCGCCCAGGAACTCTGCCAGCTTCGCGCCGGTCTTGCGGTCGTATCGGGCGATGCGGGAGTTATCGACCGCGTAGATCGAGCCGGCGTCCACCGCCACGCCCTGGTCGGCCTCCGGCGCACTCAGCCGCGAGATCACCTGGGCGGGCGCCAGCGTCACCGCCACCGCGGCCAGCAGCTCAAGCACGCTTCAACCCCGCCTCGCCGTCCTCGACCACGAACCTCGCCAGGTCGCGCATCGGCGACCGGGAGACCAGGGCGTTCTCCACCCCGCGGAAGGTGACCGTGCAGGCCTTGGGCGTGATGTCGAGGCGGCCATAGCCGCGGGTCTCGCCGTCGCCGAACTTCAGGTGCGGGTTCCAGCCGAGCCGCTGGACGATGTCGATGTTCGGCCGGCCCAGCGAGCTGATCGAGCCGCCGACGAACTCGCTGGCCAGCGCCTTGCCGCCCGGCGCCATCGCCAGGTCGCCGGCGAAGAAGCAGTGGATGTCGCCGCCCAGCACCACCGGGTTGGAGACCTTGGCGTCGCGCCAGCCCTCCATCACGCGGCGCCGCGTCTGGACATAGCCGTCCCAGCCGTCGTTGCCGACCTTCTTGCCGCCCTCGCCGGCGAACTCGCCCATCAGGTACTGCTGGGCCAGCAGGTTCCAGCGCGCCTGGCTGGCGCGGAACTGGCCCTGCAGCCAGGTCTCCTGCGGCGCGCCCAGCAGCGACCGGGCCGGGTCGAAGCGCTCCGGGCAGTCGGCCGGGATCCGCTTGCCGTCGGAGACCGCCTCGCAGGTGCGGTGGTTGCGGTACTGGCGCGTGTCCAGGAACTGGAGCCCGGCCAGGTTGCCCCACGCCAGCGACCGGTAGAGCAGCAGGCTGGGTCCCACCGGCCGCTGGGTCCGCCGCAGCGGCATGTTCTCGTAGAAGGCCTGATAGGCGGCCGCGCGCCGCTTCAGGAATACGTCGGGGGGCGGGTTGGAGCGGTCCTGGTCGTCGCCGTAGTCGTTGGCCACCTCATGGTCGTCCCAGATGACCATCCACGGCGCCGCGGCATGGGCCGCTTGCAGGTCGGGGTCGGCCTTGTACCACGCGTAGCGCTGGCGATATCCGGCCAGGTCGACCGGCTCCTCGACCGGATGCGGGCGCACGCCTTTGCCGTCGGCGGCGCCCTCGTAGATGTAGTCGCCCAGGAACAGCACCAGGTCAGGCGCCTCGGCGGCGATGCCGGCATGGGCGGAATAGAAGCCGGCGGAATACTTCTGGCACGAGCTGTAGGCGATCCGCAGCCGCTCGACGACCGCGCCCGGGGCGGGCGCGGTGCGCGTACGGCCGACCGGGCTGGCGTGGCCCCCGGCGGTGAAGCGGTACCAGTAGTCGCGGCCCGGCCGCAGGCCCTGGACCTCGACGTGGACCGAGTGGCCGGCCTCCGCGACGGCCAGCGCCTGACCCTTGGCGACGATCCGCTTCAGCCCTTCGTCCCCGGCGATCTCCCAGCGCACCGCCACCGGCGCGGGCGTCATGCCCGAGCCCATTTCCTGCGGCTTCGGCGCGAGCCGGGTCCAGAGCACCATGCCGTCGGGGGTCGGTTCGCCGGACGCCACGCCCAGCTGGAACGGGTCGTCGGCCAGCCGGGTCTGGGCTGCGGCCGCGGTCCACGCCGCCGGCGTCAGCGCCGCGCCCGCCAGGCTCGCGGCCTGGGCCAGAAGCATCCTGCGTGACGGCATCTCGACTCCCCGCGTTTCCCGCCAGCTTAGCCCGCCGCACGCCCGTCGTAAGCCGCTGTCGATGACCGTTCTGTGTCAGGGCCGCCGCGATAGCGCTTGAGCCGCCGGGCCATGGGGGTTAGGCCCCGCGCCATGTTGCAAGGCTCGACCCTTCAAGGACTGTCCCACGCCGCGCGCGAGGCCAAGAGCTGGCCGTTCGAACAGGCGCGCCTGCTGCTCGACCGCATCGCGCGCACCCGGCTCTCCGACGCCGAGCGCGATCTGGCCGCCGTGCTGTTCGCCCAGGGCAAGTTCCACGAGGCGGTGGCGACCCTGCCGGCGCTGGCGATCAAGCCGGTGATCTTCCAGTGCGGCTATGGCGCGTCCGGCCTGCCGCACCTGGGCACCTTCGGCGAGGCCACCCGGCCGACCATCGTGCGCAATGCCTTCCGCGCCCTGACCGAGGACGCCATCCCGACGAAGCTGATCGTGTTCTCCGACGACATGGACGGCTTTCGCAAGATCCCGGACAACGTGCCCAACAAAGCGATGCTGGAGGAGGACCGCGACAAGCCGGTCACCAGCGTGCGCGACCCGTTCGGCGAGTACGAGAGCTTCGGCGCCCACAACAACGCCAGGTTGCGCGCGTTCCTGGACGGCTTCGGCTTCGACTACACGTTCATGAGTTCCACCGAGACCTACAAGTCCGGCCGGTTCGACGCGGTGCTGCTGCGCATGCTGGAGCGGTTCGACAAGGTCCAGGCGATCATGCTGCCGACCCTCGGCGAGGAGCGCCGCGCCACCTATTCGCCCTTCCTGCCGATCAGCCCGAAGTCCGGCCGCGTGCTGCAGGTCCCGACCCTGGATCGCAACGCCGACAAGGGCACGATCACCTTCCGCGACGAGGACGGCGAACTGACCGAGGTCCCGGTCACCGGCGGCCATGTGAAGCTGCAATGGCGCCCTGACTGGGCGGCCCGCTGGACCGCGCTGGAGGTCGACTTCGAGGCCTCGGGCAAGGACCTCGTGGACAGCGTCCGCGTCTCAAACCGCGTCTGCCAGGCGCTGGGCGGGACGCCGCCGGAGGCCTTCCACTTCGAGCTGTTCATGGACGAGCAGAACCAGAAGATCTCCAAGTCCAAGGGCAACGGCCTGACCATGGAGGAGTGGCTGCGCTACGGCACGCCGGAGAGCCTGACCTACTACATGTACCAGTCGCCCAAGTCGGCGAAGCGGCTCTATTTCGACGTCATCCCCAAGGCCACCGACGAATATCTCCAGCAGCTGGACAGCCTCAACCGCAGGAAGGCCGAGGGCGACAACGCGGCCCCCCTGGACAATCCCGCCTGGCACGTCCACCGCGGCGCGCCGCCCGAGCGGGTGTCGCCGGTCAGCTTCTCGCTGTTGCTGAACCTGGTCGCGGTGGCTGACGCCTCGAGCAAGGCGATGCTCTGGGCCTTCATCGCCCGCTACCTGCCGGCCGCGACGCCGGAATCGGAGCCCCTGCTCGACCAGCTGGCCGGCTATGCGATCCACTACTATGAGGACTTCGTGAAGCCCGCGAAGCGCTTCCGGTCCCCCGACGACCGCGAGCGCGCCGCCATGCAGGCCCTGGCCGCCAAGCTCAGGGCGCTGCCGGCCGGCGCCGACGCCGAGGCGATCCAAAACCAGGTCTTTGAGGTCGGCAAGGACGCCGGCTTCGAACCGCTGCGGGCGTGGTTCACCGCCCTCTACGAGGTACTGCTGGGCCAGAGCCAGGGGCCGCGCTTCGGCTCTTTCGTGGCGATCTTCGGCGTCGACCGCACGGTGGCCCTGATCGAGCGGGCGCTGGCGGGGGAACTGGTCGCGGCCTGAACTTGCGCCCCGACGGGAAGGAATTGCGGCTCGCCCGCTTCCAGAATGTCGCCGCAATCGAAGCCGACGCTGCCATCGGCCCGATCACCGGACGGTGAACGGCTGACGTAGCGGGTATCCCTTGACGTAAACGGAAGCCGGGATCAGTTTGGTTATCAACGATAAGCAAGGGAGGACGTCCAAGATGCCCATGGACCTGCGCCGTCCAGCCCGGACCTATACGATCCGGCAGTTGTGCCTCGAGTTCAAATGCACCCCGCGCGCCCTGCGCTTCTATGAGGACAAGGGCCTGCTCAATCCCGCCCGCGACGGGATGAACCGGGTCTATTCCTATCGCGACCGGGCCCGGCTGGTGCTGATCCTGCGCGGCAAGCGCGTGGGCCTGTCGCTGGCCGAGATCGGCGAGATCCTCGACCTCTACGAGGCCGACGACTCGGGCGCCCAGCAGGCGGCCAAGTCGCTGCGCAAGTTCCAGGAGCGCATCGTCGCCCTGGAACAGCAGAAGAAGGACATCGACGACGCCATCGCGCAGCTCCAGGCCGGCATCGCCGACATGGAGCGGCGGCTGGCCGCGACCCGCCCCGACCTGCTGCCCCGCGCGGACGCCTACGACCAGACGATGCGGCGCCAGCTGGACGGCGCGGAAGCCTGAGCCATCAACGCGGCCGTCATCCCGCGACTTGTTCGCGGGACCCATTGTGCGCGGCGTCCGGGGCTTGGCCCTGG
>NZ_JANXWD010000059.1 GCF_025351295.1 Phenylobacterium sp.
CCGACCGTGACCGGGCGCTTGAACCGCTCGCCGGTCTGGCCGTCATACAGGTACGACTGGCCCGACCGGTCGAGGCCCGCCTTCTCCAGCAGATCCTCGATGTCGTTGATGTGGGCGCCGTCGAACACCGGGGTGGCGTACGGAATGCCCTTCGACAGGTTCCGCGCGAGTTCGACGAGATCCTCGTCGCTCTCCGGCAGTTCCTCCTCAGGCCCGTAGATGCCACCCAGATAGTCGATCAGGGCCTTGCGCTGCCCGCCGTTCTGCCAGGATTCCAACAGTTCGGCGACCTGACGGCCCAGGCCTGCGGCGGCCCACCCCAGGTGGGTCTCGAAGATCTGGCCGACGTTCATCCGCGACGGCACGCCCAGCGGGTTCAGCACGATGTCCACGTGCTGGCCGCTTTCCAGGTACGGCATGTCCTCGATCGGCAGGATCTTGGAGATGACCCCCTTGTTGCCGTGACGGCCGGCCATCTTGTCCCCGGGCTGAAGCTTGCGCTTCACCGCCACGAACACCTTGACCATCTTCATCACGCCCGGCGGCAGTTCGTCGCCGCGCTGCAGCTTGTCGACCTTGTCCTCGAAGCGGCGATCCAGACGCTTGCGGGCCTCGTCGAACTGACGGCGCAGCGCCTCCAGCTCGGCCATGGCCTTCTCGTCGTCCAGGGCGATCTGCCACCACAGGCCAGGCGAGATCTCTTCCAGCTTGTCGGCGTTGATCTGGCCGCGGCCCAGGCCCTTGGGACCCGAGACGGCGACCTTGCCGACCAGCAGCTGGCGAAGACGCGAGGTCATGTTGCGGTTCAGGATCGCGAACTCGTCGTCGCGGTCCTTGCCCAGCCGGTCGATTTCCGCCCGTTCGATCGCCAGGGCGCGCTCGTCCTTGTCGACGCCGTGCCGGTTGAACACCCGGACCTCGACGATCGTCCCGGCGACGCCCGGGGGCAGGCGCAGGGAGGTGTCGCGGACGTCGGAGGCCTTCTCGCCGAAGATGGCGCGCAGCAGCTTCTCTTCCGGGGTCATCGGGCTTTCGCCCTTCGGCGTCACCTTGCCGACCAGGATGTCGCCCGGCAGGACCTCGGCGCCGATCGCCACGATGCCGGCTTCGTCGAGGTTGCGCAGCGCTTCCTCGCCGACGTTCGGGATATCGCGGGTGATCTCTTCCGGACCCAGCTTGGTGTCGCGGGCCATGACCTCGAACTCCTCGATGTGGATCGAGGTGAAGATGTCGTCGCGCACGATCCGCTCGGAGATCAGGATCGAATCTTCGAAGTTGTAGCCATTCCACGGCATGAAGGCGACGAGGGTGTTCCGGCCGAGGGCCAGCTCACCCAGTTCCGTCGACGGGCCGTCGGCGATGACGTCGCCGGCCACGATCCGGTCGCCCACCCGCACCAGCGGACGCTGGTTGATGCAGGTCGAGGTGTTGGAGCGCTGGAACTTCTGCAGGCGGTAGATATCGACGCCCGGCTTGGTGGGGTCGGTCTCTTCCGTCGCGCGGACCACGATCCGGGTGCCGTCGATCTGTTCGACGATGCCGGGGCGGCGCGCCACCACGACGGCGCCGGAGTCGACGGCCACGATGCTCTCCATGCCGGTGCCGACCAGGGGCGCATCCGACTGGATCAGCGGCACAGCCTGCTTCTGCATGTTCGAGCCCATCAGGGCGCGGTTGGCGTCATCGTTTTCCAGGAACGGAATGAGCGACGCCGCAACAGAAACGACCTGCTTCGGCGACACGTCCATCAGGTCGACGTCGGCGCGCGGCAGCAGGCCCGGTTCGCCGTTGATCCGGCCGGGGACCAGGTCGTCGACGATCACGCCGTGCAGGAGCTTGATGTTGGCCTGGGCGATGACGTGTTTCGCCTCTTCCATGGCCGACATGTAGACGACTTCCTCGGTCGTCTTGCCGTCCTTGATCCGCCGGTACGGGCTCTCGATGAAGCCGTACTTGTTCACCACCGCGTGGGTGGCGAGCGAGTTGATCAGGCCGATGTTCGGGCCTTCCGGCGTCTCGATCGGGCAGATCCGGCCGTAGTGGGTCGGGTGCACGTCGCGGACTTCGAAGCCCGCGCGTTCCCGCGTCAGGCCGCCCGGGCCAAGCGCCGAGAGACGGCGCTTGTGGGTGATTTCCGACAGCGGGTTGGTCTGGTCCATGAACTGCGACAGCTGCGACGAGCCGAAGAATTCGCGCACGGCCGCGGCCGCCGGCTTCGCATTGATCAGGTCGTGCGGCATGACCGTGTCGATATCGACGCTGGACATGCGTTCCTTTATGGCGCGCTCCATGCGGAGCAGGCCCACGCGGTACTGGTTCTCCAGCAGTTCGCCCACCGAACGCACCCGGCGGTTGCCGAGGTTGTCGATGTCGTCGATCTCGCCGCGGCCGTCACGCAGGCCGACCAGGGTCTTCAGCACCGCCAGCACGTCGTCCTTGCGCAGGATGCGCACGTCGTCGGGGCAGTCCAGTTCCAGGCGCATGTTCATCTTCACGCGGCCAACCGAGGAGAGATCGTAGCGCTCGCCGTCGAAGAACAGCGACTTGAACATCGCCTCGGCGGCTTCCACCGTCGGCGGCTCGCCCGGACGCATCACGCGATAGATGTCGAACAGCGCGTCCTCGCGGACGGTGTTCTTGTCCACACGCAGGGTGTTGCGCATGTAGGAGCCGACGGTGACGTCATCGATGTCCAGGACGTCGATGGTGTCGAAGCCCTGTTCTTCCAGGGCGGCCAGCAGCACCGGGTCCAGCTCGTCGCCGGCCTCGGCGTAGATCTCGCCGGTCTCGTGGTTGACCAGGTCGCGGGCCAGGTACTTGCCGGTCAGCGCCTCGGAGGCCAGCAGCAGGGTCTTGAGGCCGGCGTCGGCGAACTTCTTGGCGTTGCGCGCCGAGATCTTGGTGCCGGCCGGAGCGATTTCCTCGCCCGTATCGGCGTCGATCAGCGGGAACTCGGGCTTCACGCCGCGCCAGCGATCGCCCTTATAGGCGGTGGCCCAGCCGCCGGCGGCGCCCTTCTTCTCGATGCGCTTGGCGTACGAGATGGTGTCGTAGAACGTCGAGAGGATCTCCTCCCCGTCCATGCCCAGCGCCATCAGGAAGGTGGAGGCCGGCAGCTTGCGGCGGCGGTCGATACGGACGTAGACGATGTCCTTGGCGTCGAACTCGAAGTCCAGCCACGAGCCGCGGTAGGGGATCACGCGGGCGGCGAACAGCAGCTTGCCCGAGGCGTGGGTCTTGCCCTTGTCGTGATCGAAGAACACGCCGGGCGAGCGGTGCATCTGGGAGACGATGACCCGCTGGGTCCCGTTGACGATGAAGGTGCCCTTCTCCGTCATGAGCGGGATGTCGCCCATGTAGACGTCCTGCTCCTTGATATCCTTGACGGAGCGGGCGCCGGTTTCCTCGTCGGTCTCGAACACGATGAGGCGCAGCTTCACCTTCAGCGGCGCGGCATAGGTCATGTCGCGCTGAACGCATTCCTCGACGTCGTACTTCGGCTCCTCGAACTCGTAGGAGACGTACTCGAGCACGGCGCGCTCGTTGAAGTCCTTGATCGGGAAGACGGAACGGAAGACCGCCTCGACGCCCTCTTCCTTGCGGTCCGCGACGCGGGTTTCGCGCTGCAGGAACTGCTCATACGACGAGCGCTGAACCTCGATCAGGTTCGGCATCTGCACAGCTTCGGGGATGCGGCCGAACGACTTCCGGATCCGCTTCTTGCCGGTGAAGGATTGCGCCATTTTGATCCCTTGAGGGCGACGGGAGGGGGATTCCCGGCGCCGAGTGCTTCATCCTGCGCCCACCCTCGGAAACCCCCTTGCGGGAGCCGGGCGCCGGAATGCCCCCCGTCTCGTCGGGGGCGCCCCTTCGCATGGTCAGAGGGCTGACGACCATGCCTCGAGGCCTGCACGCGCGACGCCCGACGTCGCGTGAGCGCATACGAGCGCATCACGGGAATCCGGGGAATGTCGCGAAGGGAGCTCACATAGGACGATTGGGGCGCCTTGGGAAGACCCTTCAGCGGGAAAAACGCCAGGGTCTTCAGTCCCGGTCCCCGCGACCGGTCCCGCCGCCGCCGCGGGCCCGGTGTTTCGACCGATTGCGCCGGGCGAAGGCCGCGTCCAGTGTCGCGGCGGGTTGCGGGGGTGATCGATGGGTCGGATGGGCAGGGCGTGGCGTCGGACGCGCGGGCTGGCGGGCAAGCTTCGGCGGGCCCTGACCCCCTCCTCACCGGCCTGGACCGCCGCATCCTGGGCGCTGGTGGGGGTCTGGGGCGTCTGGCTGCTGGCCATGCTGCTGGTCGACCCCTTCCCCAGCTACATCCCCATCGTCCTGGCCGGCGAGGTGGGACCGTTCGTCTGGTTCGCCGGGGCCACGCTCGGGCTGATCCTCCTGGCCTGGGTGGTGGCGGCCCTGCCCGGCCGCTTCCGGGCGGCGCTGTTCCTGGCGCTGCCGCCCAGCGTCCTCCTGCTGATGTTCATCTGGGGCGAGGCCGGCGCGGGCATCGCGGCGGCTATCCTGCTCATCCTGGCGAGCCTGGCGGCCGGATCCGTCGCGGCGCTCCGTCGGCGCGACGCGACGCGGGGCGGCCGCATCTTCGCCGGCGTCGTGCTCGGCCTGACGCTGCTGCTGGCGGCGGCCTCGGTCACAGCCCTGGTCTGGCCGCCACGCGATGACGACAAGCGGCCAGTCCTGCACGTTGACGCCCGCGCCTCAACCCTCCCCGACCCGGGGCTGAACGGCCCCTACGCCGTCGAGACCTTCACCTACGGCAGCGGCTCGGACCCGCACCGGCCGGAGTATGCGGGCGGCGTACGGTTCCGGACCCGCGCGGTCGACGCCTCGAAGCTGGACCAGCGCTGGCAGGGGTTGGGCGGCTGGCTTAGGACGAAATACTGGGGCTTCGACCCCAAGGCCTTCCCGATTCAGGGCCGGGTCTGGGCGCCGAAGGGCCCGGGACCCTTCCCGCTCGTGCTGATCGTCCACGGCAACCATTCCATGGAGCGGTTCTCGGACGGCGGCTACGCCTACCTGGGCGAGCTCTTGGCCAGCCAGGGGTTCATCACGGTCTCCGTCGACGAGAACTTCATCAACAGCTCGGCCGCCGACGACGTCGACCTGCTGAAGACGCGCCACGGGGAGGAGAACGACGCCCGCGCCTGGCTACTGCTGCAGCACCTGGCCCAGTGGCGGGCCTGGAGCGACGATCCGGCCCATCCGATGCACGGCAAGGTCGATTTTGACCGGCTGGCGCTCGTGGGCCATTCCCGCGGCGGCGAGGCGGTGGCGACCGCGGCGGCCTTCAACCGGCTGGCGGCCTATCCGGACGACGCCACCCTGCCCTTCCGTTTCGGCTTCAACATCCGGGCCGTCGCCGCCATCGCCCCGGTCGATGGCCAATACAAGCCGCGCGATCGCCCGACGCCGCTGAAGGACGTCGACTACTTCGTGATCCACGGCAGCCTGGACGGCGACCTCACCTCGTTCATGGGCCAGGCGCAGTATGAGCGCGCCACGTTCTCGCCGGGCTTCGACGGCTTCAAGGCCAGCCTCTATGTGAAGGGCGCCAACCACGGCCAGTTCAACACCAGCTGGGGCCGCAACGACCTCGGCGCGCCGCACGACTTCCTGCTCGACGAGCGACCGATTCTGCCGCCCGAGGCCCAGCGGCAGGTGATGAAGGTCTATCTCTCCGCGTTCCTGCGGGCCGCGCTCAACGGCCAGGACGGCTACCGCGCCCTGCTGGCCGATCCGCGCGCTGGCGCCCGCTGGCTGCCGCCGGTGGTGCTGGTCGGCAACTATGCCGACAGCCGCACGACGCCCCTGGCGACCTTCGATGAGGACCTGGACCCCGCAACCGGCGCGGACGCCACCATCAGGCTCATCGGCCACAACCTCTCCGTCCATCGCGAGACGTACGGCAAGCTCAAGTTCCACGACCTCGATACGCAGATCGCCATCGTGGCCTGGGACGAGCGGGTCCACCGCGCCGGGGCTGCCTACGGCCTGGAGTTCACCACCCCGCGCGCGCTGGCGGCCGGGTCGTCGGTCGTGTTCGCCGCCGCGGACGCCGACACCAGCACCCTGCCGGAAGGTTTCAAGCCGCCGAAGGAGAAGAAGGACAAAGCCAAGCCGAAATCCGCGGACGGCCTCGACTGGACCGTGGTCCTCACGGACGCCGGCGGCCGGGAAGCGCGGGTTCCGCTCTCCAGCGACGAGCGGCTCTACCCCAGGATCGTCGGCCGCACCCGCCGCGCGCCCTGGATCGACTTCGACCCGGCCTCCGAGCTGGTGCTGCGCCGCTTCCGTCTTCCTGTCGCCGCCTTCGCCCGGGCCAATCCGCAGCTGGACCTGTCGCAGGTGCGCAGCCTCCGCTTCGACTTCGACCGCAGCCCGCGCGGCGCCGTGGCCCTGGACGACATCGGCATCGCGCCGGGGCCGTGAGGCCTACTCGGCCGCCACGATCGTCGGCGCCGTTCGGCCGGGCCGCCAGGCCACCGCGGCGTAGCGCGCCCGATACTCCGGGTGCTCGGTGCCCATCCAGCGGTCCCACCAGGTGAACCAGGCCGCGTAGTTGTAGCCCGCCTGGGCGTGGTGCAGGTCGTGATGGGTGGTGGTCGCGATCCAGTCCAGCCACGGCCGCCCGTCCGCCCGCGCCGGCATCAGCTCATAGCCGCAGTGCTGCAGGGTGTTGCGGCCGATCTGGTGCAGCATGAACAGGCCGGTAACGCCCCAGGGCGTCGGGAAGATCATCGGCCAGATCGCCACGAACGCCACCATCAGCATCGCCTCTCCCAGGTCGAAGCTGTAGGCTGTGAACGGCGAAGGGTTGTGGCTGCGATGATGGCGCAGGTGCACGCGGCGGAACAGGCGCGGGTCGTGCATCAACCGGTGCGTCCAGTAGAAATAGGCATCGTGGGCGACCACCATGATCGCCAGCGCCGCCCAGAACCAGACCGGCCCCCAGCCCTCGGCGAGGCCTGCCAGTGGATAGGCGCCCGCACGAGCCATGAAGGTGATCCCCACGCCGACGGTAGAGAAGACCGCGATCGAGCGAACCGAATACAGGAACTCGGTGATCAACTGTCGCCGCTCCGGCGTGGCCTCCCGGATCTTGCGGGCCGCCAGGGCGCCGCGAAGCGCCACCCATAGCACCAGCCAGACCGCCACCGCGAAGATGACATAGCGGCGCATATCGACGGTGATGTTGCGCAGCCAGATGTCGGTGACATCGGCCAGGAATATATGCATCGGAACCTCCTATGATCTGTCGCGATCAGGAGGCCCCAGGCGCCGTCCAGGCGTCTCACCGGGGTCCGAAAACCCTCGCCGATTTTGAAATCAGATCGCTTCCGGCAATTCCGGCAAGGTCTGCAGGGCTTGCTGGCGCCACGCCGTGGGGGTGGTGTCCGTCGCTTCACGGAACGCGCGATTGAACGGCCCCAGCGACCCGTAGCCAAGGTCGAAAGCGATGGCCGCCACGGTGGTGCGCGCCTCGCGCGGATCCGCCAGCCGCTGCTTGGCCGCCTCGATCCGAAAACCGTTGAGGAAGTCGGCGAAGTTTCGATGGTCGAGGCGCTGGTTGATCAGGCGCCGCAGACGATGTTCGGGCTCGCCCAGTTCCGTGGCGAGGGCGCCGATGGTCAGGCCCTCGCGGCGCCAGCCGCCCGCGGCCATCAGTTCGTTCAGCTTGCCCAACATCAGCCGTTCAGCGGACTCGGCGCGCGCGTCAGAGCCTTGCCCCGTGCGCCGCGGCGCACCGAACACGACCTGCCGCGCCTGCAGGAACACCGCGGCGCTGGCCAGCATCAGCACCGCGAAAACGGACACGCCATAGACCTCCCCGATCGACCACTGAAGCCAAGCGTCATCCCGATACAGTTTGAAGGCGAACGCGATCGCCACGTTCAGGATCGCGAATAGCGCCGACATGCCGAGCACCAGCGCCCGCAACCGCCGGCGCGTCTCCATGAGGTCGCCGGTCCAGCCCCGCACCACGACGATCCCGGCGTGAACCGCCAATGCGCCGCTGAACAGGTTCCGCGCGGCCCACAGCCAGTCCTGCCCCATGGGCGACAGGAACAGCCAGACCGGCCCGCTGCAGAACAGCACCGCCGCCGGCGCCCAGCTCCAGGCGGAGACCGGCCGGTCGTCGAAGACCGTCATCACGAACAGCCAGAACATGCCGGCGACGGCGAGCGCCGGCATGTTGAGCGGGCCCCACCGGCCGAACACGCTCCAGAGCGTGTTCGACTCCGCGACCAGCCAGCAGGCGATGCAGACGCTGGTGAGCCCCGACACCAGCCGCACCGGCCGGCTGAGGCCGCCGCCCGCCAGGCCAAGACCCAGCACCGCGGCGGCGCCCACGGCGATGCCGCGCACGAACATGTCGATCAGGGTGAGGGAGTCCGCCACGCTCGAAACCTAACACGACCCCGCGCCGGCCCAAGTGAAGCTGTGGTCATGAAAAGGGCCGGGATCGCTCCCGGCCCTTCGATAGTCTGAAGCGGATGACTCCGCCGAAGCGGTCCTACTTGATGATGACCGAGGCGCCGGCGGCTTCCAGCTTGTTCTTGACCTCTTCGGCTTCCTGCTTGGAGACGTTTTCCTTCACGTTCTGCGGGGCGCCTTCGACCAGGTCCTTGGCTTCCTTCAGGCCGAGGTCCGGGCGGACCGAGCGGACTTCCTTGATCACGTTGATCTTCTTGTCGCCACCGCCGGTCAGGATGACGGTGAACTCGGTTTGCTCTTCGACGGCTTCGGCCGGTGCGGCAGCGGCGCCGGCCGGTGCGGCGGCGGCGGCCGGCGCGGCGGCGGAGACGCCCCACTTTTCTTCCAGCAGCTTGGAGAGCTCGGAAGCTTCCAGGACGGTCAGGGCGGACAGGTCGTCCACCAGCTTTTCGAGATTGGCCATTCGGTTAGGTCCTTAAATGAGAGAGGTTTTGTCGGGAAGTGACGATCAGGCGGCGTCTTTGGCGGCGTATGCCGCCATGACACGCGCCAGCTGAGCCCCGGGGGCTTGCAGGACGCCGGCGATCTTGGTCGCCGGGGCTTGCAGCAGTCCGATGAGCTTGGCGCGGAGCTGGTCGAGCGACGGCAGGGCGGCGAGCGCCGTCACCGATTGCTTGTCCAGCACCTGTTGACCCATGAAGCCGCCAATGACGGTGAACTTGTCATTGTCCTTGGCGTACTGGGTCGCGACCTTGGCGGCGGAGACGGGGTCCGGGGCGAAGGCGATGGCGACCGGGCCGGTGAAGAGGGCGTCGCCCTCCGCGCCGATCGAGCCGTTCAAAGCCTTCGTGGCCAGGGTGTTCTTCACCACCTGCAGCTGGGCGCCTTCATTGCGAAGACGGCCCCGCAGATCGGTCATTTCCGCAACGGTCAGACCCATGTAGTGGGTCACGACCACGGCGCCGGCGCCACTGAACACGCCTTTCAGCGCTTCGATGGCATCCTGCTTTTGAGCGCGGTCCATTGCGGTCTCCATACTCAGGTTCGACGGCCGCAAGAGGCGGTCGCCGTCAGCACCTGTCCTGTTGTCGGAGAAGCCGCGGCCTCGCGCCCTCCTGAGTTGCGGAGGAACGACGTGCCGTCATCTTCCCGTCTCCCTATGGCCGAGGACGGGCTCGTCCTCGCGTTCCGGCTGCCGGTGACCCCGACGGCTCCACAGTTCTTGGACAGGATGGACAAGCCCGAAGGCCCATCCGTCCTCGCGTCTCCCCTTTGGGATCGGCGAAGCGGCGGCGTTTACACGAAGGTAGTCAGAAACTCAACTGCCGCGAAACGGCGCCAAGACCGAAATGTAGGTAGTGGGTCAGTTTGAAATCATGCGGCCTTGACCTTTTTGCGGTAGGTCGCGGGCCGCACCGGCTTGGCGTCCTGCGCCTCCACGATGCTCACCAGATCGGCCATCTCCCACAGGCGGTCGGTCACGCCAGCCGCCATCGCCGGGGTCATCCGCAGCGTCTTATGGATGCGCACGAAGTTGTAGTAGGCGAAGTGAAGCGCGATGGCGTTCACGTGCGCCTCGACCTTCTTTGAGAAGCCGTTCGTCAGGCGGGTGAAGCGGCGCATGTGCATCCGCATCGTCAGGTTCTGGCGTTCCACAAACGAGGTGTTGATCTGGGTCACGTCCGGATCGCCTATAACGACGCTTGGCGTGGCAGACAGGAGCTTAGGCGGGCTGTACCGGCGCTGACCCTCTGGCGCAGGACCGTACGTCTTCACGAGTTGCCCGTAGTCCACGTCGTTGTCGAAGACGCGGAAAGCGGCGTTGGCGTAAGAGCGCAGGCCATCGGATGTAAGCTGGAACCGCCCGGTGACCCGGCTCCGAACGTCGCTCAGGAACTCATAGGCGTAGCCGGCGTCACGGCCGCCGACGAGGACAGAGAACACCAGCTTGGTGTCGGCGTCGATGGCCGTCCAAGTCCACGTATCGCCCGCGCCTTCCGTGGCAGCCTTGGCGCTCTCGACGTTCCGCGCCTTGGCGTAGGTGAAGCTCCAAATCTCGTCCACCTGCACGCTCTTGCAGGTCAGGTTGCGGAACACGCGGTCCTGGTAGGCGCCCAGGGCGGCCCCGGCGTCGTTGAGCAGCTTCGCCACCGTGTTCTTGGAGGCGCCGGTGATGCGCGTGATGGCGCGGATCGACATGCCCTCGCAGAGCAGGTGCAGGATTTGAGCCCGTTGCGCTTGTGAGAGCTTGTTCATGACGCCAACATAACGCTTGATGCATATCGGTCAAGCATAAAAGTCAGTTAGAAGGTGAATCAGTTCAAGCCTTTGTCCGTACTCGGAAAAGGCGTTGACGATCAGCGTTTCTGTGCTATTTTGCGATGGCACCCAGACCGGGATTCGGACCCGGAACCTCCACCTTAGCAAGGTGGTGCTCTGTCCTGCTTGAGCTACCTGGGTACATCGGACGGAGCGCCAGGCCTGACGTCGGGGGCGGCTACCCCCGGCGCCAAGGGCCGGCGTTCAGTCACTGCTTACGGGCCGATCTACCACGGCGGGTCCCCCTTCCAGTCGAAATGTAGAGCAACCGGTAGTCCCCTCGAGGGGCTACCGGCCTGCATCCTATACGCCCCGAATCCACACTTCGCAACCGCTTGCGTTTGCGTTCGTACATGATGCGCAAACGCCCAAAACGCCGGGATTGATGTTTGTAACGCCCTCCGTTACAAACGCGCTCATCATCGGAACATGGATAGCCGACCATGGACGACTTCGAGACCTTCACACGCGACAGGATCGCGCGCCTCCGCTCCGAGGCGGACGCTCTTGAGAAGACCCTCAAGGAGTATACGAGCGCCAAGGCGCGAATTTCCGGCGCGTCTCGTCGTTCGGGAAGCGACAACCCGCGCGGCGGGGCCTTCGGCGCCATCATGGATGCTATCCGGGCGGCGGGCATTGATGGCCTAACCCTGGATCAAATGATCGACGTGGCGGCCGACGAAGGCTTTGAGGTGAAGCGCAACACGCTTCGCTCGCAGATCTGGACCGCCAAGAACGACGGCGACTTGGAGCAGGTCAAGACCGGCGTGTACCGGATCGCAGGCGCAGCCGAACTAACTTCCGGCCGCATTGAGTTCAGCCGCGATCTGGACGACGAGATGCCTCCCCGGCGACCTGCGCGCGAGGAGTTCACGCCCTTAGCGGAGGGGCCGGCGCCGGACAGGGGTTTTTCGTCCGGCCCGCTCCGGGCCGCCCCGCGCGAGGAGTTCTCGCACGACCTCGACGACGAAATCCCGTTCTAGTCGGGCGCCCAGCGTTTAGCGGCGGCTTTCCGGGCGATCTCTGATCGCTGCTCAGGCGTCAGCTTCGCCGCCCTTGCCGCCCCGCCCTTGAGGCCGCCACGCTGGCCTAGCTCAGCCATCTGCGACGGCTTCGATGGCGCCGGGTCGCGCGGCGCGTCACCCGTCACCATATCGGCGATGCGGCGGGCCAACTCGTTCGTGTCTTTCGGGCGCGAGGGTCGCTTCGTCATGGCGCCAACATAGCGGCGACTGCGAGGCGGCGCATCTGCTGGTCAATCGCGACTATTTTCAAACTGACCCACTACCGAAATGTAGTGGCGAACGAAACGGGAATTCGGCACAATCTCCCCATGACCAACCGTTTCGCCATCACCCTGACCGACGAGCAGAAGGCCCGGCTCGAACAGATCGCCGAGGCGCGGGAAGAGACGGTCGTGGCGATGGTGCAGGAAGCCGTCACCGAATACCTCGACTACGACGCTGAGTTCCGCCAGGCGGTCCAGGAGGGCCTTGACGACGTGGCCGCAGGCCGCGTCCACGACTGGGAGGACGTCAAGGCAGAACTTCGAACGAAGTACGGCGACCTCGACGATTGATCGTTCAGCTGGCGACCAAGGCTAAAGGCCGAACTCGGCTCCGCGATCGCTTTCGTACAGCGTGACAGCACGCGTGCCGCGGGGACGCTGCGATCCCGCGTCGAGGACGCAATCGGCAGCCTTGCACAACTTCCCAACCGAGGTCGGCCAGGCCGTGTGGCCGGCACCCGCGAACTGCTGGTCCGCGGCACACCCTACATCCTGGTCTATTCGGTCTTGGCCGATCGGGTTATGGTCCTCAGCATGCGACATACGAGCCAGGGCCAGCCGGGCTAGCGCCCTCGCAACCGTAAGCCTCACGCCCGCTCGAACACCGCCGCGATGCCCTGGCCGCCGCCGATGCACATGGTCTCCAGGCCGTACTTACCGTCGCGGCGCTGGAGTTCGCGCAGCAGGTTGGCCAGGATGCGGCCGCCGGTGGCGCCGATCGGGTGGCCCAGCGAGATGCCCGAGCCGTTGACGTTCAGCCGGTCGCGCTCGTCCCAGCCCCAGCCGCGCAGCACGGCCAGCACCTGCGGCGCGAAGGCCTCGTTCAGCTCGACTAGGTCGATGTCGTCCCAGCCCAGGCCGGTGCGGGCGAACAGCCGCTCCACCGCCGGCACCGGGCCGATGCCCATGCGCGACGGCTCGCAGCCCGCCGCCGCCCAGCTGACGAACCAGCCCATCGGGTCCAGGTTCAGCTCGGCCAGCTTGTCCTCCGAGACCACCAGGCAGGCGGCGGCGGCGTCGTTCTGCTGGCTGGCGTTGCCGGCGGTGACCACCCCGTCCTTCTCGATCGCGCGGAGCTTGCCGAGGCTTTCGGCCGTCGCATCGGCGCGGACCCCCTCGTCCCGGTCGAAGATGATCGGGTCGCCTTTCTTCTGCGGCACGCTGACCTTCACCAGCTCGTCGTCGAACTTCCCGGCGGCCCAGGCAGCCGTGGCGCGCTGGTGGCTCATGGCGGCGTATTCGTCGCATTCCTCGCGGCTGATCTGGTAGTCGCGGGCCAAGTTATCGGCGGTCTCGATCATGCCGGAGATCACCCCGAACCGGCCGACCGGCTGGCTCATCACCCGGCCGCGCTGCAGCCGGTCGTGCAGGGTCACCGAGCCCATGCGCGCCCCGCCCCGCATGTCGGTGGTGTAGTATTCGACATTGCTCATGCTCTCGACGCCGCCGGCGATCACCACGTCGGCCACGCCGGTCTGCACCATCATCGCCGCGTCGATCACCGCCTGCAGGCCCGAGCCGCAGCGGCGGTCCAGCTGGTAGCCCGGCACGGCGATCGGCAGTCCGGCCGCCATGGCTGACCAGCGGGCGATGCAGGGCGCCTCGCCGTTGCCGTAGCCCTGGGCGAAGACCACGTCGTCGATCTTCTCCGGATCGATCCCGGTGCGCTCGACCAGCGCCTTCAGCACCACAGCGCCCAGGTCCCCGGCGGTCATGCTGGCGAGGCTGCCCTGGAATTTGCCGACGGCGGTGCGGATGGGCGAGACGATGGCGGCGCGTTTCAAGTGGGTGTCCTCCGGGTGGTTGCAGGGTCCCTGAAGCCGCGGCCTGCCCGCGTCAAGAGCTTCAGCCGGTCCAGGCGGCCGGCCGCTTCTCCATCCAGGCCTTCACACCCTCCTTGTAGTCGGGCTCGCGGGACATCTCGACCAGCAGGGCCTCGGCGGCGCGCACCGAGCCCGCGGCGTCGCGGTGCAGGTCGCGATAGACTTGCCGCTTGGTCTCCCGCGCCGAGCCGGGCGCGACGCTGGCCGCCAGGGTTCGCGCATAGGCCAGCACCTCGTCCATCAGCCGCTCGGCCGGGACGATGCGGTTGAGGAACCCCATGGCCAGCGCCTCCTCCGCCGTGAACACGCGGCTGGACAGCAGGATGTCGTTGGCATGGGTCAGGCCGACGATCCGCGGCAGCACCCACGACAGGCCGAACTCCGCCGGGAAGTTGAACCGCCCATGCGCCGCCGTGAACTTGGCGCCCGGAACACAGAACCGCAGGTCCGCGAAGGCCGACAGCACCAGCCCGACGCCCGCGGCCGCCCCATTGATCGCCGCGATGATCGGCTTGCCCACCCCGAAGTGGTAGGCGAACGACGCGTCGAAGGCCGGGTCCACGCCATATCCCGGCTCGGCGATGTCCTCCGGCGTGCCGGCGTCGTACTGCCCTCTGGCCGAGTGACCCTCCAGCGCCTGCAGGTCGGCCCCGGCGCAGAACGCCTGGCCCTTCGGATCGCCGGTGACCACGATCACCCGCACCGCCGGATCGCGATCCGCCTCGCGCAGGATCCAGCGGTATTCCGTATGCATCCGCCCGGTCCAGGCGTTGCGCCGCTTCGGGCGGGCCAGGGTGACAACGGCGATGCCGCCGGTCAGGTCGTAGCGGGTGGCCTTGAGGTCCATGGGTCCAAATAGAACCCACCCTGCCCGCTCACGCTATGACGAACCGCAGGATCGCGCCGTTCCAGCGCTCGTCATCGACCCACTGCTCGTCGACCTCGCCTGCCGCCATCGCGGCCGCGACGCGGCGCCAGAAGGCCAGGGCGCCGATGTTGGCCTTGACCACGGCGATCTCCCACTGGCCCCGGCGCGCGGAGATCAGCTGGCGGGCCGCCGCGAAGCCGACCCCGCCGCGCCGGTGTTTCCGCACGACGAAGAACTCGGCCACGTCGTGATCCGCCGGTTCCCCGGAATGGCTCGACGCGCTCAGCAGGGCGAAGCCGGCCAGGTGGCCGTTCACCCGGATGAACCAGGCCGACCGCCCCGGCTCGACCCAATATCGTTCAAGCCCAGGATAGTCTTCGAACCGCCCGTCCTCCTCCAGCTCGCCGCGATCCAGCCCGGCCCAGTGCTCCGAGAAGTCGTGGACATAGAGCTGGAACATCGCGTCCATCGACGGGCGGCGCTCGTCGACGCAGGGCTCAAGGGTGACGGTCGGCATAGCCGGCAGAACTCCGGCGAGACTGCCGAAACGTCAAGCCATGTAGGCTATCTGCGTCACGGTGGAGGCCTTTAGATGCAGATGCGCTGGAGCCAGGATGAACTGGCGTTTCGCGACGAGGTGCGGGCCTTCCTCGACGCGAAACTGACGGCGCAGATGCGCCGTGACGTGCGCCGCCTGACCAGCGTCTACGCCCCGCATGAGCTCAGCATGGCGTGGCAGGCGATCCTGCACGCCCGCGGCTGGGCCGCGCCAGCCTGGCCAGTGGAATACGGCGGCTGCGGCTGGAGCGCCGCCCAGCGCTACATCTTCGCCAGCGAACTCGCCGCTAACGACGCCCCGTCCCTGTCGCCCATGGGGATCGGCATGTGCGGCCCGGTGCTGATCGGCCACGGCACGGCCGAGCAGAAGGCCCACTACCTGCCGCGCATGCTGACCGGCGAACACCTGTGGTGCCAGGGCTATTCCGAGCCCGGCTCTGGCTCCGACCTGGCCTCGCTGCAGATGAGCGCGATGGACGACGGCGACGACCTGGTCTGCAGCGGCCACAAGCTGTGGACCACCCACGCCAACGTCGCCAACTGGATCTTCTGCCTGGTGCGGACCAGCCAGGAGGCCATCCGCCAGCAGGGCATCACCTTCCTGCTGATCGACATGGCGACGCCCGGCGTCGAGGTGCGGCCGATCGTCATGCTAAGCGGCGAGCACATCCAGAACGACGTCTTCTTCACCGACGTCCGCGTGCCCAGGGCCAATGTGGTGGGCCGGGTCGGCGAGGGCTGGACCGTGGCCAAGTACCTGATGGAGTTCGAGCGCGGCGGCGGGGTATCGACGCCCGGCCTCAAGGCGCGGCTGGGTCGCATCCGGGCGTTGGCCGCCAGCGAACCCGATGGCGCCGGCGGGCACATCGCCGATGGCGCCGGCTTCATGGCGCGGCTCAATGCGCTGGGCATCGAGGTCGAGACCCTGGAGGCGGCGGAGCTGCAGATCCTGGCCAGCCTCAGCGCGGGCGATGCGCCGGGCGCGCGATCCTCGATGATGAAGATGGTCGGCACAGAGCTCAGCCAGCGCTTAACCGAACTCGCCCTCGAGGCGGCCGGCGCCTATGGCGCCGCCTACCAGCCGCACGCCGTCTGCCCCGGCGGCCCGGTCCTCGGCTTCGTCCCACCGACCGACCAGGGCCACGTCGGCCCCGACCACAGCCTGACCGTGGCGGCCAAATACCTCAACGACCGCGCCGGCTCGATCTACGCCGGGACCAACGAGATCCAGCGCAACATCATGGCCAAGGCCGTGTTGGGGCTGTGAGACGAAAAAGGGCGCGGCGTTTCCGCCGCGCCCTCAGGTCGCAGGATCTCGTCGGCGCTTAGGCGCTGATCGAAGCCTGATCCACCTTGAAGCCCGGTCCCATCGTGGAGGAGAGGCTGATCTTCTTGATGTAGGTGCCCTTGGCGCCCGACGGCTTGGCCTTGTTGAGCGCGTCCACCAGGGCGCGCACGTTGATGGCCAGGGCCTCCTCGGTGAACGAGGCCTTGCCGATGCCGGCGTGGATGATGCCGGTCTTCTCGGTGCGGAACTCGATCGAGCCGCCCTTGGCGTCCTTCACGGCCTGGCCAACGTTGGGCGTCACGGTGCCGACGCGCGGGTTCGGCATCAGGCCACGCGGGCCCAGAACCTTACCCAGCCGGCCCACCAGGGCCATCATGTCGGGCGTGGCGATCACCCGGTCGAAGTCCATGAAGCCGCCCTGGATACGTTCCACCAGCTCCTCGGCGCCGACGATCTCCGCCCCGGCGGCGGTGGCTTCGGCCGCCTTGGCGTCCTTGGCGATCACCGCGACGCGGACGTGGCGGCCGGTGCCGGACGGCAAGGCCACGACGCCGCGGACCTGCTGGTCGGCGTGGCGAGGATCGACGCCCAGGTTGACGGCGATCTCGATGCTCTCGTCGAACTTGGCGTTGGCGTTGGCCTTGACCAGCTTGATGACGGCGTCGAGGGCGTGGGTCTGGGTGCGGTCACCCGTCCAGGTCTTGGCGCGCTTGGGTTGCTTGGCCATAGGCTTAGGCCTCCACGATCTGCAGGCCCATCGAACGGGCGGAGCCCTCGATGACGCGGCTGGCGGATTCGATGTCGATGGCGTTGAGGTCCTTCATCTTCTTCTCGGCGATCTCACGCAGCTGGGTGCGGGTGATCGTGCCGGCGCTGTCGCGGCCGGGCAGCTTGGAGCCCGACTTGATGCCCAGCGCCTGCTTGATGAAGAACGACGCCGGGGGCGTCTTGGTGATGAAGGTGAACGACTTGTCCTGGTAGACCGTGATCACGGTCGGCAGGGGCGTGCCCTTCACTTCCTTCTCGGTGCGGGCGTTGAATTCCTTGCAGAAGCCCATGATGTTGACGCCGCGCTGGCCCAGCGCCGGCCCGATGGGCGGCGAAGGCGTGGCGGAGCCCGCGTTCACCTGCAGTTTGATATAGCCCAAGATCTTCTTGGCCATCTTTGCTCCTCTGTGGCCGGATGACCCGGCCGGTTGAGCCGTGGTGCGGGGTCACGGTGGCCGCCCCCTCCCACGGATTTGAGCCGCTTTCGCGACACCCGCGTAACGATCCACCGGAGCGGGGCCACGCGAAGCGGGCGGCTTTAGCAGCTAGGGGGCCGCGGAGCAACCGGGGGCGGCTATCCCGGCTTGTGGACCCAGAACTGGTACATGCCGCCGAAGGTCATGGGCCAGCGCCGTTCGAACTCGGCCCAGCGGTCGAGGTCGGTCGCGCCGGGATCGTCGGGGAACATCTGCCGGTAGGCGGCGCGCACGTCCGCCGCGACCGTGAAGCCCAGGAAGCGCAGGCCGTTCTCGCCGATCATCCGGGCCAGGTCCGCGATCTCCATCTCATGCTCCTGGACGTGCATCAGCAGGTCGCGACAGGAGCTGGCGGCGTAGAAGTCGGAGAACCGCATGGCGCCCTTCACGGGGTCGGCCTCTGGCGCGGCGACGATCGCCTGGCGCAACGCGCGGACCGTGCCCGGCGTATAGCTCTTCGCCAGGACCTTGGCGGCCTTGAGCCCCCGTCGCGCCGTGGCGCTGTAGAGGCCCAGCTTCATAACGCCGCCCGGCCGCAGCAGTCCGGCCAGGACGCGGGCGCCCTCGAACGGGTCGGCCAGATGATGCAGCACCCCGCTGCATTCGATGACGTCGAAGCTCAGGCCGGTCGAGCCCAGTTCCAGCAGGTCGGCCTGGGCGAAGCCAAGGTTGGCGATCCCCGCCTCCCGGGTCTTGCGCAGCGCATAGCCGAGGCTGGCGCGGCTGAGGTCGACGGCCAGCATCTTCGCGCCGGCATAGCGCTGGCCGGCGTGGATCGCGTGATACCCCGTGCCGCAGCCGGCGAAGAGCACATTGGCCGCCTTCGGGACCGGCCACCCGAAGATCGAGGCGACGGGGGCCACCGGCGTCACCCTGCGCCAGCGGGGATAGGGGCTGGCCTCGTACTGCGCCCGCACCTGCCCGGAGACCTCGTCGCGGATCGGCGTCAGGGCCTGGATCCGCACCTGCAGGGCCTGCTCCCGCCGCACAGTGCCGATCTGTTCCTGCAGCACCGTCCGCACCGGGCCCGACCACACCTTGCCCATCAGCAGGTCGGCGCCTGGCAGGCGCGCCAGCGGCGCGTAGCAGGCCAGGACCATCACCTCGGACGGCGTCAGCGTCTCGACCCGCGCGGCCAGCCCGTCCACCCGGCCCTGCTCCGCCGGCTCGACCGCCCAGGCGTATTCGTTCAGCTGGCACTGGATCGCCAGGTTCGCCAGCAGCGGCTCGGCTGCCGGCCCGCCGCCCTCGGTCAGCAGCCTCTGGCGCAGCTCGGTCATCCGGCGCTCCAGCCAGGCCGGATAGATCGGCACGCTGACCAGCAGTTCGGCCAGCAGGTCGTCGGCCGCCAGGCCCTCGACGGTCGCCGGCCAGTGCGCGCGCAGGTGAGCCGCCGCCGCGCCGATCGTCACGGCCCCCGCGGCGCCCTCACGGAACGCCCGCAGCAGGCTCACCCGCTCGTCCTCCGTCTGCCCGCCCTCGTCCGCCATGCCGCGGAGATAGCGTGCGGGCGGGCGCTTGGATATGCAGGCGCGATGCGCGATCCCGCCCGGTCAGACCGACTCCGCACCCAAGCGGCCCAGGCGCTGGCGGCCGGTCGCCTGGGCGAAGCTCAGGCCCGGCTCGAGTCAGCCGTCCGGGCCGACCCGCGATCGGCCTTCGCCCATCACGATCTCGGCGGGCTCCACAAGCTGCAGGGCCGGCTGCCGGAGGCCGAGACCAGCCTGCGGGCCGCCCACGCGCTGGCGCCCGACGACGCGAAGACCCGCCATGCCCTCGGCATCGTGCTGCTGAGCCAGGGCCGCTACCGCGAAGGCTGGCCGCTCTACGACGCGCGCCACGCGATCCCCGAGCTGCGGCTGCTGAAGCCCGCCCTCCCCTACCCGGCCTGGACGGGCGAGGACGTGGCCGGCAAGCGCCTGCTGATCTTTCCGGAGCAGGGCCTCGGCGACCAGATCCAGTACGCCCGTTTCGCCCCCTGGCTGGCGGCGCGCGGCGCCGACGTCACCCTGATGTGCCACCCGGCCCTGGCCCGGCTGTTCGACCGGAGCCTGGGCGTCCGGGTGATCGCCGCCAGCGGCCAGGTGGACTTCCCGGACCCGGACTATTGGGTGATGTCAGGCTCGATCACCGGCCGCACCGGGCTCGGTCCGGACGCGCTGCCGAACGCGCCCTACCTGCGGTCCGGCGACGGCGGGCCGGCGGCCTCTGGCGGCCTCGGCGTGGTCACCCGCGGCAACCCCGCCCACACCAATGATGCCAACCGCTCGCTCCCGCCCGATCTGGCCGCCCGGCTGCTGGCGCTCCCGGCCGCCGTCAGCCTGCAGCCGGAGGACACCGGCGCGAAGGACTTCGCCGACACCGCCGCCCTGGTCGCCGGCCTGGATCTGGTGATTGCCGTCGACACCGCCGTGGCCCACCTGGCCGCGGCCATGGGCAAGCCGACGTGGATCCTGCTGCCCCGCCTGATGACCGATTGGCGCTGGATGGAGGACCGGCCCGACAGCCCCTGGTACCCCTCGGCCAGACTGTTCCGCCAGCCGCGCGCCGGCGACTGGACGCCCGTCCTTGACGAGGTGCGGGCCGCGCTGGCGGCCCGCCTGCCCTAGCGCGTGTCAGGCGAAAGTGGATCCCGGTTTCGCCGCCCGACGCGCTCTAGTTCAAAGAGTGAGAGCCTTTTTATCTGGTCCAAGTGAGTCCACTTGAACCAGAAAGGCTCTAGCAGGTTGTTGAAATAGGTTTTTTAGGGTGCCTGAGGCGCAAGTTTGCAGCCCTAGAGATTCAGAAAACCCAATTATTTCAACTACGAGATTTTGCCTGTTTGAGCGGAAGGGCCATGAGAGGGCGAAAATCGGCCCTCACCGTCGACTTTTTCAACAGCCTGTTAGAGCCTTTTTATCTGGTTCAAGTGAGTCCACTTGAACCAGAAAGGCTCTAGGCTTGCAGCGCCTTGCGGGTCTGTTCCCAGTATTGGGCGCCGGTGATCAGGGTCACCAGGGCGGCGATCCAGAACAGGCCGTGAGCTGCCCATTCGAAGCCGCCGCGCAACGCCGTGCCGTCCGGCAGCGAGAACGCGCCCCAGGCGGCCACCACCAACTCCATGCTGAGCGCCACCATCTGCAGGGTGGTCTTCCACTTGGCCAGCAGGGTGACCGGCAGCTTGACGCCCTTGCCGGCGCTGACCTCGCGCAGCGCGCTGACCGTGAACTCGCGGAACAGGATCAGGCCGGCCGGCACAACCACCATCGGCTGGGGACCCAGCGACAGCAGGCCCAGGATCGCGCCGCAGACCAGCACCTTGTCGCCGATCGGGTCGAGGATCGCGCCCCAGACGCTCTCGGCGTGCAGCTTGCGCGCCAGCCAGCCGTCGAAGAAATCGGTCACCGCCGCCAGCACGAAGGCATAGACCGCCCATCGCTGCAGGGCGAACTGCTGCTCCGGCTCCAGGCGGTTGGAGAAGTAGGGCACGGCCCCGGTGGACGCCGCCAGGGCGATGAACATGAACAGCGCCATGACGAGGCGCGATCCGGTGAGGATGTTCGGCAAGGATTTCATCTACAGACCGAGCGTCCAAGCTTGAGCTTCGTTCCCGAAGCTTAGCCGCTTCGCGCCGCGCTCATACAGCTATTCGCCGGATCCGCGCGGCCGAAGCCCGCCCTTAGAACTTCGCCCGAACCCCAGCCTCATAGGTCAGGTCGTAGAATTCCCGCTGGATCGGGCGGCTGGCCGAGGCCTCGTAGAAGCGCAGGGGCTCGTCGGTGAGGTTCTTGACGTTGAAGTAGACGTTGTAGGCCGGGGTCACCTGATAGCTGCTGGTGAAGTCCAGGGTGGCGCGCTTGTCCTGGAAGACGTCCGTGGCGCGGCTGCCGCCGATCCCGAACAGGGTCTTGCCGACATACTGATAGGCCAGCCGCAACTGCAGGCCCCGGGCTTCATAGAAGACCGAGGCGTTGGCGGTCCACTTGGAGGCGCCGGGCAGGGCCACCGTCTCGCCGGGGCGCAGCTCGACCCGGGTGTCGACGTAGGTGGCGTTGGTGTCGATCCCCAGACCTTCAAACGGCGCGGGCAGGAAATCGAAGCGCTGCACGTAGGCCGCCTCGACGCCGCGGGCCCGCGCGTTGGAGACGTTGTCGAAGCTGGTCTGGCTGACGATGCCCACCAGGTCGGGATAGGGGCCGCGCACGACGCGCGCGACGATGAAGTCGTCGAACTCCTTGTCGAACAGGCCGAGCGAAACGATGCCGGAATGGGGCAGGTAGTATTCGACCGAAAGATCGAAATCCTTTCCGTAGGTCGGCTTCAGGTTCGGGTTACCGGTGCTGACGGTGTTGGCGCCCACATCGACGCGGCTGGACTGAGTGGTCTGCAGAAAGCCCGGCCGGGCGATGGCGGTGGCGAAGGTGGCCCGGACCACGAGGTCGTCGCTGGGCTGGTAGCGCAGCTGGGCGGTCGGGAAGGCGTTGGTGTAGCTGTGCGAGCGGCTGTTGGGCCGGTAGGAGACCGCGCCCGCCGCATCCTTGACCTGCGACAGGCCGCGATAGGTGGCGTCGGTCGCCTCCACCCGCACCCCGGCCAACAGGCTCCATGGTCCCCAGGCGCCCTGGTACTGGCCATAGCCGGCGTAGACGTCCTCGTCGTCGTCCAGGAACGCCCCGGCGTCGCGCCCCTGGTCGCGTGCCAGCTTGCGGGTGAACAGGGCGGGGTTGTTGTCGAGGAAGCGGCGCAGGTCCACGCCACTGGCGCGGACGCCCACGGCATAGTTGTCGTCATAGAAGACGAACGGGCCGCCGCCTGGGAAATCGCTGAGCAGCTTGGCGGGGCCGGTGTAGGCGAAGCTGAAATTATGCGGCTGCACCTGCTTGCTGCGCAGGCGGACCTTGCCGCCGACCTTCAGGGTGTCGGCGTCCGAGAGCCACTGGCCCGCCAGGCTGGCGTTGGCGGCATAGGACCACTCCTCGTCGCGGTCCTTCTCGTTGGCGTTGTTGATGCCGGTCAGGGCGTAGGCCTTGGGGTCGAGTACATTGCCACCGCTGGCCGACACCACCTTGGGCACGTCGGGATTGGTGGTGTTGTCGTAGACCACGGTCAATGGGTCGGGTCCGCGAAAGGTAGAGTTGATGTCGCGCTCGCGGGCGTAGGTCGCGCGGGAATAGGCGGCCTGGTAGTCGATGAGCAGGCGGCCGAAGCGGTCCTTGCCGCCCACCGCGAAGATCGAGTTGCGGTGGGTTTCCTGCTCGTCGCGCAGGGTGGCGGCGGTGTTGGCGCCGGAGGCGGTGAGGCTGTTCGGCGCGCCGGGCGTAACCGCGGCGTCGTCGCCCAGGCTGTTGTAGGCCAGGATCTGGCGGTTCACCGACTCGCGATAGCCGGCGACGGTGGCGCGGGCGAACCAAGCGTGGTCGTCACTGGCCTTGAAATCCAGCTCGCCGGAATAGCCGAAGCGGCGGCGATGGTACTGGTAGCGGCGCAGCTCGAGGGCGTCGAACACCTTGTCGGGGATGTCCGGCTGGCCGTCGATATAGGCCGCCTCGACGTCGTCGATGCCGCGGCGATCGTTGTTCTGGTACTGGGTCAGGACGAAGGACAGGGGCTCGCTCTCGGTGACGCCGGGCAGGCTCGCGCCCCAGCCAAGGCGGCCGCCGACCACGATCTCGTCGCGAAAGGCCTTGGTCTTGCGAAGCGGCTCATAGCCGCCGCCCAGGGTGACCTCGGCGAACAGTCGCTTGGCGTTGATGGCGGTGCGCGGGGTCAGCTCGACCTGGCCGCCCAGGCCCTCGGCCTCATGGTCCGGCAGGCCGGTCTTGTAGATCTCCAGGCGGTCGACGGCGCCGATCGGCACCGTGTCGAACTCCACGGCCCGACCGGTGAAGTTGAAATAGGTCAAGGTCGGCAGGGTGTTCAGCAGCACCACGCCGCCGAAGGTGGCGCCGTTCAGGTTGCCGTCCAGGCCGCGGATATTGACGTAGCGGCCCTCGCCCGTGTCGATCGACAGGGAGACCCCCGGCATGCGGCTCAGCGCCTCGGCGGCGTTGACATCGGGATATTTGGCGATGGTCTCGGCCGACTGGACATTGACCAGGTTCGGCGCGTCCTTCTGGACGACGCGGGCGGTGGCTTCCAGCCGCGGCGCGGTCACCACGACGCCCTCGACGGTGGAGGCGGGGGTTTCGGCCGGGGCCTCGGCGGCGGCGGCGGCGCCCCCCAGCGAGAGGGCGGAGGCCGCCGCCAGCAACAGATCGCGCCGCACCGTCATGGAATCGCTCCCGCACACCAACACTGCGGGGAGCCTTAGGCCGGGGACGAGACGGGTCTGAGAACTTCCGGTTGCAGAACTGTAACGGAATGGTTGGGAAATCCCAATCTTTCGGTCATGTTGGCGAACGCTCGGTCAGCCCCCCGCGTCGCGCCACTTCAGGATCAGCTTGCGGCCGCGGAATTCGAACGACTCCAGGCGGTTCAGAAAGCTCAGGCCGAGGAGTGAACTGCTGATCGGGGCCTTGTTGATCGTCAGCTTGAAGTCGCCCATCGCGATCGGGCCGATCTCTAGGCTCTGCACGGCGTAGGGCGCGCCATAGCCCGTGCCGTTGGCGGTCTCGGCCTCGGATTCGTAAGCGAGGCTGTCCACCGGGATCCCCAGGCGGCGCGCGTCGTCCGGGCTCAGCACGGTGTCGGTGGCCCCGGTGTCGACGACGAAGCGCACCCGCTGGCCGTTGACCTTGCCCACCACCACGAAGCCGCCCTGGTCGTTCTGCGGGATCACCAGCTCATGGTCGCCGGTGGTCACCGGGGCGCCGGGGCTGAAGGCCAGCCGGAGGCGTTGCGGCACGCCGGCCAGTTCCTCGCGATAGGCAAGGCCCAGCGCCAGCACCGCCACGATCGCCACCCAGATCGCCGCATGCCTCAGGTATCGGCCCACCGCCTCGCGCCGAAACCGCGCCAGGCCGGAGGCCAGCAGGATCAGCACCCCGGCGCTGTAGCCGACCGAGGCCCAATCGTCCCGCGTCCGCAGCGCCTCCGGAAACGCCCGCGCCAGCGCCGCCACGATCCCGCCCAGCGCCACGACGAACAGCAGCCAGAGCCACGGCCGGCGGCGCATCGGCGCCGGGGCCGGCTTCGGCGGCTCGATATCCCACGGCCCCCTGCCATTGCTCATGCGCTCGCTCTCCCCCCGCCGCGAACGGGTCGCGCACCGGGACGCTATCACGGCCTCGCCCAACCGGCAGCCGGGCCAGCCGGAACCAACGGGTGGTCGCGTTACAGGCATCGGTCTGCGGGATAGGCGCCGCGTACACCTTTCCGGATGCATCTTGCGCTGCGCTCAGACATCATGAGGCGAGGTGGGCCGCGAGATGCTCGGTAAGCACGCGATCGATACATTCTTCGTCGGCGCGACGACGCCGGGGCTGTGGCCCAGCGCACTTGAGACCATCGCGCAGGATCTCGGCGCGGACGGCGCAACGCTGACCAACGGCACGGCGATACCTTCGCGGGTCTCGACCTCGCTCGGCATCACGTCCATCGTCGAGGAGTATTTCACCCTCGCCGCCGGGTTCGACAGCCGCGAGGACCGGGTACAGCCCAGCCCAGACGGCGGGTTCGTCGGCGACTTCGACAACTATGCGCCCGACGAGATCGAGCGCGATCCGTTCTACATGGACTTCCTGCGGCCGCGCGGCTTCGGCTGGCACGCCGCGGCGGCGCTGAGCGGCGGCAACAGCCCCCTGGTGCTCAGCCTGAAGCGGCGATGGAGCCTGGGGCCCTTCCAGCGCGACGAACTGGAGCGGATCACCGTGGTGCTGCCGCATCTGCGGGCCGCGGCCTATGCGGCCCAGGTCTCCCTGCGGTTCCGCTCCGAGGACCACCTGCACGCGCTGACGGCCATCGGACAGGGCGGCCTGCTGTTGAACCGCGAGGGCCGGGTCCTGGCCCACAATGCGGCGGTGGAGTTCGGCGACGGGCTGAGCCTGGCGGAGGGTCATCTGAAGGCTGCCTATGCCTCGGAGCAGGGCGCGCTCGACCGGGCGGTGGCCATCGCGGTGAGCCGCTCGCCGCCCAGTGAGCTGCCGGCGCCCAGGGCCGCGGTGCTGCATCGCCCCTCGGGCCGCCGGCCGCTGATCGTGCGGATCGCCAGGTTGTTCGACGTGGCGCCCAACCCGATCGCCCAGGCGCGCGCGCTGGTCAGTGTGATCGATACCTCGACGGCGCCGGTCGCCACCTCGGACCTGCTGCGCCAGTTGTTCGGCCTGACGCCCAAGGAATCCGAACTCGTCCTGCTGCTGGGCCAGGGCCACACGCTGAGCCAGGCGGCCGAGCTTTGCCGGATCAGCCTGCCGCACGCCCGCCAGCGGCTGAAGATCATCTTCCAGAAGACCGAGACCTCCCGGCAGGGCGAGCTGGTCACCCTGGTGATGCGCCTGGCCTGACGGCGGGCTGTCGAGGATGCCATCCCACATGGGCCCTCCTACATGGGCCCTCCTGCATGGGCCCTCCCACATGGGCCCTCCCACATGGGAGTGTCGGCATCGCCGTTTCTTCAGCAAGGTCATCCTCGACGGGCTCGACCGACCTCGGTCAGGAGCGCCCGCAGTTCATTTGCGTAAGGGCATGGGCATGATGCGACTTCGGACAGTTTCCCTGGCGGCTGCCAGCTTCGCGTTTGCGGTGGCGGCGATGCCGGCGCTGGCGGGCACGACCTCCTATTCGGACACCACCTTCAACGTCTCCGACTACACGCTGGGCGCATTCAAGGACGCCGCGGTGACGGTGGATTCGTACGGCCAGACGCCCACCGGCGGCAATCCGGCCGCGGCCCTGCAGGGCACGGTCTCCAGCACCGGGACCAATCTGCAGGGCGTGCTGTTCACCGCGCTGAACACCACGTTCACCTACGATCCGACCGCCAGCGGCGCGATCACCTCGCTCGATTTCGCCCTCGAGCGCTATGCCAACCCCTTCGTCGGCGCGACCCAGAGCAATGTCGGCAGCTACTCGTTGCGGCTGCTCGCCGAACAGGCCGGCACGCTCTACCAGGCCACCTTCGTGTTCGGTCCGTTCAACGTGCCGGGCGGCGACTGGCATGCGCTGTCGCAGACCGGCATCCTGGCCAGCAACTTCTTCGTGCTGGACGGCTCGAACTTCGCGGGCTCGGGCGCGGTCGGCGGGCTGGATTACAGCGGCGGCGCGATCACCTTCGGGTTCGCGATGCGCGGCGGCGGCCTGTTCAACGTCGACGGCTCGCCGTTCACCGGCAGCGCCACCAACGATCTGCGCGCCGACAACTTCGCCCTGACGGTCAACTCGGCCAGCGCGGCCGTGCCGGAACCGGCGACCTGGGCGATGATGATCCTGGGCCTGGGCGGCGTCGGCGGAACCCTGCGTGCGCGCCGCCGGCGGCCGGCGCTGATCTAGCGGCGCCGATCCAGGCGCGGCGAACCTATCCGCCGCGCCGTCCGTTCGACGGCTTCGTATTCCCTTGCCCGCGGCATTGGTGAACAATGACCGACAAGGCCCGGCGGTAGTCCGGGCGAGGCTTAGGGGGATGGCATGAAGCGCTGGGCGTTGGCGGTCGGACTTGCGGTCCTGGCGAGCGCGTCGCCGAGCGGCGCGGCGGATCTTTCGAAGAGCCTCGTGCCCGGGGTGACCGGGGTGCTGGGCGAGTATGTGCAGATCGCCGGGGGCATGGCGCCCGGCACGCCGGCCGCGTTGAACACTGCGACCTTCCTGCGCTTCCGCGCCGCGGCGGACGCCGAGGCGCCCCGGCCGGCCAACGCGGTGATCGTCGCCCTGCCCGGCTTCTCGTCGACGCCTTCGCAGTGGCTGCTGGTCGCCGGCCAGTTGGTGGAGAAGGCCCAGACCCGGACGTGCGAGGGCAAGCCGTGCCGCATCGAGGTGTGGGTGCTGCAGCGGCGCGGCGCCAACCTGGCCGATACCACGGCGCTGCTCGCCGCGCGCAAGGCCCGCGATCCCAGGGTGGCGCTGGCCTATTACTTCGGCACGCCGTCGATGGCCCCGATGCCGGGCAAGGGCGCGCCGGCGCGGATCGTGGCGCCCGGTCCCGACGCGAAGTGGACGCCGCTGACCCAGGGCGACCTGGCGTTCATGGCCGACTGGGGCTTCGAGACCTATGCCGGCGACGTGGCCGCCATGATCGGCCAGATCCGCACACGGACCGGCGGCCGCAACATCTTCCTCGCCGGCCACAGCCAGGGCGGAGGCTTCGTGTCCAACTATGCCGGCTGGAAGCGGCCGGACGGCAGGCGCGGCGTGGAGGGCCTGTCGGGCCTGATCTTCCTGGACGGCGGGCCGTCGGTGGGGGCCGAGGCGCCACCGAGCGAGGCCCAGCTCAAGGCCTATCTGGACCGTGTGGCGTCGCTGCGCAGCGGCAAGGCCAAGGTCTATACCGACGGCAACGGCCTGCTGGGCGCCATCGCCGGGCCGGTCTCGGTCATGGGCCAGTCGGTGACCGGGCTCTATTACGCGTTCTCCGACCCCAAGGCGGAGGCGATCTTCCCCATGCGGGCAGCAGGCATGGCGCCGGCCCCGGGCGACGACTTCCTGGGCGCCTTGCGGGTCACCTGGCTGGCGCGCGCCGGGGTGACCTTTGATACCGAGCCGGTGCCGGGCGGCGGGGTGCAGCTGTCCTTCCTGCGCTTCCTCGGCCAGGGCCTGGGGCGGCTGGATTTCGCCCCGCTGCCGGGAACCGAGGCGCTGTGCGACAAGACCCCCGAGCCGATGCTGATGGGCCCGGTGCGGCCGGGGCCGGCGCCGACCTGCACGCCGACGGCGGCGATGGTGGACCGCGACAAGATCTATGGCTGGATCGAGCCCGGGGACGGCGGCCCGCGGGAGGCCGGCACGGCGAAGCACTGGGTGGACGCCCAGGCCTGGGCGCCGTCGCGCACCAACCTGCGTCCCGTCGCCGTGGACTTCCGCGACAGCGGCCGCAAGACCATCGACGCCGCGTCCATGGTCCCCTTCAACTGGTACCAGTCGGAACGGTGGGACTTCGACGCCGGCTTCGTCGGCCGCTACCGGACGCTGAAGATCAAGCAGGACGGCGTCGACCTCGACGTGGACAAGGCCGCCATCGTCGGCGTGCCGGTCTATGTCGCCCGCCAGGTCGCCCCGCCGGGCCAAGCGGGCAATCCGTTCCCGGGGGTCACCGACTACACCGAGATCAACCGCACCGGGACCCAGCAGAGCGACGCGGCGCGGGCGATCACGCCGCTGGATCCGAAGATCAACTCGACGATCTACAACCACAGCGACTTCATCGCCGCCGACGATTCCAAGGCGGGCCAGGTCCGCCCCGGCGAGCCGGGGGCGGCCCTGGTGTCGGACACCCTGGTGGACTGGGTGCTGAAGCGCTCACGCGGCGTAGCGACGACGCCGACCCCGGCGGCGATGGGCGTGCGCGCGATCTTCTGAGGCCGGGCTTCAGGCCGTCGCCAGGGTCTCCAGCCGGGTCAGCCAGTAGTCGGCGTCGTAGCGGTCGTCGCCGGTGAGGTAGCGCCACAGGCGCACGCGGTTGACGAACTCCAGCCGGCCGGTGTCCTGCTCGAACCAGGGCTCCGGCGTCATCAGGATCTGCTCGACGGTCTGGGGCTGGGCGGTCTTCACCAGGAAGATCGGGCGCTGGGCGGCCTGGGGCGCCAGGGTCGAGACGTCGAACTTGCGGCCCTGCGGCGCGCTGGGGTTCATGCGGATCTTGAACATGGTCCGCGTGCGGTCCGACAGGTTCACCCCGCCGCCGTGCCAGAGGCCGGAGTGCAGGAACAGCAGGGTCCCGGCCTCGCAGACCATGTGCTGCTGGCCGCGGATGTTCTGGTAGCGGCCGATGGCGACCTCGCTGACCCGGCGCAGGTGGGTGCCCGGCACGAAGCGGGTGCCGCCCATCTCGCGGGTCACGGCGTGCGGGTAGTACATGATCTGCAGGTCGAAGGCGGTCCGCGGGTCGATGGTCGAGTCCTGGTGGGTGTGCTGCGAAACGTTCTCGCCGCCGGCGGCCTCATGGTAGGCGCTGGGGAAGGTCACGTGCAGGAAATGGTGGTCGAAGACCGGGTCGTCGCCGACCAGGCTGCGGATCGCCCCGGCCACGACCGGCAGCGCCAGCAGGCGGGAGAGCGCCGATCCCTGCGGATAGGCCTGGCCCAGCGGGACGCCGGCCGACACCTCCGGAATGCCGCTGGCGGCCAGCATCTCGCCGTAGGTGCGCAGCAGCTTGCGGCCGGCGACGGCCTGCGGTGGGGGTCCGGCCTCGGCCAGGAACTGGGCGTTGATGGCGTCGGGGACCACGGCGTCAAGCCGCAGGAAGCCGCGGGCGGCGAAGCTGGCCATCGACAGCGCGTCCAGCAGGGGCAGGTTGCTCACGGCGCCGTCTCCACGATCTGCTCGAACCAGAACTCGTACTTCAGGTAGCTGACGTCGAACTCCGCGCCGCGCGGGTGCGGCAGCAGCTGCGAGGCCTGGAACAGCCGCCAGCCGTCCTTCAGCGCGTCGACGCCGGAGCGATAGGGCGGCTCGTCGGCGTCGCCCGCCATCGGCCGGGTCGCCCCCGTGCCGTCATAGACCGCCCAGGCGATCACCGGCGAATCCAGCGCCGAGTTCGCCAGATAGAGCACCAGCACCTTCTGCCGCGGCATCGCGCCTCCCCGTTCCGGCGGCGACGATGGCATGCCGGGGCGCCGCGCCGCCAGCGGGTTTGGGTTGACAGCGGCGGCCGGCCGCCATGACCTGTGATCCCGGCGCCCGCGAACGCATAACGGCGCGCCGGAAATACCGCGGGAGGTCATCATGGACGGATCGACGCCTCAGGCCGGAGGGCCGGCCCGCGAGGATCCCTGGCGCCTGCCGCTGGAGGGGCTGGACCCCAGCCGCGCGGAGCTGTTCCAGACCGGCGACCAGCATGAGGTGTTCCGCCGGCTGCGGCTGGAAGACCCGGTGCACTATACGCCCGACAGCCCGTTCGGGCCCTTCTGGTCGATCACCCGGTTCCACGACATCGTGGCGGTGGACTGCGACCACCAGACCTTCTCGTCGAACCGCGACATCGTGATCGGCGACAACCCGGAGGGGTTCGCCCCGCCGATGTTCATCGCCATGGACCCGCCGCGCCACGACGTGCAGCGCAAGGTGGCCAGCCCCGCCGTGGCGCCGGCCCGGCTGCAGGATCTGGAGATGCTGATCCGCCAGCGGGTGGGCAAGATCCTGGACGCCCTGCCGCGCAATGAGACCTTCAACTGGGTCGACCACGTCTCCATCGAGCTGACCACTCAGATGCTGGCGACCCTGTTCGACTTCCCGTGGGAGGACCGCCACCTGCTGCCCTACTGGTCCGACGTCACCACCACCTCGGAGACGGTGGGGGTGGTCGCGGACATGGCCAACCGCGAGAAGGTGCTGCATGAGTGCCTGGCCTATTTCACCGGGCTCTGGCGGGCGCGCGCCGCCCAGCCGCCGAAATTCGACTTCATCTCGCTGCTGGCCCACAGCCCCGACACGAAGGACATGATCGACGACCCGATGGAGTTCCTGGGCAACCTGATGCTGCTGATCGTCGGCGGCAACGACACCACCCGCAACTCGATCACCGGCGGCGTCCTGGCCCTGAACCAGTTCCCCGACCAGTACGCGAAGCTGAAGGCCGACCCGTCGCTGATCCCCAACATGGTGCCGGAGATCATCCGCTGGCAGACGCCGCTGGCCCACATGCGCCGCACCTGCGTCAAGGACGTGGAGTTCCAGGGCAAGCTGATCCGCCAGGGGGAGCGGGTGATCATGTGGTACGTCTCGGGCAACCGCGACGAGACCGTGATCGAGGCGCCGGAGCAGTTCATCATCGACCGCGACCGCTCGCGCCACCACCTGTCGTTCGGCTTCGGCATCCACCGCTGCATGGGCAACCGGGTGGCCGAACTGCAGCTGAAGATCCTCTGGGAGGAGATCCTGGCGCGGTTCGAGCATGTGGAGGTGGTGGGCGAACCGGTCCGCTTGGCCTCCAACTTCGTGCAGGGCTACACGCACCTGCCAGTGCGCATCCGCGGCTGACGCGCGGCCGGCCTTGACCCGAAACCCGCCGTCGCGCGTTTGATAGGCCCGAGCCTGGGAGAGTCGCGCTTGTCGGAAAATCTGGTCGCCAGCCCACCGCCGGCGGCGGCGAAGCTTCCGGACCTGGGCGCGGTGTTCGACCACGCGCCGGCCCCGCTGCTGCTCGTGGCGGCGGACGCGCCGAAGTACACCATGCTGCGGGTCAACCTGGCGCACGCGCGGGCCTTCAACTCGACGCCCGAGGCGTTGGCGGGGTGGGGTGTGCTGGAGGTCTTCCCAGCCGATCCGCCCCCGGAGGTCGCCGGCTTCGTCGAGGCGATCCGCACCTCGTTCGAGCGGGTGATCGCGACCGGCGCGGCCGACCAGATGCCGGTGCGGCCGTTCTCCGTGGCGCTGGACGACGGCCAGGCCGAGCAGCGCTACTGGTCGGCGACCAACGCCCCGATCCTGGGCCCGGACGGCGTGGTCACGCACATCGTCAGCGCTGTGCGCGATGTGACCGGCGAGGTGCTGGAACGCCGCAGCGAAGAGGCGCGCAAGCTGCTGATGCGCGAGGTCGACCACCGCGCGCGCAACGCCCTGACCATCGTGCAGTCGTTCGTGCGGCTGACCACCGCCGACAGCCTCGACCAGTTCCGCGAGACCGTGGACGGCCGGGTGGCGTCCCTGGCGCGCGCCCAGACCTCGCTGGCGGCGCGGCGCTGGGAGGGCGGCGACCTGCGCGAGGTGGTCGATTCCGAGCTGGCGGCGATGTCGGCGACCGGCCGCTACCGGGTCTCCGGCCCCGCGGTGCTGCTGCAGGCCGAACACGTGCAGGCGATGAGCATGGTGATCCACGAACTGGCCACCAACGCCGGCAAGTACGGCGCGCTGTCGAGCGCCGGCGGCATGCTGGCGGTGACCTGGACGGCCGACCCGGACGGACGCCTGCGCCTGACCTGGCAGGAGGACGGCGGCCCGCCCGCCCGGCCCCCGAGCCGCGAGGGCTTCGGCTCACGCCTGATCGTCCAGCTGAGCCGCCAGCTCAACGGCGAGGTCGCCTTCGAATGGCGGCCGGAGGGGCTGAAGGTCGAGATGGACCTGCGGCTGGGGGAGACCGCGCAGGGCTAACCGGCGGCGGCCGGTCAGGTCTTCGCCTTGGACTTCGCCTTCCCCTTCGACTTGGCCTGACCGGGCCAGGCCGTGTCGATCGGCAGCTTCGGATTCGCCGTGACCTTCAGGTCGCCGCAGTGGTGGTAGGTGAAGCGGCCGTCGGCGTTCACCCCGTGCTCCTCCATGAACTGGATCACCTGGATCGTGCAGTGGTCGCAGTCGATGTTGGGGATCTTGACGTCGGTTTCCCACTCCTGGGCGGGCTTGCGTTCGTGATGCTCCCAGAGGCCGTCGACGAGGACCGGCGGCTTGGGGTTCGGATCGATCTTGCCGGAGACCGAGATCGGCCCGCGCGGCCCGTCCTTGGTCACGTCCTCCGGATCGGCCGGCAGCTCGGCGCGGTCGAGCACCGCCAGGGCGATCCGGTAGTGGCCCGGGTGGTAGACCGTCTCCTTGACATGGATGTGCAGCAGTTCGCCGCCGGTGAGCGCGGTGATGTCGCCGGTCGGCATGCCGGGATTGGCGGTCGTGCCGCCGCAGGGACCCGCCTTCTGGGGATCGCCCAGCACGTTCTCCACCAGCCAGGACTTGGGCTGCATCAGGATGAAGTGGGCGGGGGCGGCGACCGGGACGGCCAGGGCGACGACGCCGACCCCGAGCGCGGCGGCCATGCGGAGTTTCATGTGGCGTTTCCCTGGTGGGTTTGTGACGACCCACTCGATAGCATGACTCGCGCGGGGCCTTGGCGAACGGTCTCGAATTGCCGCAATGTAGGCGCGGGTGCTGCTGCTGGAGGCTGGCGGCAGGGACCGACTGGGTGTGGACGAACGCCTGCCGGTGATCAGGCTGGAGGACGGCCTGCGGCGAGGGTAAGCGCCCGCGCTGCAGGCGCTGTTGTATTGAACCACGAAGACCACCAAGACCACGAAGGGCGTCGGACAGCCTCAGGCGCTCCGCATCGCTGGGCGCCTTCGTGGTCTTCGTGGTCTTCGTGTCAGGTTGGGAGGCGCTGGCGCGCCCATACGCTCACGCTCCGCCCCTACTCCGCGCAGAAGCGGGCGAGGTCGGCGGCGGTGTCGCGGCTGATCTCGGGGCAGGCGATGCTGAAGATCTCCGCGCCGTGGGTGGTGCCCATCACCTGGCGGCAGCGGGCCGGGACGCCGGCGGCGACCAGCAGGCGATAGAAGCCGACGCCCTCGTCGCGCAGCGGGTCGCATTCGTTGACGCTGATGATCGTCGGCGGCAGGCCGGCCACGTCGGCGGCGACCGCGAAGCCCGGCCAGGCCAGCGGGTTCTTCGCCTCGAGTTCCGCGATGCCATAGGCCATGGCGCCGCGGTTGTTGTGCAGCTCCAGCAGCAGGCCGTTGTTCTCGATGGAGGACGGGTTCTGCGGCAGCGGCCACTGGCCGGCGATGTAGGGGCAGAGCGCATAGAGACCCTTCACCAGGCCGATATCCCCGTCGCGCGTCAGCTTCAGGCCGGTGGCGATGGCGAGGTTGCCGCCGCCGCTCTCGCCGGCCACCACGATCCGCGCCGGGTCGATGTCGAACTGGGCGGCGTGGGCGTGCAGCCAGCGCAGGCCCGAGACGCAGTCGTTGAGGCCGGCCGGGAACGGCAGCACCTCCGGCGCGGACGACGGGCGCAGGCAGTTGCGGAAGTCGACCATGGCCACGGCCACGCCCCGGCCGGCGATGATCCGGCCCCAGGCGCTGTACATGCCGTTGAAGGCCGACATGCTCTGCATGCCGCCGCCGTGGATGTAGTAGACGCACGGGTGCGGCCCGGGACCCGCGGGGCGGATCAGCTGGACCTTGATCGGGTTGCCGTCCGGCGCGGAGACGAAGGTCTCGGTGGTGACGGTCAGGCCGGCGGCGGGCGCGTTGGCCTCGGTGTCGCAGGCGCCGAACAGCATCTGCATCGCCTGTTCCGCGGCCAGGGCCTCCGGGGTGTTGGCCTCCGCGATCAGCGCCTCGCGGCTCGCGATGTCGCCCACCGGCGGGCGGTCTGGAAAGGCGAAGACGGCCTTGAGGCGCGGGTCGATGCGGGGGTCGAGGGCGATCTTGGAGGACAAGGCTGGAGCTCCCGGTGGCATGGCGGGCGGAGGGTGTGAGCGCCAGATAGCGCGTTGACCGGGCGGGAAGGAAGCGCGGCCTGCTCTTGCCCGGCCGCGGCGCGGCGGGCACGGTAGGGGCAATGCGGGGACACCGCGCACCGGGGAGACGAACACCAGATGGCCACCTTGAAACGCTGGGTGCTGCGCCGCCGCCCCACCGGCGAGATCCAGCCGGGGGACCTGGAACTGGTCGAGGAACCGATCCGCGACCTGGCCGACGGCGAGGTGCTGGTGCGCACCCTCTACCTGTCGCTGGATCCCACCAACCGCATCTGGATGAGCGACCAGGACCAGTACATGCCGCCGGTGCAGATCGGCGACACCATGCGCGGCGGGTCGCTGGGCATCGTGGAGCGCTCGCGGTCCGACCGGTTCAAGCAGGGCGACGTGGTCAACACCGGCCTGGGCGGCTGGACCACCCATGCGATCGCCAACGGCGCGATGCTGTTCCCGGCGCCGACGCTGCCCGGCGTGCCGCTGACCGCCTACATGAGCGTGCTCGGGGGCACGGGGCTGACCGCCTGGTTCGGTCTCTGCGAGATCGGCAAGCCGCAGCCCGGCGAGACCGTGGTGGTGTCCGCCGCCGCCGGCGCCGTGGGCTCGATCGTCGGCCAGGTGGCGAAGCTGAAGGGCGCGCGGGTGATCGGCATCGCCGGCGGCCAGTCCAAGTGCGACTGGCTGACCGGCGAGCTCGGGTTCGACGGGGCCATCGACTACAAGCACGAGGACGTCGGCGCGGCGCTGGACCGGCTGTGCCCGAACGGCATCGACGTGAACTTCGAGAACGTCGGCGGCGACATCATGGACGCCGTGGTCTCGCGGATGAACAACTTCGGCCGCATGGCCTTGTGCGGGATGATCTCGACCTACAACGACAGCGACCGGCCGGCCGGGCCCACCGACTTCGTGCGCGTGCTGATGCACCGGCTGACCATCCGCGGCTTCATCATCACCGACTTCCTGCCCCGGGCCGGCGAGGCGATGGCCGAGCTGATCCCGTGGGTGATGGAGGGCAAGCTCAAGTGGAAGGTCCACGTGGACCAGGGGCTGGAAGGCGCCATGGACTCGCTCCAGCGCCTGTTCACCGGCGCCCACGACGGCAAGCTGCTGATCCAGGTCTCGCCGGAGCCTTAGGGCCGAGAAGAAGCCGGGTCCTCTTCTCCACACCCGTAGGGGGAGGGGGACCATGCGCAGCACGGTGGAGGGGGTTTGCAGGATAGGTCTGGGCGGTGGCGGTCCCCCTCCACCCCGCTTCGCGCGGTCCCCCTCCTCCTACGGGTGAGGAGAAGGGCGGTGACCGAGCGGCCTCAGAACCCAGCGGTGTTGGTCGGCAGGCCGAGGAACAGCCGCCCCGTGGTCTCCAGGATGTTGGGGGAGACCATGAAGTGCTGGGTGGCGACGTGGATGTCGCGGAACTGCCGCTGCAGGGGCGAGGTCGCGTAGACCGAGGTCCCGCCGGCCAGGGTGTACATGGCGTCGACCACGGCGGCCGACTCGCCCACGGCATGGTTCACGGATAGGCGCATGTTGCGGCTGAGGGCCAGCGGCACGGGCTCGCCGGCCAGGGTCAGGGCCCAGGCCTCGTCGAGGGCGCCGTAGAAGAAGGCGCGGGCGGCGCGCAGGCGGGCCTCGGCGCGGGCGATCTCGATCTGGGTGTGCGGGCGTTCGGCCAGGGGCGCGGACGCCCCGCCGCGGCGCTTCTCGCCGGCCACGCGGGTGGCCTCGTCCAGCGCGGCGCGCGCGATCCCCAGCGCCACCGCGCCGATCCCCTGGGCCAGCGGGGAGAACGGCGGAAACCGGAACAGCGGGCGGTCCGGCAGGCGGGTGCGCAGGACGCCGGCGGCGTGGCGGTCTTCCACGAACACGTCCCTGACCTCGAAGGCGGTGCTGCCGGTTCCGCGCAGGCCCGACACCTGCCAGGTGTCGAGCGAGGTCACCTGGTCGGCGCGGAAGAACAGCATGTGGTTGCGCGGCAGCCCCGCCGAGTTGAGCAGCGGCTGGCCGTCCTCCAGCAGCACGCAGCCGCCGCCGATCCAGTCGGCGTTCGGCGAACCCGAGCCCCAGTCCCAGCGGCCGGTGACCCGGAACCCGCCGGAGACCCTGGTGGCCCGGCCGTTGGCGGCGAACACCCCGGTGGCCAGGCTGTCCGGCCGAGCCATGATCTCGCGCGTCGCCTCGTCGGTCAGCCGGCCGAACGCCAGCGTGGTGGTGCAGGCGATGAAGGTCACCCAGCCGCAGGCCGCGTCGCCCTGGGCCAGGGCCTCGCAGACCTCGGCGACGGTGCGCGGCGCGGCCTCGAACCCGCCGCAGGCCTGCGCCAGGAACAGCCGGTAGAAGCCCGCCTCGCCCAGGGCGCGGGAGAGGTCGGGGGGGATGCGGCCGGCGGCCTCGATCTCTGCCGCGCGGGGCGCCAGGTCGTCGGCGGCGACGACGCGGGCGCGCGCGACGAGGTCCTGTTCGGTGGTCATCTGCGCCCTCCCCGGCTGTGCGGGTCAGCCGAGGAGGTTTGCGCCGCGCTGTCAATGCGCAGCCGGGGGGCGCCTAGCCCAGGGCGGCCGCCAGCTCGGGCCACTGGCGCACCAGGGTCGCGACGTCGAAGTTGTCGCGCCACAGCACGATGCTGCCATCGCGGACCTCGAAGACGCCGGTGACGGGAAATTCCGCCCAGCGGTCGGGGCCGAGCTGGTGGCGGTCCAGCCGATCCAGGAACACCGTGTCGCCTTCGACGGCCTTGCGCAGCACGATGAACTCGTTCCTGAGGGTCGGCGCGAAGAACGGTTCGAGCACGGCGCGCACGCCGGCCGGGCCGTGCACCGTGGCCATCGGGACGTTGGTGTATTCGCAGTCGTCGGCGATCAGCGGCAGGGCCGTGTCGTAGTCCTTGGTCTCCATGGCCTTCAGGAAGGCCAGGATGACGTCCAGGGGCGATGTGGGCGAAGAGGTCATGGGGATGGGGTTTTTTGCCGTGAGCAGCCGCTTCTGGCCCAGGCGGGCGGCGGGGGCGATTACGTGAGAGGTAAGCACGGGGCGGCGTGGACGGCCGCGCCATGAGCCGCGATGGTGGCGTCCCCGCCGTCGTCCGGAGACCCCGCGCCATGCCGAACACCACGCCGCCCCCGGGCTCCGGGCTCGATCGCCGCCAGCTGGTGACCGCTGGCCTGGGGGCCGCGGCCCTCGCGGGCGCAGCGCGGACGGCGGGGGCTGAGGTCGCCGCGCCGCTGAAGCTGACGACACCGTGCGTGATCTCCACCTGGGACTTCGGGGTCGCCGCCAACGCCGCGGCCTGGAGCGTGCTGGCCGGCGGCGGGGCGGCGATCGATGCGGTGGAGGCCGGGGCGCGCATCCCCGAGGCGGACCTGAAGAACCACAGCGTCGGCCGCGCCGGCTATCCCGACCGGGACGGCCACGTCAGCCTGGACGCCAGCATCATGAACCAGCGGGGCGACTGCGGCGCGGTGGCGGGGCTGGAGCACATCGCCCATCCGATCTCGGTGGCGCGCCGGGTGATGGAGCGGACCCCGCACGTGCTGCTGGTCGGCGAGGGCGCGCTGCAGTTCGCCGTGGAACAGGGGTTCCCGCGCGAGGAACTGCTGACGCCGGAGTCGCGGGCGGCATGGCGGGCCTGGCTGCGCGAGAAGTCATACCGGCCGATCGCCAACCGCGAGGTCGGCGACTATGGCCGCAAGCTGGGCCCGCCCGGCGGCCGGGCCAACCACGACACCATCGGCATGCTGGCCATCGACGCGCACGGCGACCTCTGCGGCGCCTGCACCACCAGCGGCATGGCCTGGAAGATGCGCGGCCGGGTCGGCGACAGCCCGATCATCGGCGCCGGGCTCTATGTCGACAACGAGGTGGGCGCCGCCACCTCCACCGGGGTCGGCGAGGAGGTGATCCGCAACGTCGGCAGCTTCCTGGTGGTGGAGCTGATGCGCCAGGGCCGCTCGCCGCGCGACGCCTGCAAGGAGGCGGTGACGCGGATCCTGCGCCGCAAGGCGGTCCACGACCCGGACTTCCAGGTGGGCTTCCTGGCCCTCAACCGGGCCGGCGAGGTGGGCGCCTGGGCGGTCCAGTCGGGCTTCACCTACGCCACCTGCGACGCCCGGTCCCAGACCCGGATCACCCCCAGCGAGAGCTTTTCGTGAGGTGACCCCGGCCGGCAGCGGGTCCTGGTCATGGCGCGCGCGCCGGCGCGGCGGCGGGGATCAAGCGCCTTCCCGGCCGCGGTGGATGTAGGCCACCAGGCTCTTGATCTCGTCGCGGCTCAACGGCGTGGTCGGCATCTCGTAATGGCCGACGTCGTTGATCGCCTCAAGCTCGTTTGGCCTGCCGGCGCATGACGCTCTCCCTGGACATCGCATCGACGCGGTCGGCACATGGGCGATGCGAACGCGCGGCGGAGGTCTACGTCAGGCAAACGCCATTCGCGAGCCAAGCGCTCCAATAGGCCTCCGCAACCTTGCGAATTATTCGGCCCATCCGGCGAACTCGGTCAGTTCGCTGAGCCTCAGGCTGCGGCGATGAGCGGGGTTGGGGGCGGCTCGCCGTTCAGCGAACCGTCTGCGTCTCCCTGGGGGCCGAAACGCGGCGCGTCCGGGCCTGGGCCTTGGGCTTCGGCAGCAGTCGGAAGCGGGTCTGGCACCACGCGAAATCGACGCCCACATCGAGCAGGGCATCGGAACGTCCGCAGGGGCAGGCGAAGTCCATGATCCCGATGACCCGGTAGGTCTCCCCGGCCCGGAGCGGCGTCGGCCATCCCGTGGCATGGTTCGGGGCCGCGTTGACGCATAGAACCAGGTCGCCAGGGCCAACAGCGTCGCTCATAGCCTTCATCCTCTACCCTTGGGCGAAGACTAGACCCTGGCCCGCAACGGGCAAAGACCGGTTTCCACCCGTCGCGGACTCCACACAGCGCCTCCGGCGCAGCGCCAGGCCCGCGGGGGTGGCGCGTGGGGCGGCGCCTCACCTGGGCGTGGCGGATTCCGGCGGGTAGGTGAAGGGGCGGTCGTGGATCCAGGTCTCGGCCAGGCGGTCAGCCTCGTCGAAGCCCTCCAGCAGCGCCGCCTCCTCGCCGGCCTTGGGCGGGCAGGCCTTGGCGAAGTCCTTGAAGGCGTCGTGGATCTCGTCCTTCACCTGCGCCACGCGCGCGGGGATCGCGCCCTCCAGCGAAAGGCCGGAGTTCCACTTCAGGCCGTCGCAGCGGGAGAACCTGATCGCCACGCCCGCGCCGTCCGGGTCCGAACGATGCAGGACGAAGTCGACGGTCTCCAGGCTGCGTGCCAGCCGGACCTCGCGGTCGCTGTCGTCGCCGGGCTTGGCGCCCAGGTCGCTCACCGTCCAGCCGCCGACCTGCTGGGTACGCTCAAGAGGCCCGGTGGGCGCGGGCTGCGGCGGCGGCTGGGCCGAGGCGGCGCCGGCCAGGGCCAGGCCCAAGCTGAGCGGAACGAACAGCTTCACGGTCTACCCCTTCGCCGACCCGCGATCCTCTTATCACGGACCGCGGTCGGCGAGGCGGCCTGATCGCTACGCGGCGCCTTTGCGCGAACGGGGCGCTTTCTCGACAACCGGCACATAGCCGGCGTCCTGGGCCTTGTCGCGCCACTGCTTCGCGGACTCCAGGAAATGTGCGCGCGTGATGCCGAGCGACTTCTCGGCGCGGGCTTCCGCGGCCTGAGCGCGTTTGTGGAATTCTGCACCCTTGGTCATGGCGCAGAGCGGTACCCCTCGCCCGCGATCAGTTCAATCGCCATGACGATCCTACGACAAAGCTGCGTCGAACTGACCCGCCTCAGCGGCTCGGTCATCAGGACTGAGCCCGAATCGGCTTTTGCGCGCCAACCCCGCGCCTCACAGCCACTGCGCGTCGTCCTCGCCCTCCGGCCCCAGGCCGATCTCCGCCGGATCGACCCCCTCCTCGACCGCCCGCTTGCGCGCCAGCCTGCGCAGTTGCCGCTTGTGCCTCTCGGCCTGCGCCGCGTCCCCCGGCGGCGGCGGATGGGTCCACGGCCCCACGCGGTCGCGCACCGGCCGCATGGTGTCCGGGTCGGCGCAATAGCTGACCACGCGGTGCTGCCCGGTCTCGAAGTGTCTCTCGACGTGGAAGTGGCGGAACAGGATCACCTGCGGTCCCTCTGGCGCCACCGGCGCCGCCGGCGCCTCCACCGGCTTCATGCGCCCGTGGGTGCGCGGCGACTTGGTCCCCGCCAGCCAGCGCAGGTGGCCCAGCTGCATGCGGGTCATGAACGTGGTCTGCGGCGTCGCCGCCAGCGCCATCTTCCAGCCCGTCTCCCCCATCCGCTCCGCCTGCGCCTGCCGCGCCATGGCCAGCGCCTCGGCGAACGCCGCCTGCGTCGTCTGCCAGTAGAAGATGACCCGCAACGACGGCATCGCCGGGTCCTCGGCGATGTCGCAGAGTGGCTCGCCCTCCGACACCCGCACCACGATCTCGTGCGCCGTCACCGGGCAGTAGCTGGAGGGCCGCCCCGGCGCGGTCCGCTTCCCGAACAGCTTCGCCCGCTGGTACAGCGCCGCGACCCGCGGGTTCTCCCGCACCCAGGCGTTGAAGCTCGCCCGGGTCGGCATGTCCGCGTCCCGGCAGATCGCCAGCACCGTCTCCCCCGCCGCCACCCGCCGACAGATCGCCCGGATCGCCCGCGCCGAATACCGCACCGGCGCCCGCGCCGTCGCCCGCTCGTCCTCGCTCCGCCCGTCCTGCATGCCAACCGCCCTCACCGCCCGGTCACCCGCAGGCGCCGCGACAGTCCGAATGAATGAATGGAAGCCGGCCCGGCGGGGTGCTGCGTCTTGAACCGCAATCCAGGAGCCTCGGAGACCCTAGCCCAAAGGCAATGCCACGTCAAGAACAAACAAAGAACATGAGTCCAGCGCTTCAGCCGCAGTCCCCGCGCTCCTTCCTCTGCTTCTAGCCTCCGCCGTTCACGGGGGAGGGGAACCATCGGCTGAAGAGCCGATAGTGGAGGGGGCGAGGGCGGATTTTCGCCCTCTCATGGCCCTTCCGCTCAAACAGGCAAAATCTCGTAGTTGAAATAATTGGGTTTTCTGAATCTCTAGGGCTGCAAACTTGCGCCTCAGGCACCCCAAAAAACCTATTTCAACAACCTGCTAGGCCCTGGGTAACCTGGCCGTCCCTCACTTCCGAAAATACCCCCAAACCCGCTCCGCCAGCGCCTCGCTGACCCCCTCCACCTTCGCCAAATCCTCCACGCTCGCCCGGCTCACCCCCCGCGCCGACCCGAACGCATGCAGCAGCGCCCGCTTCCGCCCCGGCCCCACCCCCTCGATCTCGTCGAGCGGGTTCTTCTTCATGTCCGCCGCCCGCTTCACCCGGTGGGTCCCGATCGCGAACCTGTGCGCCTCATCCCGCAACCGCTGGAGGTAGTACAGAACCGGCGATTTCGGCTCGAGCATGAAGTACGGCCGGCCCGGGATGTAGAACCGCTCCAGGCCCGCGTCGCGGTCCGGTCCCTTCGCCACCCCCACCACCGGGATGTCGTCGACGCCCAGGTCGGCCATGATCTCCACGACCACGTTGACCTGGCCCATGCCGCCGTCGATCAGCACCAGGTCGGGCCGCGCAAACCCCCCGTCGTCGACCCCGGCCTCCTCGTCCTTGACCATCCGGGCAAACCGCCGGCGCAGGACCTCCTTCATCATCCCGAAGTCGTCGCCGGGAGTGATCTCGGTGCTCTTGATGTTGAACTTGCGGTACTGGGATTTCTGGAAGCCGTCGGGGCCGGCGACGATCATGCCGCCGACCGCGTTGGTCCCCATGATGTGGCTGTTGTCGTAGACCTCGATCCGCTCGGGCGGGGTCTCCAGGCCGAAGGCTTCGCAGACCCCGGCCAGCAGCTTGGTCTGGGCCGAGCTCTCGGCCATCTTGCGCCCCAGCGCCTCGCGGGCGTTGGTCAGGGCGTGGTCGACCAGCTGGCGCTTCTCGCCGCGCTGGGGTTTGCCGATCTGCACCTTGCGGCCGGACTTCTGGGCGAAGGCTTCTTCCAGCAGCTCGCGCTCCGCGGGCTCCACGCTGGTGAGGATCAGCTTGGGGATCGGCTTGTCGTCGTAGAACTGGCCCAGGAAGGCGCCCATGATGTCGGCGTCCTCGTCCGACTTGTCCACACGCGGGAAATAGGCGCGGTTGCCCCAGTTCTGGCCGGCGCGGAAGAAGAACACCTGCACGCAGGCCTGGCCGCCCTCGGCATTCAGGGCGAAGACGTCGGCCTCCTCCAGGGTCTCGGGGTTGACCGAGGTCTCCTGGGCGACGGAGGCCAGGGCGCGGATGCGGTCGCGCAGGCGCGCGGCGTATTCGAACTCCATCTCGTCGGAGGCGGCCTGCATCTCCTGCGACATGCGCTGCATCACCAGCCGCGACTTGCCGCGCAGGAAGTCCTCGGCCTGTTCGACCAGCTGGGCGTAGTCGTCCAGGGCGATGAGGCCGGTGCAGGGCGCCGAGCAGCGCTTGATCTGGTGCAGCATGCAGGGGCGCGTGCGGCTCTCGTAGACGCTGTCGGAGCAGGAGCGCAGCAGGAAGGCCTTCTGCAGGGTGTTGAGGGTCTTGGTCACCGAGTGGGCGCTGGCGAAGGGGCCGAAATAGTCGCCCTTGATGGTGTGGGCGCCGCGGTGCTTGCGCAGCTGGGCGGCCGGGTGTTCCCGGCGGATGACGATCTCGGGGAACGACTTGTCGTCGCGCAGCAGGACGTTGAAGCGCGGCTTCAGCTGCTTGATCAGGTTGATCTCGAGCAGCAGGGCGTCGGTCTCGGTGCGGGTGGTGATGAACTCCATCGAGCGCGTCAGGTCGACCATGTGGGCGATGCGCTGGGTGTGGAAGCGGCCCTGGGCGTATTGGACGACGCGCTTCTTGAGGCTGCGCGCCTTGCCGACGTAGAGCACTTCGCCGTCCTCGCCCATCATCCGGTAGACGCCCGGCCGGTCCGGCAGCCGCCTGACCTCGTCCTTGATCAGCGCCGCGCCCTTCAGGGGGGCGGTGGCGTTCACGGTCGAAGGGGGAGCGTCCGACATGGGGAGAGATATAGGCGAGTCCGCGGAGCCGCGCAGGGGGCCTTCCCGCCCCTCCCGTTTTCGCGCGCCAGCCGGCAAGCTGGACCCTTGGCCGCGGCGCCGCCAGGATCGGGGCGGGCATGGACCTTGGGAGACGCGCGTGGGCCGACTGACCTGGTGGATGTTCCGCGCCCGGCTGGCGATGGAGGATCCGAAGAGCCGCGCGTGGGATGCCCGCCATGGGGTCGAGACCGCCGCCGAGACGGCGCTGGGCGACGCCGGGGTGGCGGGCGATGCGGTGGCGCGCGGGAACGGCGTCTACCGGGTGACCTGGGGCGGGCTGATCGGCAAGGCGCTGGGCGCGCTCGACATCGCCGATCCTGGGCTGTGGACCTTCGTCGACTACGGGTCGGGCAAGGGCAAGGCCATGCTGATGGCCGCGGACTATCCGTTCGCCCGGATTGTGGGGGTGGAGTTCGCGCCGCAACTGCACGCCGTGGCGGTGCGCAACTGCGCTGCCTATCGCAGCCCGGACCAGGCGTGCCGGGCCCTGGAGCCGGTGCTGGGCGATGTGCTGGATTATGAGCCGCCGGCGGGGCCGCTGGTGGTGTTCATGTGCAACCCGTTCGACGAGGCGACGCTGAGCGCGGTGTTCGACCGCTGGCGCGTGCGGGTGGCCGGGGGCCAGACCGACCTGCGGGTGCTGTACCTGAACATGCGCGAGGTCGCCGAGAGCCGCGGGGTGCTGGACGCCCAGACCTGGCTGAAGCCGGTGGCGCGGGCCAGGCAGTTCGTGGTGCTGGCGCCCGTCTGAGCCGGCCGGCGCTAGAGCCTGTCTGGTTCAAGTGGACTCACTTGAACCAGATAAAAAGGCTCCAACGCTTTGAATTAGAGCGCGTCGGGCGGCGAAACCGGGATCCACTTTCGCCTGACGCGCTCTAGATCCTGAAGGCGCCGGCCGCCAGCCGCTCGGACACCGACCGGGTCAGCTTCACATAGCCCCGCTTGGGGTCGTGGAAGTAGAGCGCGCCCTTGATCTTCGCCGGGTCGTAGCCGTCGGCGACCAGGTCCATCTTGCGGATCTTGAAGGTGCCGGTGGCGTCCAGGGCGGGCAGCAGGCGCAAGAACAGCGGCTGGGCGTAGGAGGGCAGCTCGCGGGCCACATAGTCGCCGAACGCCTTGGGGTCGAACGGGCGGTCGGCGACCAGGGCGGCCATGCCGGCGCGGCCGTCGGCGCCGTCGACGCTGACGCCATAGACCGTGGCCTCGTCGATGCCAGGGAAGGCGGTCAGCCGCTCGGCCACCTCGTTGGTGGAGACGTTCTCGCCCTTCCAGCGGAAGGTGTCGCCGATCCGGTCGATGAAGTAGAAATAGCCCTCGGCATCCATCCGCATCAGGTCGCCGGTGGCGAACCAGGCGTCGCCGCGCGCCAGCACGTCGTGCAGCACCTTCTGCTCCGAGGCGGCCTTGTCGAGGTAGCCGGAATATTCGGTGCGCGCGTCGCCGCTGATCTGGCCGAGGCATTCGCCGACCTGGCCGGGGCCGCACTCGACGCCCAGGCCATTGGCGCCCCGCACCACCGCCTCGGCCTCAACATCGTACTGCACCAGCCGCAAGTTGGCCCGCTTGCGCATCCACTTGGGCACGCGGCCGATCGAGCCCTCGTGGCCGTCGAAGTTGAACAGGCTGACGTTGCCCTCGGTCGAGCCGTAGAACTCCAGGATCTCGGGAATGCGGAAGCGGCGCTTCAGCGTCGGCCAGACGTCGGGGCGCAGGCCGTTGCCGAACGCCAGGCGGATCTTGTGGCGGGCCTCGTCCGGGTCCTCCTCATGGTTGACCAGGTAGCGGCACAGCTCCCCGATGTAGACGAACATGGTGCAGCCCTCGGCCACGACCTCCCCCCAGAAGTGGCGGCTCGAGAACTTGCGCCGCAGCACCACCGAGCCGCCGTTCAGAAGCGCCGCGCCGATCGCGCAGAGCCCGCCGGTGGCGTGGTAGAGCGGCAGGGCGATGTAGATGCGGTCGGTCTCCTTCGCCCCCGTCGCCCCGGCGAAGCCGCGCATGTACAGCTGGGCGCGCATGTGGGTGATCCGTGCGGCCTTGGGCAGGCCGGTGGTGCCGGAGGTATAGATCAGCAGCGCCGGGTCCGAGGCGGTCATGTCCTCGCGCACCGCCCGGTCGGGGGGCAGTTGGCTGCAGCTCTGCAGGGCGCGGACCAGGTCGCGCTGGTCGCCGTTGGCGGGGCCTAGCACCCACTGATGCAGGGGGTGCTCGACCAGGGTGCGGGCCTGTTCGAAGACCGGCGAGGTCTCGGCGTCGACGATCAGGTGGGCGGCGCGGGAGATGTTCAGACAGTGGGCCAGCGGCAGGCCGGCCAGCTGGTTATTGATCAGCGCGGTGACCACGCCGACCTTCGACAGGCCGTACCAGACGGCGAAATATTCCAGCCGGTTGGGCATGAACAGCGCCACCACCTGGCCGCGCCGCAGGTTCAGGCTCTTGGCCCAGTGGGCGTAGCGGTTGGCGATGGCGTCCATCTCGCCATAGGTGACCGTGGTCCCCTCGAAGGTGATGGCGGGCCGGTCCCGCCAGCGATCCACGGCGGCCTCGAGGTCATCGGTGAGCAGGTGGGGCGAATCGGCGGCGATGGAGCGCACCCGGCCCAGCGTGCGGGTCAGGCCGCGCAGGAAACGCCACTCCCGCTTCAGACGAGCCATGAAACTCATGTCTCGCCCTCCAACGCGACGGACCAGAGTGAGGTCACGGCGATCACAAGGTCAAGGCGGCGAAGGCGCGCGGCCGGCGCGGGGCCGGCTTTGCCCCGGGGCGTGACCGCCGCCGTCAGTTCCCACCCGCGTTCGCGTCCGGCAGGCCGAGGATGCGCTTGGAGATGATGTTGTTCTGCACTTCGTGGGTCCCGCCGAAGATGGAAAAGGCCTTGCCGGCCAGCCATCCCCGCACCTCGGACAGTTCGTTCGCCTGGAAGGCCTCG
>NZ_JANXWD010000113.1 GCF_025351295.1 Phenylobacterium sp.
CCGCCGCGGCCACCGCCTTCCGCAGACGCGACCTGCTGGCGCTGGGAGCGGCCGCCGCCCTGGCCGCCGCGGCGGTCTCCACGCTCGACGCGACGCTGTTCGCCCTCCCGGCCGCGGCGCCGGCTGCCGCCCCCTGGCTCAGCCTGCTGGCGCTCGCCACCACGACGGTGGGCTTCGCCGCCGGCCTGATCGGCTTCCAGGGCGCAGTGCGCCGCGACGGCCGCCGCCGGGCGCGGGCCGACGAGGTGCTGGACCTGCTGGGCCGCCAGCCCCTGCTGCTCGCCACCCTGGACCGCGGCGGCCGGGTCGGCGCGGCGGCGGGTGCGGCGATCGGCGGCGTGGCCCCGGCCCAGCTGGAGGGCCGCAGCCTGGGCTGCCTGGTGGCCGAGCGCGACCTGCCCGCCCTGGCCGCCGCCCTGCACGCCGCGGCCCACGACGGCCAGGCCAGCGTCTATGTCGAGACCCCCGACGACCCCGAGGGCTGGCTGGAGATCATGCTGCGCGCCGGCGACGGTGGCGGGCTGGTGGCCGCGGTCCGCGACGCCCGCGAGCAGCTGTCGCGCGAACGCCGGCTGGACGCCGCGCGCCTCTCGGCCGAGCAGCAGAACGCCGGCAAGTCGCGCTTCCTGGCCAACATGAGCCACGAGCTGCGCACGCCGCTCAACGCCATCATGGGCTTCTCCGACATCATGCGGCAGCGGCTGTTCGGCCCGCTGGGCGACCGCTACGCCGAATATTCCGAGCTGATCCACGAGTCCGGCAGCCACCTGCTGGAGCTGATCAACGACGTGCTCGACATGTCGAAGATCGAGGCCGAGCGGTTCGAGCTCAGCATCGAGACCTTCGACGCCCGCGAGGCCGTGCAGGCGGTGCTGCGGCTGATGCGCGGCCAGGCGGAGCGGGCGGGGGTCAACCTGCGCGGCGTGCTGCCGATCGGGCCGCTGTTCGCCGACGCCGACCGCCGGGCGCTGAAGCAGATCGCGCTGAATCTGATCTCCAACGCCTTGAAATTCACCCCGCGCGGCGGCTCGGTGACCGTCACCCTCCAGGCCAGCGGGGACATCCTGGAGCTGGCCGTGGCCGACACCGGGGTCGGCATCGCCGACGGCGACCTTGAGCGGCTGGGCCGGCCCTTCGAACAGGCCGGCGACGCCGAGCAGCGTGCGGCGGGATCGGGCCTGGGCCTGTCGCTGGTCCGCGCCTTCGCCCGGCTGCACAACGGCGAGATGGCGGTGGAAAGCTCGGTCGGCGACGGCACCTCGGTCAGTGTCCGCCTGCCGGTGCTGACCGCCCGCGTCGCGCCCCCGGAAACCCTGCTGGAACGCCGCAAGGGGTAGGGAGAAGACCGCCGTGCCCAAGATCGACATCGCCGCCGCGCCCGAACGCAAGGGCTCTGGCTATCCGCCGCCCTTCGACGCCCCCTGCGCCGATCGCGTGCGGCAGCGGCTCGGCGACGCCGGCGGGCTCGCGGATTTCGGGGTCAATCTCATGCGCCTGCCGCCGGGCAACTGGTCCAGCCAGCGCCACTGGCATAGCCATGAGGACGAGTTCGTCTATGTGCTCGCCGGCGAACTGACACTGGTCGAGGATGGCGGTGAGACCGTGCTGCGCTCCGGCGACTGCGCGGCGTTTCCGAAGAACGCCGGCGACGGCCACCATATGATCAACCGGTCGGGCGCGATGGCGGTCTATCTCGAAGTCGGCGCGCGCGCGCCGGCCGACGTCACCATCTGCTCCGACATCGACCTGATGAGCACCAACGCGCACGGCCGCTTCACGCACAAGGATGGCGCGCCCTATTAGGGGCCGCCTAGTCGGCGAGCGTCGTGCGGGCGCTGCGCGAGGCCAGCTGCAGGAAGGCGCGGCCGGCGGCGAAGTCGCCGACCTCCACATAGGCGGTGCGCACGTGGTCGCCGCCGAACAGGAACTCCACCGCCACGGATTCGCGCGGGTCGAGGTCGGCCAGGGCCTCGGCCGCCGCGGCCGGGAAGCGGAACGCCCAGGCGCCCTCGGAGCCCTTGGGCAGCAGTTCGGCCTCGGCCCCGCCGCGCGCCTCGGCCATGAACATCCGGGTCGCCGCGCGCGGGGGCAGCTTGCTGCTGAGCGGGGTGTGGGGGCGGTTGTCCAGGTAGGGGCCCGAGGTGCGCGACCCATCGCGCAGCACCAGCCGCGCGGAATAGGGCGCGGCGTTGTCGGCGAAGTCGGCCACCGCCACCAGGGCGCTGGCGCCCTCGCGGCCGGCGAGGCCGAAGATCATCTGGTTCGACCCGAACGGCGAGCTCTGGGCCAGGCGCCAGCGCGCGGTGCGTCCGATCCCGCGGTCGGCGCTCCAGGCCGAGAGGCTGCCCGGATAGACGATGCGGCTGATGCGCTGATAGCCCGCGAAGGCCGAGCGCACCCGGGCCGCCGGTCCAGTGACGTCCGAGCTCTGGCAGTTCACCGCCGCGGCCCGCATCTGGGCGGTGCGCCGGAGGCTGTCCAGGGACTTCGGATCGGTCCCGGCCCGGAGCGCCGCGCCGTGCGCCTGGGCCGCGGAGGCCGCAAGGGCCGCCGAGATCTCGGGCGTAAACAGGCTGCAACGGGTATCGGCCGCGCTCATCACCGCACGTTCGTAGAACAGGTCCGACGGCTGCGCGAGCGCAGCCCCGGGCAGGGCCACGAGGGCCGCGCCGATCAGACCTGTCCACGGAGACGCCGGCTGCGCGCTTCTGCGCGTGCTGGTCATTCGTCCACCATCAAACCGCGGCCTTTTTTGGCCGTCTGAGATGGCAGCAGTAGCGAAGAAGGGTTGCGCGCCCGTTGACGGGCAGGGTTACCAGTTCATGCTCGCGCGATGCTGCTGTCCACCGACATCTGGGTTGGCGCCCTGATCCGCCGCGTCGAGATCGGCGGCGGCTTCGCCGTGGTGGCGCGCAAGGGCGACCCGCGGGCCGGCGCGGTGCTGGTCAAGGTACTGAACCGGACCGACGGCACGGCCCGCCTGCTGGCCGAGGCCACCCGCGGCGACGGCGACCGCGTCTGGATGCAGCCCGCCGCCTCGACCTCGGAGCCCGACCTCGACCGCTACATCGAGCGCGCCGTCCGCATCGACCCCGACGTCTGGGTGGTGGAGATCGAGGACCGCGAGGGCCGCCACTTCCTGGTGGAGCCGGTGGAGCCGGGGTGAGAGGCAACCGGCTGCGTCGATCGTCAACTGATCTTACTAATCGGAGCCGTCCGAGGGGTTCTGTGTCGACCCAGAGGCCACACCACCACCCTGCCCCTCCTCCATCGAGGAGGAGGGATGCCATCTCCTGACAGCGTGGGGCTTACGGTTCGCTTTCCTCGGCCCGTTCCGCTTTCGGAGCCTTGGAGATTTCAATTCGGCCGCTCGGCAGGTGCTCAAGGACCAGCTTTTCGCCCGGGCGAACACCAAGGTGGTCGAGCAGATCCATGGTCAGAGTGACCCGGCCTTTCGGCTCTATCGTCAATTCGGCCATATCCAACCCCTTCGTGGATCAAAGGTAGAACCGAGCCGCATTCGACCGCAAGGCCGCGCGTTCCAAGGTTCAGAAGCCGGCGCAGGCCTTGAGCGCCAGGCGGGCGGCGTCCTGATCGGCGGTGGCCAGCCGGCCGGCGCGCCGGACCACATGGGTGAGTTCGATGGTCGCGATCTTGCTGGCGCGGATGATCGAGGCGGCGGGCAGGCCGGCCGCGTCGGGGTCGCCGATCGAGGCGTCCCCGAACAGGCGCCGGTCACGATCGGTGGTGATCATGGCCACCCATAGCCGCTCCAGGCTCGCGCCCATGCCCGCGGCGGAGACCACGAGCGCCGGCCGCCGCTTTTCCGCGAGCCGGTCGCTGTAGGGGAAGGGCAGGACGACAACGTCGAAGGGCTCGAAGGTCACAGCGTCGCGTACGCGGCCTCGTCCGCCTCGCTTGTCCATTCGCTGAAGGTGGCGAAGGGATCATCCTCCGTCGGACTGGCGGCCTCGGAGGGCTTGCGGGAATCATCCTCGATCTCGATCTCGCGGGCGCTGATCAGGTTCGACTGTCCGGTGATCTCGCCCTGCATTCGAAGGCTGACGCCGCCGCGCCGGATCCGCGCGACGACGGCGTCCAGATCGCGGACGAAAAACTGGTTGGCGGCCTTGTTGTGCTGCGCATCCACGGCGCGGTCGGCCAATATGTAGTAACCGTCCTCATTCTTCTTCGGCGTGAACAGTTCGACACGACCATCGGGCAGGGCGCGGCGGCGAAGCAACCTGGTCATCTTGCGTTCCATTGCAACATGCAGAGAAAATAGCTGAGTGTTTTCCTTGCGTCCAGCCACGTCGAGTTGCTAGGGGCTGCAAATGACCACCTCTCCCGCCGCCGAGGCCGCCCGCCGGCGCACCTTCGCGATCATCTCGCACCCCGACGCCGGCAAGACCACGCTGACCGAGAATCTGCTGCTGGCCGGCGGGGCCATTCGCGCGGCGGGCGCGGTGCGGGCGCGCGGCGAGAACCGGCGCACGCGCTCGGACTGGATGAAGATCGAGCGCGAGCGCGGCATCTCGGTCTCGGCCAGCGTGATGACGTTCGACCACGCCGGGCTGATGTTCAACCTGCTGGACACCCCGGGCCACGAAGACTTCTCGGAGGACACCTACCGCACGCTCACCGCCGCCGACGCCGCGGTGATGGTGCTGGACGCCGCCAAGGGGATCGAGCCGCAGACGCTGAAGCTGTTCGAAGTCTGCCGGCTGCGCGACATCCCGATCATCACCTTCATCAACAAGATGGACCGCGAGGCGCAGGACCCGTTCGAGCTGCTGGACGAGGTGGCGTCCAAGCTGCAGCTGGACCCCGCGCCGCTCTACTGGCCGGCCGGTTCGGGCGGGCGGTTCAAGGGGATGCTGGACCTGCGGCGCCAGCAGTTCCTGCCATTCCACAAGCGGGTCGGCGGGGCGAAGGACGACGACGAGGGGCACCCGGCGCCGATCGCCTTCAAGGGCAACGCGATCGTCAGCTACCTCGACCCGGACGAGCAGGAGGAGCTCAGCGAGAACGCCGAGCTGGCGGCGGGCGGCCTGAAGGCCTTCGACCCGCAGGCGTTCCTGGAAGGCCACATGACCCCGGTGTTCTTCGGCTCGGCGCTGCGCCACTTCGGCGTCGACCAGCTGCTGGAAGGCCTGGGCGCCTATGCCCCGCCGCCCAAGTCGGTGAAGGCCACCAAGGGCGGTGAGGAGACCCACGTCGCGCCCGGCGACCGCGAGGTCACCGGCTTCGTGTTCAAGGTCCAGGCCAACATGGACCCCAACCACCGCGACCGGATCGCCTTCCTCAAGCTGTGCTCCGGCCGGTTCGCCCGCGGCATGAAGCTGAAGGTGCAGAACACCGGCAAGCAGCTGAGCGTGAACGCGCCGACCATGTTCTTCGCCTCCGACCGCGAGCTGGCCGAGGAGGCCTATGCCGGCGACGTCATCGGCATCCCGAACCACGGCGTGCTCAGGGTCGGCGACAGTCTCTCCGAGAGTGGGAGTCTCCGGTTTGCCGGCCTGCCCAACTTCGCGCCGGAAATCCTGCAGCGGGTGCGGGTGAAGGATCCCCTGAAGGCCAAGCACCTGAAGAAGGCGCTGGAGAGCCTGGCGGAGGAAGGGGTCACCCAGCTGTTCCGCCCGACCATGGGCGCCGACTTCATCGTCGGGGCGGTAGGGCAGCTGCAGTTCGAGGTGATGGCCGACCGGCTGCGCGAGGAATACCAGCTGGACGTGATCTTCGAGGCGGCGCCGTTCGCCGAAGCGCGCTGGATCCTGGGCGAACGCGTCGACCTGGAAGACTTCATGAGCAAGCACCGCTCGGCCATGGGCGTCGACATCGACGACCAGCCGGTGTTCCTCGCCAAGTCGACCTGGGAGCTGGGCTACGTCGCCGAGCGCTTCCCCAAGGTGCGCTTCGAGCGGTCGAAGGAACGGGCGTAGGGGCGTGGCTGGTGTCGCTCGCCTCTTGCCTCCCGTGCGAAGCGGCGGGCAGTAAGATGACCGCTGTCCTCCTCTACGGCGCCCCCGCGCCCGGCCTTGTCGAGGTCCCGGCGGGCGCCGTGCAGGTGTCGCCGCTGATGCCGGGATCGCAGGATCTGGCGGCGATCGCTGACGGCAGCGTCGATGCGGCGACCGTGCTGGCCCCCGGCGGGACGGTGGAGCGGGACTATGTGCTGGCCCAGGCGCTGCGGGTGTTGAGGCCGGGCGGATCGCTGCTGGCGTTCGCGCCGAAGGACAAGGGCGGCGGTCGGCTGAGGAAGGCGCTGGAGGGGTTCGGCTGCGCGGTCAGCGAGGACGCGCGGCGGCACCACCGCTTCTGCCGCGCCGCGCGACCGGCCGAGCCGCGCGACGTAGACGCGGCGATCGCCGCCGGCGCGCCGCGGCGGGTCCCGGCCTTGGGCGCCTGGTCGCAGCCCGGGGTGTTCAGCTGGGACCGGCTGGATCCCGGCAGCGCCCGGCTGATCGAGCTGCTGCCGGCGTTGAAGGGGCAGGGGGCCGACCTCGGCTGTGGCGTGGGCCTGCTGGCGGCCCGCGTGCTGGCCTCGCCGGAGGTCACGGCCCTGGCCTGCGTCGACATCGACCGCCGCGCCGTGGCCTGCGCCGAGCACAATCTGGACGACCCGCGCGCCACGATCCGCTGGGCCGACGTGCGGCAGATGGACGAGGTCGGCCTCGACTTCGTGGTCATGAACCCGCCGTTCCACGACGGTGGGACCGAGGATCGCGACCTGGGCGTGGCCTTCATCGGCGCGGCGGCGCGGATGCTGCGCAAGGGCGGCGTTTGTTGGTTGGTGGCCAACCGGCACCTGCCCTATGAGGCGCCGCTGGCCGCCGCTTTCGCCAAGGCCGAGGTGCGGGCCGACGCCGGCGGCTACAAGATCATCGAGGCGCGCAAGTGAGCGGCGAGGTCCCCCGGAAGGCGCCGCAGAAGGCGCCGCAGAAGGCCCCAATGGCGCGGCTGGACCGCCTGCTGGCCAACCTGGGCTACGGCTCGCGGCGCGAGGTCGGCGACCTGGTGGCGCATCGTCAGGTGGTGCTGGACGGCGTGGAGTTGCGGGATTCCGGCCTGCGCATCGCGCTCACGCCCGACCTGTCCGCCCGCATGACGGTCGTGGGCCAGCCGCTGGACCCGCTGGCGCCGCTGACGGTGCTGATGCACAAGCCGTTGGGCGTGGTCTGTTCCCACCGCGAGGCCGGCCGCAACATCTACGAGCTGCTGCCACGGCGGTGGCGGGCGCGGATGCCGGCGCTGTCGTCCATCGGCCGGCTGGACAAGGAAACCTCCGGCCTGCTGCTGATCACCGACGACGGGCCGTTCCTGCACCGGGTGATCTCGCCGCGCAGCCACATCGCAAAGCGCTACGTCGCCACCCTGGATCGCCCGCTGACCGGGGACGAGGCTGGGATTTTCGCCGCCGGGACCCTGATGCTGGACGGGGAGACGGACCCGCTCGCGCCGGCGCTCCTGGAGCCGATGGGCGACCGCGAGGCTAGCCTGACCATCACCGAGGGCCGCTATCACCAGGTCCGCCGGATGTTCGCCGCAGTCGGCAACCACGTCGTGGCCCTGCACCGTGACCGCATCGGTGGGCTGGAGCTGCCGGCGGCGCTGGAGCCGGGCGCCTGGCGGGTGCTGAGCGCCGAGGAACAGGCGGCGATCTTCGGGTAGGGGCCCGGTCCGATCACCGCGTAACTTTTCCCTCCCCATGAAGGGGAGGGAAAGGAACAGCCCATAGGTTCTCGGCTAAAGGTTAACAAACGGCCGCCGGGAATCTGTGAATATTCCGCCCTTTACTGCGCACCTTGAAGACGTCCGTTAACCATACGATGCAAGTTAAGGACTTGTTAAACCGCGCGGCTCCGGCTTTGCTGTGTTCCATCAATGCCCGGAGTGCGCGTTCCAAGGTGGGACGCGATCGGGTTCGGAGCCGTTCGATGTTCGAACTGGGCCGCGAACTGAAGCGCTTTTTTGCTTCCGACCGGGCGAAAGCCCCGACCGATGGGCTGACGGGGGGCGATTCCTCCCTGCTGGAGCTGCTCGACGCCCGGCTGCTGGCGCAGGAGGCCAAGGCCTGCGACGTCGCCGCGGGCCGGATCAGCGCCAAGGACAAGCCGCGCCGCCGGCTGGAGGCCGCCATCGTCTGGCGCGAGGTTGCCCGCCGCACCGGCGACGCCGTGGCGCTGCGCAAGGCCGCCGCCGGGGCCGAGACCGCCGCCGCTGGCTTCGAAGCCACGCATCGCATGGACGGCTGGGCCCGCGCCCGCTGCGAACAGGCGTTCTGCGCCCTGCTGGGGGCCGAGATCTTCGGCGACCCGGGCCTGAACGCCGCCGCCGAGATCGCCTTCCGCGACGCCCGCACCAATGTGAAGGGCGGCCTGGCCGCGCCGCTGGCCGACGTGGGCCTGATCGCCATCGAGGGCCGCCGCGTGCTGGACAAGGCCGACGCCGCCGAGGCCTGGGCCCTGGCCGGCCGGTTCACCGCCCCGATCGCCGCGCTGGACGGCATCGCCAAGCGGGTCACCGCCGCCCGCGCCCTGGCCGCCGAGGCCCGGCTGATCCGCGCCGACCTGCTGGCCGGGTTCGGGGCGCGGCTGAAGGATTCCGACCTGCTGGAGGCCGCGGCCCTGGAGGCCTCGACCGCCGGCGAGCGGCTGGACAGCGCCTATGAGCCGCTGACCTGGGCCCGCGCCAAGATCATGCATGGCCAGGCCCTGGCGCTGCGCGGGGAGGCGATGGGCGATGTCGACTCGCTGGCGGCCGGGGCCGGCGCCCTGGCGATGGCGCTCGACAACCTGACCCGCGACCACAGCCCGCTCGACTGGGCCCGCACCCAGGTGGCCCTGGCCCAGGCGCTTCAGGCGTTGGGCGAGTCGGCCAGCGATGCCCGGGCCTTCGAACACGCGGTGAGCTGCTACGACCGCGCCGGCCTGGTGCTGCGCGACGCGGCCACCCTGCCGCTGCGCGGCCTGGCGGCCGGCGCGCGCGCCCTGTGCCTGGCCCGTTCCGCCGAGATCAGCGGCGACCGCGCCGTGCTGGACGCGGCCGAGGCGGCGATGAAGATCGAGCTGGCCGCGCTGTCGCCGCGCAAGGACCCGGTCGGCTGGGCCCTGGCCCAGCTGCACCTGGCGCGGCTGTACGAGGCCCGCATGGGCATGACCGGCGAGGATCGCGGCGAACGCGCCGCCGCCCTGATGGCCCTCGACGCCGCCCTGGACGTGTTCGGCGACCACGGCCTGCGCTCGCTCAGCGTGCTGGCCACTGACGCCATCGAACGCCTGAGCGCACGCGAGGCTTCGCAGAGCTAACGCCCGCGCCACCACTTCAGGCCGACGCGTTCCAGGGCCTCGAGCAGGGCGTGCAGCGCCACGCCCATGGCGCCCAGCACCACCAGGGCGGCGATCATGCGGGCGGTCTGCAGCTTGTTGCTGGCGTCCAGGATCTGCCAGGCCAGGCCGCGCACGCCGCCGCTGCCGGCGCTGAACTCGGCCACCACAGCCCCGATCAGGGCCAGGCCCGCGCCGACCTTGTGGCCCTCCAGCAGGAACGGCACGGCCGAGGGCAGACGCAGGCGCGTCACCTTCTGCCAGCGGCCCGCGCCATAGAGGGCGAACAGCCGCTCCAGGTCCGGATCGGCCGAGCGCAGCCCCGCCGCGGCCCCGGAGAAGATCGGGAAGAAGGCCACCAACACCGCCAGGCTGACCAGCGCCCGCTCCGGGTGGTCCAGCCCGGCCCAGATCAGCACCAGGGGCGCGATGGCGATCACCGGCGTCACCTGCACCACCGAGGCCAGCGGCCGGATCGCCCGGTCGAGGATCGGGCTGAGGGCGGTGACGATGGCCAGGGCCTGGGCGATCAGGCTGGCCAGCACCAGAGCGATCAGCGCGGTCGACAGGGTGCGCCAGGCGGCCGCGAGCAGCACCGGGAAGTCGTCGCGCAGCGCCACCGCCACGCCCGACGGCGGCGGCAGGAAGTAGGGTGCGACGTGCAGCGCCCGGCAGGCGACCTCCCAGATCGCCAGTAGCAGGGCCGTCAGGATCACCGGCGCCAGGCGGATCATCCTGCGACCCCCTGCGCCAGGGCCGCGGAGACCTGCTCCGCCACCGCCCGGAAGCCGGCGTGGGTGCGGAAGTGGGCCGGCCGCGGCATCGGCCCCTCGACCGCGAAGTCCCCGGCGATGCGGCCCGGACCGCGGCTCAGCACCACCACGCGCGAGGCCATGTAGACCGCCTCCTCGACATTGTGGGTCACGAACACGATGGCCGGCCGTGACGCCGCCCACAGCGCCAGCACATCGTCGGCCAGGGCGCGGCGGGTGATCTCGTCCAGGGCGGCGAACGGCTCGTCGAGCAGCAGCAGCTTGGGGTCGGTGACCAGGGCGCGGGCCAGCGACACCCGCATGGCCATACCGCCGGACAGCTGCGCCGGCCGCGCCGCCTCCGCGCCGGCCAGGCCCACCCGCGCCAGGGCCGCGTCGGCGCGGCGGCGCGCCTCGGCCTTGGCCATCCCCGCCAGCTCCAGCGGCAGGGCCACATTGGCCCCCGCCGACAGCCAGGGCGCCAGAGTCGGCGCCTGGAACACCACCGCCGTCTCGCCCCGGCCGGGCGCGCGCACGACCTCGCCCCGGGTCGGCGCCTCCAGCCCGGCCAGCAGCCTGAGCGCGGTCGACTTGCCACACCCCGATGGCCCCACCAGCGCCACGGCCTCGCCGGCGCCGATGCTCAGGCTGATGGGGCCGAGGGCGGGACCGCGGTCGTAGTCGACCGCGACGTCGGTGAGCGCGGCAACGCTCACGCCGCACCCTGCGCGCGGTCTCCTCTCCCCCGCGAAGCGAGAGGGAGAAGGTAGGGAGAGGGTCGGCGCGTGCGGCGGTGATCCGCGGTTGGTCCAGCCATGACCCATGCGCGCCGCCGCCGCGGGCCCTCGGGTGGCCAGTGGCAAAGACTGAGAGGCCCAGCCGGCCCTCTCCCAACCCTCTCCCTTTCCGCTTCGCGGGGGGAGAGGAGGAGCCTGGATCGCCGCAAGGAAGTCACTTGGGCGAGAAGGCCAGGGTGTAGGCGGTCTTCGGGTCCAGGGTCTTGGGATAGAGGCCCTGCGCCACGCCGGTGTCGAAGAACGCCTTCCACTCGGCCTCGGTCATGGTCCCCAGGGCCAGGCCCTTGTCGCCTTCGACGATCCGGTAGCTCTTGAGCTTGGCGCGGGCCTGGTCGAGGACGTCCTGGGTCATTTCCGGATTGTCCTTCCTGATCAGGGCGTCGGCGGCCGAGGCGTCGCCGTTCAGATAGTCATGCCAGCCCTTGGCCGAGGCCTCGACGAAGGCCTTCACCGCGGCCGGGTTCCTGGCGATCAGGCTGTCGGTGGCCAGCGCCAGGGTCGCGTAGCCGCCCATGCCCTCGTCGGCCAGCAGGAACACCTTGGGCTTCAGCTTGGCCTCCTTCTCCAGGGTGTAGGGCTCGGAGGTCACATAGCCCTGCTGGGCGGCGCGCTTGTCGGCCAGGAACGGGGCGGAGCTGAAGTTGTACTTGCGGACCTGGTCGTCGGCGAAGCCGTACCTGGCCTTCATCCACATCCAGACGGTCGAAACCGAGGCGTCCGACAGCAGGATCGGGTGGCCTTTCAGGTCGGCGACCTTCTCGATCCCAGCGTCCGGGTGGGCGATCAGCACCTGCGGGTTCTTCTGCATGAAGGCGGCCACCGCCTTCACCGGCGCCTTCTCCTGCGCCAGGCTCATGACGATGTAGGCGTTGGAGCCGATGCCCATGTCGACGGCGCCGGCGGCCATCAGCTGCGGCACGTTCACGCCGGGCCCGCCCTGGATGATCTTCACGTCGAGGCCGCGCCGGGCGTACTCGCCCGAGGCCAGCGCCTGATAGAAGCCGCCGTGCTCGGCCTCGGCCCGCCAGTCGGTGGCGAAGCGGATGACGGTGGGGGCGCCGGCGGCCGGCGCCTTGTCCGGCGTGGCCGGCGAACAGGCGGCCAGCAACGCGGCCACGGCCAGCACCAGGGTACGCAAGGCTTTCATGAGGCTCCCTCGACTTGAGGGACGGAGGTTAGGGTGCTGCGGCGACGCTTCCAAGCACCCAACCGCGCATAGCAAGAGGGCGGCGCTTCGGTTGCCCGAAACCCCGCCCTCTCATACAGATCCGTTGGGGGACCTGCGCCTCTAGGCCAACCGCCGGTTCAGTCTCGGGTTGCCCCGTGTCTTCCCTGGCCGCCGATGCCAAACCTTCCAGTCCGGTCGCGGGTTACCCCGGTTCCTCGCCTTGGGCGGGACACTCCGCTCGCTTGCTTCGGGGTCCGCTGTCGCCAGCCTCTCCGTCCGCCGCGCCGCAGTTCCTGTCGGCAAGGGGACGATGCTCCCGGACCCTTGGACGCGCAAGCGGGCCGGCCGGGCGCTATGTGACAGAGCTGTCAAAACCCGGTGCGCAACCGGTGGATAACTGTCGCTCGACTGTCATTTTTGACAGGATCATCAAAGGGAGAAGTCGGTCCACAGGAAAGCTTGCCCCACTACTTTCCCAGCGCCTCGCGGCGTTCCTCCAGGGCCAGCCACTCCTCTTCCGCGGCGGCCAGCTGGACGCGCGCGGCCGCCAGGGCGCGGCTGTGGCGGTCGAAGGCGGCGGGGTCGCGGGCGTAGAGGCCCGGGTCGGCCATGGCGGCCTCGATGGCGGCGAGCTTGGCGGGCATGGCGGCGATCAGCGCCTCCAGTTCCTCCAGCCGGCGCTGGTCCTTGTAGGTCAGCTTGGCGGCGGGCTTCGGCGGCGGGGCCTTGGCTACGGCGGCCCGTGACGGCTCGCGGGCCACGCGCCCGCCGAAGAAGCCCGGGTTCTGGCTCAGGAAGTCCTGCCAGCCGCCCGGCGTCTCCACCGCGCGCCCGGTCCCGTCCAGCCCGATGGTCGAGGTCGCCAGCCGGTCGATGAAGTCGCGGTCGTGGCTGACCAGGATCAGGGTGCCCTCGTAGTCGGCCAGCAGGTCCTCAAGCAGGTCCAGGGTATCCATGTCGAGGTCGTTGGTCGGCTCATCCAGCACCATGACGTTGGCGGGATTGGCCAGGGCGCGGGCCAGCAAGAGGCGGTTGCGCTCGCCGCCCGACAGGCTCTTCACCGGCTGGCGAAGCTGCGCCTCGGTGAACAGGAAGTCCTTGGCGTAAGAGATCACGTGACGCGGCTCGCCGCGCACCAGCACGTGGTCGCCGCCCAGCGGCAGCAGGACGTCGCGCAAGGTCATGTCGGGCTTCAGCGTCGCGCGGGCCTGGTCGATGTAGTTGACCTCCAGGTTGGTCCCGAGCTTGACCTCGCCGGAGTCGGCCGCGATCTCGCCAAGCAGCACCTTCACCAGGGTGGTCTTGCCGGCCCCGTTCGGCCCGACCACGGCGACGCGGTCGCCGCGCAGGATGCGGGTCGAGAAATTGCTCAGCAGGACCTTGGCCCCGAAGGCCTTGGAGATGCCTTTGGCCTCGACCACCCGCTTGCCGGAAACGCCGGAGCTGGCGATGCCCATGTTGAGCTCGGAGCGGGTATCCTTCAGGCGATCGACCTTGTCCTGGCGCAGGGAGTCGAGCCGGCGGCGGCGGCCCTCGTTGCGCGCGCGGCGCCCGGTGACGCCGCGGGCCATCCAATGCTGTTCGCGCTCGATGTAGCGGTCGAGGCGGCGCGCCTCCTCGGCCTCTGCGGCGGTCATCCGGTCGGACCACTCGTCGAAGGCGGCGAAACCGTCGTCGAGGCGCTTCACCTGCCGGTACTCCAGCCAGAAGCAGCGCTTGGTCACCCGCTCCAGGAAGGCGCGGTCGTGGCTGACGATCAGGGCGGCGGACTTGGACTGGGCGAGCTCGGCCTCCAGGGTCTCGATGGCCAGGATGTCCAGGTGGTTGGTCGGCTCGTCCAGCAGGATGACGTCGGGCTCTTCGGCGAAGGCGCGGGCCAGCGCCGTGTGGCGGATCTCGCCGCCGGAGAGGCCGGTGGCCGGCTTGGCGGGGTCGAGGCCGAAGTCGGATAGCGCCGATTCCGCCCGGTAGTCGGGGGCGCCGCCGGCGGTGACGTGGTCAAGCAGGGTGGCGCCTATGATCTCCGGCTCCTGGGGCACGAAGGCGATGGTCGTGCCGGTGGTGAGGTTACGCTCGCCGCCATCGGCCTCGATCTGGCCGGCCAGGATGCGCAGCAGGGTGGACTTGCCCGCGCCATTGCGCCCGACCAGACAGGCGCGCACTCGCGCATCGATAGCGAGGTCGACGCCGTCGAACAGCATCAGCGGACCGTCCGCCAGGCGGACGTCCTTCAGGGCGAGGATGGGGGCTCTCATGTGGGCCGCTGACATAGAGGTTGCGCGGCGCAGCGCAAGTTCGCGCTTCTGTGCGGGGCGTCACGGGCCTAAACCCCCGCGATGACTGGGGAACCCTTCTGGCGCCGCAAATCGCTCACGCAGATGACCGTCGCGGAGTGGGAGAGCCTGTGCGACGGCTGCGGCCTCTGTTGCCTGGTCCGTTTCGAGGATGAGGCCAGCGGCGAGGTATTCCCCACGCGGGTCCACTGCAAGCTGTTCGACCCCGACGCCTGCCGGTGCTCGAACTACGCCGAGCGCGACACGCATGTGCCCGACTGCATCAAGCTGACGCCGCACAACATCGAGGCGCTGCAGTGGATGCCCAAGAGCTGCGGCTACCGCCGCATCCACGAGGGCCGCGGCCTGGCCGACTGGCACCCCCTGGTCAGCGGCGACCCCGAGAGCGTCCACCGCGCCGGCGTCTCGATCCGCGGTCAGACCATCAGCGAAGAAGTCCTGGCCGACCCGGAGGACGCCCTCGAATTCGCCGCCTGGGACCTGATCGACGAGCGGGGCGAGGATTAGGGCTCCTCCCCCGAAGGGAACATTTCGGGGGAGGTGGCCGCGAAGCGGACGGAGGGGGGCGAGGCCTCAAGCTCGGAGTCGGCCGCCTTGCGCCCCCTCCGTCTCATGGCTTCGCGCTGAGCCACCTCCCCCGTCCTCTTCGGGGCGAGGGAGGAGAACGTTGTGGCAAAATCGTCACACCTCGCCTTGCGTGACGGAACTCCCGCGCCAATCTAGTACTCACACCATCTGCATGGTCATTCAGGGATTCTGACGAGCTTGGCGCGCGACCCCTATCAGGAACTGGGCGTGGCCCGGACAGCGACCTCGGACGAGGTGCGCAAGGCGTTCCGCAAGCTCGCCAAGGCGCATCACCCCGACACCAACCCCGACAACAAGGCCGCAGAGGAGCGGTTCAAGCGGGTCAGCGCCGCCTTCGACATCGTCGGCGACGCCGACAAGCGCAAGAAGTTCGACGCCGGCGAGATCGACGCCGACGGCCGAGACACCGGCCGCGGCGGCTTTCCGGGCGGCGGCGGCGGTCAGTGGGGCGCACCCCAGGGCGGCGGCTTCACCGGCCAGGGCGGCCCGGGCGGCCGCGGCGGCTTCCGCAACGAGAGCTTCGAGGGCGGCGACCTGGGCGACATCCTGGGCGAGATGTTCGGCGGCGGGCGCGGGCGGCCGGGCGGCGCGGGGGGCGGCTTCGGCGGCTTCTCGCAGCGTGGCGCCGACGTGCGGGCCAGGCTGGAGATCGACCTGGTGGACGCCATCCGCGGCGGCAAGCAGCGGATCGCCTTCTCCGACGGCCGTACCATCGACGTCACCATCCCCAAGGGCGCCCAGGAGGGCCAGACGCTGCGGCTCAAGGGCCAGGGTTCGCCCGGCCGTTCGGGGGCCGGCGACGCCTTCATCGAGATCGCCATCCTGCCCCACGCGATGTACCGCCGCGAGGGCGACGCCCTGGTCATGGACCTGCCGGTGACGCTGTACGACGCCGTGCTGGGCGGCAAGGTCGAGGCGCCGACGCCCGACGGCCCGGTGACCCTGACCGTGCCGAAGGGCGCGAACACCGGCGCGCGGCTGCGCCTGAAGGGCCGCGGGATGGCCGACGCCAAGGGCCAGCGCGGCGACCTGTTCGCCCGCCTGGTAGTCACCCTGCCGGACCCGCCGGACGCGGCCCTGGAGGCCTTCGCCGAGGATCAGAAGGCGAAGCGGCCCTATTCGCCGCGCCGAAGGGGTTAGGCTTGGGCCGAAGCTGGGCTAGGGCTAGAGCTAACCGCAGCCAAGATCGGTGTTCAGCCCAGGTTCAGTCCGGGGCCAGTAGAACGGGCCTGTCATGAAACGCTTCCTCGCCCTCGCCGTGCTGCTGGCGGCCGCCACGGCGCCCGTCGCCGCGGCCGCTCAGGACCAGGGCCGTCCGGTGCTGGGCGCGGGGCGTGGCGACCAGGACCAGGCGCGTGAGGGCGTGAAGTCCGGCCGACAGATTCCGCTGGCGCGCGTTCTGGCCATGCTTGCGGGCCGCTATCCGGGCCGTCACCTGAACACCACGATGGGCGACCAGGGCGGCCGGTCCGCCTATTTCGTCCAGTGGCAGATGGCGGACGGCCGGGTCACGGTCTTCGTTGTCGACGCCGAAAGCGGCCAGGTCATCGGCCGCCAATAACCCATCTGAGGAGAAGGAACGCCCCGTGCGCATCCTGCTGGTTGAAGACGATCCGGACCTGTCGCGGCAGCTCAAGCTGGCGTTGGGCGACGCCGGCTATGCGGTCGACCACGCCCCCGACGGCGAGGAAGCCCAGTTCCTGGGCGAGACCGAACCCTATGACGCCATCATCCTCGACCTGGGCCTGCCCAAGGTGGACGGGGTGTCGGTGCTTGAGCGCTGGCGGCGCGAAAACATGGCCACACCGGTGCTGATCCTCACCGCCCGCGGCGCCTGGAGCGAGAAGGTGGCCGGGTTCGACGCCGGGGCCGATGACTACCTGACCAAGCCGTTCCACACCGAGGAACTGCTGGCCCGCCTGCGCGCCCTGCTGCGGCGTTCCGCCGGTCATGCCAGCCCGAGCCTGGCCTGCGGCGGCCTGCGGCTGGACCCGCGGGCGGCGCGCGCCAGCGTCAACGGCGAGCCGCTGCGGCTCACCTCGCTGGAGTACCGGCTGTTGCACTATGTGATGATGCACCAGGGACGGGTGATCAGCCGCACGGAGCTGGTCGAGCACCTGTACGACCAGGACTTCGACCGGGATTCCAACACGATCGAGGTGTTCATCGGCCGGGTGCGCAAGAAGATCGGCGCCGAGCGGATCGAGACCGTGCGCGGCCTCGGCTACCGCCTGGTCTGCCCCGCCGACGAGGTCGACGCGGAGGCGGCGAAGACGTGAGCCACCCGGGATGAGCGCCTGGGCGGCCACGCTGGACGGCCTGCGACGCCCCTCGCTGGCCCGCCGGCTGGTGCTGCTGGCCGTCGGCTGGAGCTTCGCGGCGCTGACGATCTCCGCCGTCGTGCTGGCGCTATTGTTCCAGCAGGCGGCGCTGCGCCGGTTCGACGCCAACCTCTCCGACCTGGTCGACAACCTGATCGCCGGCTCGACCATCGAGGACGGCAAGGTGCTGGCCCCGGCGCTCACCGACCTGCGGGCGCTCAGGGTCTATTCCGGCCGCTACTGGACCATCGCCGAGCCCGCCGCCGACGGCCAGGTCCAGGCCATCCAGGACCTGCGCTCGCGCTCGCTGTGGGATACCGAGCTGCAGACCCCGGCCGACCTGGGGGCCAGACTGCGGGCCAACCCCAAGAAGCCGGTCGCCTTCGACACCGCCGGCCCGCAGCCGGGCGAGCGGGTCCGCGCCCTGGCCCGCTGGACCACGCTTTACGGCCGCAAGGCGCCCGTGATCTTCATCGCCGCCGAGGACCGCTCGCCCATCGACCGCGAGGTGCGCAACTTCTTCACCGCGACGGCGGTCACCGGCCTGCTGTTGGGCCTTGGCCTGATCGGGGCGGTGGTGATCCAGGTGCGGGTGGGCCTGCGGCCGCTGTTCCAGTTGCGCCTCGAGGTGGCCGAGGTGCGGCGCGGCAAGGCCGAGCGCCTGCAGGCCGAGTATCCGTCCGAACTGCGCCCGCTGACCGACGAGTTGAACGCCCTGGTCGAGCACAACCAGGAGACCGTCGAGCGCCAGCGCACCCACGTCGGCAACCTGGCCCATGCGTTGAAGACCCCGATCTCGGTGATGATCACCGAGTCCAGCCAGCGCCCCGGTCCGCTGGCCGAGGTGGTCACCCGCCAGGCCGAGGTGATGCGCCAGCAGGTCGACCATCACCTGCGCCGCGCCCGCGCCGCCGCCCGCAGCCAGGGCCAGGGCGAGCGGACCTCGGTGGCCGAGGTGCTGGACGAGCTGGCCCGCACCCTGGAGCGCATCTTCCGCGACAAGGGGGTCGCCATCGACTGGGACGCCGCCGACGACCTGTGGTTCCAGGGCGAGCGGCAGGACTTCATGGAGATCGCCGGCAACGCCATGGAGAACGCCGGCAAGTGGTGCAGCGGCAAGGTCCGGGTGCGCGCCGTCGCGCTCGGCGCCGAGCGCCTGCGCCTGACGGTTGAGGACGACGGCCCCGGCCTGCCGCCGGATCGCCGCGCGGAGGTGGTGCGCCGCGGCGCCCGGCTGGACGAGAACGCGCCGGGCTCGGGCCTGGGCCTGTCGATCGTCGACGAGCTGGCGCGCGCCTATCGCGGGTCGCTGGTCCTGGGGGATTCGGCCCTGGGGGGACTTTCTGTCGCAGTCGAACTGCCGTGCGCCAGCGCCTGAAAAGCCCAAGCTTCGGAAAGCCTTAACCCGCCGGAAGCCATGGTTTCGGCCTGAGGAGCCGCCGGAGCCGACACGCTCATGCCCGGTCTGACCGAGCGCAAGATCGAGATCGTCCGGATGCTGGTGGAAACCGCGCCGGACAAGGTCGTGGGCAGCCTGCAGCAGGCCCTGGCCCAGACCGCCGACGACACCGCCCTGGGGGGCGTGCGCCGGCTGGTCGAGTGCGAGGTCTTCGACCGGACGCTCCGCAACGCCGTCCTGCAGCCCATCGCCCCCATGTGCGTCGCCAGCGGCGACGGCCGGCTGATGACCTTTCCGTCGCGGGCGCTGACCCTGATCTGGAAGGGCCTGCGCGCGCTGCGCCCCGACCTCGTGGAAGAGGCCCGAAACCCGGCCGAGGATGCGCCGGCCGCCGTGGTGCTGGCCGTGTACGACAGCCTGGTCGCCGCCGCGGCGATCGCGCTGCGCGACGGGGCGGCGCCGGAGTTCCGCGCCGTGGCCGAGGCCTGCGACCGACATAGCCCGAACGGCGCCGCGCTGCTGGCCAGCTGCCTCGACCTCGCCCCGGTGGTGCGCCGCGCCACCCAGCGCCTGCCCGAGTGGATCGCCCACGCCGGCGGCGAGACCGCCGCCGCGGCGCGGCTCGCCTACAAGGACGCCGTCGAGATCGCCGACGACGCCGGCCCGCGGTTCTTCCACATGCTGGCCGCCCAACTGGCCCATCCCTGGATGGTGCTGCGGGTGATCTCCGCGGTGATGGACAAGCCCACCGAGCGCTACCTGCGCGACAGCGAACTTGCCGGCTTCGGCGAGGCGGTGTTCGAGGACGTGGACAAGACCCTGGCCGACATTGGCCGCCTGAACGCCGACGAGGGCGCAGTCGTCGGCCGCGCCTGCGCCAAGCGCGCCGAGCTGGTCGTCCAGCAGGTGCTGGAACTCGAGACCTGCATGGACCTGCAGCGCGACCAGGGGTGGGGCCTGCGGGTGGTGAAGCAGCGCGCCAGCCTGGCCAATGTGGTCGAGGGCCGCCTGCGCGAGGCCGACAAGGCGACCATCGAGGCCCTGCCGATGGGCGCGGCCTCGCGCCAGTCCCGCGCCCGCCGCGCGATGCCGCGGCTCAACACCCCGCCGGAGCCCAGGCTGGTGGCCCGCGCCATGACCCTGCTGTCGTTCTGCGACGAGCTGCGGACGACGGCCAACTACGGCGGCTTCTCGTCCACCCGCGCCAAGGTGGTCGACAAGCTCAGCGAGTTCATCACCCACTACGTCGAGGACGTGCTGGACCTGATCCGCACCGGCGAGGTCGAGGACGTGGCGATCGCCGCCGCTTTCCTGGAGATCGCCGCCGATTTCAACCACCTGGTGATCGGCGAAAAGGCCGGCGACCTGATCCGCCGCCGCGCCCACACGGCACTGCATCCGGAGCATCACGAGGCGGAGGGTTAAGGACGCCGGTCGGCGGGTGCGGGTGTTCACCTCCAACCCCGCTCATCCCGGCGAAGGCCGAGAGCCAGATCCCTTAGCTCAGCAACGGGCCGGAGTGGCTCGGAGCCCGTGGAACCCACATCTTGGCCGTTCCATCTGGGTCCCGGCCTTCGCCGGGATGAGCAGCCGTGAGGGCGACACCCCACGCGACCACAGTCCCCCTCGCGCAGCGTTGAGCTTTCGGCTACACGCCCGGCCATGTTGCTGTTCTGGGCTGTGGCCGGCGTTCTCGCCGCCGCCGCGGCAGGCCTGATCCTGATGCGCGCCGCCGGAGCCTCCGCCGAGGCCGGCGTCGCCGATCCCGCGCCCGCGCTCTACCGCCGCCAGCTGACCGAGATCGACGAACTGGCCGAGCGCGGCCTGATGGGCGACACCGAGCGCAGAAGCGCCCACGCCGAGGCCGCCCGCCGGCTGCTGGCGGCCGCCGAGGCGCCGGTCCAGGCCTGGAACGCCGATCCGGGGGCGCGGCGGCTGGTGCTGCTGGCCGCGATCGTGGTGCCGACCCTGGCGCTGGGTCTCTACCTCAAGCTGGGAACGCCGGGCATGGCCGACCAGCCCTATGCCCAGCGGCTGGCCGGGTGGCAGCATTCCGACCTCGGCGCCCTGCAGGCGCCGGAGATCGCCGCGGTGCTGCGCCAGGCCACGGCGCAACGGCCGAACGAGGCCGAGGGTTTCCGCCTGCTGGGCCTGGCCGAGAGCGCCTCGCAGAACCCCATCGCCGCCGTCCGCGCGCTGCGCCGCGCCGCCGCCCTCGCCCCGCAACGGGCCGACATCTGGCTGATGCTGGGCCAGGCCGAGGTGGCAGAGGCCGGCGGCAAGGTCGATGCGGATGCCGCGGCCGCCTTCCGGCGCCGGCTGGTCCTGCAGCCCGGCGACCCCGCGGCCCGCTACTTCCTGGCCGGCGCCAAGTCCGACGCCGGGGACCGGCCGGGCGCCATCGCCGACCTGACCGCGCTGGCCGCCGACCTGCCGGCCGCCGATCCGCGCCGCACCCAGGTCCAGGCCGCGATCTCCCGCCTGGAGGGCAAGCCCGTGGTCACCGCCGACCCGCAGCAGCTGGCCATGATCCAGGGGATGGTGGCCGGCCTGGCGGCGCGCCTGGAGACCAGGCCCGACGATCCCGCGGGCTGGGTGCGGCTGGTCCGCGCCTATGCCGTGCTCGGCGACACCACCAAGCGGGACGCCGCCCACGCCAGCGCGCGGGCGCGCTACGCCAAGGCGCCGCAGATCCTGGACCAGCTCGACGAGGCCGCCCGCACGGAGCCCAAGCCATGAGTTTCCTGCCCAAGTCGCGCAAGGCGCGCACCCGCCTGCTGCTGTTCTCGGTGATCGCGCCGGTGGTGGTGGTGGCCATCGGGCTGGCGCTGTGGGGCATGCGCGGCTCGATCTCGCTGTTCTACACCCCCTCCCAGGCGGCGGCGGCCAAGCCGCGGCCGGGGCAGTCGATCCAGCTGGGCGGGCTGGTCACCACCGGCTCGGTGGTCAAGCACCCCGACGGCCTGGTCGAGTTCAACGTGCAGGACAGGATCTCCGCCGACCACGTGGTCTTCCAGGGCACCCTGCCGGACCTGTTCCGCGAAGGGCAGGGGATCGTCGCCGAGGGGACCTATCGCGGCGACGGGGTGTTCGTCGCCAGCCGGGTGCTGGCCAAGCACGACGAGAAGTACATGCCCAAGGAAGTCGCCGACGCGCTGAAGAAACAGGGCGACTGGCGCGGCGATGGCCAGGCGCCGGCCTCCCCCGGCTACGGGGTGGGCAAGGGCGGCCCTACATGATCGTGGAGGCTGGCGCCTTCGCGCTCATCCTGGCGCTGGGGCTCTCGATCGTCCAGGTCGCGCTCAGCGTGGCCGGCCGCCTGCGCCGCTCGGCGGCCCTGGCCGGAGCCGGGGAGGGCGCGGCCCTGGCGGCGTTCATCGCGGTCGCCACGGCGTTCGCGGCGCTGATGCATGCCTTCGTGGTCTCCGACTTCTCGGTCGCCAACGTCGCCGCCAACTCCCACACCGAAAAGCCGCTGCTCTACCGCGTGGCCGGGACCTGGGGCAGCCACGAGGGCTCGATGCTGCTGTGGTGCCTGGCCCTGACCGGGTTCGGCGCCGCCGCGGCGGGCCTGGGCCGCACCCTGCCGCGCGGCATCCGGTCCATGACCGTGGCCACCCAGGGCGTGCTGGGCAGCGTGTTCCTGGCCTACACGGTCTTCGCCTCGAACCCGCTACTGCGGGTGATCGCCCCGCCGGTCGAGGGCCGCTCGCTCAACCCGCTGCTGCAGGACCCTGCGCTGGCCGTCCACCCGCCGTTCCTCTACGCGGGCTATGTCGGCATGTCGGTGGTGTTCTCCCTGGCGGTCGCCGCCCTGATCGAGGGCCGGATCGACGCGGCCTGGTCGCGCTGGGTACGGCCCTGGGCGCTGGCCGCCTGGAGCCTGCTCACCGTCGGCATCACCCTGGGCGCGTTCTGGGCCTATTACGAGCTGGGCTGGGGCGGCTGGTGGTTCTGGGACCCGGTGGAGAACGCCAGCTTCATGCCCTGGCTGATCGCCACCGCCCTGCTGCACTCGGCCGTGGTCACCGAGAAGCGCGGTGCGCTGGCCGGCTGGACGGTGTTTCTGGCGCTGGCGGCCTTCACCTTCTCGATGCTGGGCGCCTTCCTGGTGCGCTCCGGCGTGCTGACCTCGGTCCACGCCTTCGCGGTCGACCCGACCCGCGGCGTGCTGCTGCTGATCATCCTGGGGGTCACTTCGGGCTTGGCCTTCACCCTGTTCGCCTGGCGCGCGCCCAGCCTGGCGCAGGGTGGCCTGTTCGCCCCGATCAGCCGCGAGAGCGCCCTGGTGCTCAACAACATCCTGCTGGCCGCGGCCACCATGACGGTCCTGCTGGGCACCCTCTATCCGCTGATCCGCGAGGCGATGACGGGCGAGTCGATCTCGGTCGGGCCGCCGTTCTTCAGCCTGACCTTCGTGCCGTTCATGGCCGCCCTGCTGGTGCTGGTCCCGGCCGGCCCACTGCTGGCCTGGAAGCGCGGCGACGCGCGCGGCGTGGTCCAGCGGCTGTGGGTGGCGGTGCTGATCGCCGCCGGCGTCGCCCTGCTCACCGTGGCCCTCGTCAGCCCGAGGAAGGCGCTGGGCGCGGTGGGCGTCGGCCTGGGCGGCTGGCTGGTGGCCGGCGCGGTCACCGAGATCGTCGAGCGCACGCGGGCTTTCCGGGTCCCGGCCGCGGAGACCTGGCGGCGGATGACCGGCCTGCCGCGCGGCGCCTGGGGCATGACCCTGGCCCACCTGGGCCTGGGGGTCTTCGTCATGGGCGCGGTGTTCGAGACCGCCTGGAAGGTCGAGGCCGCCGAGGCGCTGCAGCAGGGCGGGGCGCTCAACATCGGCGCCTACCACGTCACCCTCGACGGCGTGCGACCGGTGGCCGGCCCCAACTACGACGCCGACCAGGCGACCATGACGGTCACCCGCGACGGCCGGCCGATATGCCAGGTCAAGCCGGAGCGGCGGCTCTACACGGCCGGCGGCCAGACCACCTCGGAGGTGGGCATCTGCTATCGCGGCGCCAGCCACATCTACCTGGTGCTGGGCGAGCGGCGCGACGGCGGGGCGGCGACGGCCTGGCTGGTCCGCGCGTATTGGAACCCCTGGGCCAGCCTGATCTTCCTGGGCCCGGTGATCATGGCCCTGGGCGGCCTGGTCTCGCTGTCGGACCGCCGCCTGCGGATGGGCGTCGGCCGCCGCCGCGAGCAGCCGGCGTGAGGCTGCGGGCCCTGCTGGCGGCGCTGGCCGGCGTGGCCTGCCTGGCCGCCGCCTCCGACCCCGCCGAGCGCCTGCCCGACCCGGCCCAGGAGGCCCAGGCCCGCGAGATCTTCCGCGATGTCCGCTGCCTGGTCTGCCAGAACGAGTCCATCGACGACAGCGAGGCCGACCTCGCTCACGACCTGCGGCAGATCGTCCGCGAGCAGGTCAAGGCGGGGCGGAGCGAGGCCCAGATCAAGGCCTTCCTCACCGAACGCTACGGCGAGTTCGTGCTGCTCACCCCCGGCTTCAATCTCGGCAATCTGGCGCTCTGGGGTGGCCCGTTCGTGGTGGTGCTGGCGGGTCTGATGCTGCTGACCATCCGCCTGCGCAAGCCCGGCCCGGAGGCCGAACTGGACCCGGCGGAGGCGGCGCGCGTTCAGCGCCTGATCGAGGATGAAACAGCCTGACACGTTTGCGCCTAATATTGGACGTGAAGACGAGCCTAGGGTGACCTACACGTAACTTGAGGGGCGTTGCACTTCGGTGCATCCGCCCTAGTTTGTAAGGGCGCGGCCCGCTCCCCCGGGGCCATGCGCAGGGAAACGAAGACTGATGACTTCCAAGAAGACCGGTTACCTCCTGGGCGCAGTCGCCGGCGCCGGCGTCATGGCCGCGGCCGTGGCGGGCGCGGGCATGCGGCTTCCATCGGCCCATGCGGAGCTGCCCGCCGGCCTGATCCGGGCCTCGACCTCCCCGATCTTCGCGCCCCCGCCCGGCGCGCCGATGTCCTTCGCCGACATCTTCGAGCGGGTCTCGCCCGCGGTGGTGTCGATCAATGTGACCAGCCGGGTCGATCCCGACGCGCTGCGCCAGATCCCGGGCCTGCCGTTCGGCCTCGCGCCGCGCGGCGGCCAGGGCGGCCAGGGCGGCGATGACGACGGCGACGGCTCGCCCCAGGGCGGCGTCACCCCCAAGGGCCAGCCCAAGCTGCCGACGCAGCAGTCGGCCGGCTCGGGCTTCTTCATCTCGGCCGACGGCTACATCGTCACCAACAACCACGTGGTCGAGAACGCCGAGACCATCAAGGTCGTGCTCAAGGACGAGAGCGAGCTCGACGCCGTGGTCGTCGGCCGCGACGAAGCCACCGACCTGGCGGTGATCAAGATCAAGGGCCGCAACGGCCCGTTCCCGTTCGTGAACTTCGAAGGCGCCGGCAAGCCGCGGGTCGGCGACTGGGTGATCACCGTCGGCAACCCCTTCGGGCTGGGCGGCACGGCGACGGCCGGCATCGTCTCGGCCTATGGTCGCGACATCGGCGAGACCTTCGTCGACTACATCCAGATCGACGCGCCCATCAACCGCGGCAACTCTGGCGGCCCGACGTTCGACGTCTACGGCCGGGTGATCGGGGTCAACACGGCGATCTTCTCGCCCTCGGGCGGCTCGGTCGGCATCGGCTTCGCCATCCCCGCGGACGTGGCCGACAGCGTCACCAAGCAGCTGATCGGCGGCGGCAAGATCCAGCGCGGCTACATCGGCGCCACGATCCAGAACTTCACGCCCGAGATGGCCGAGGCCGCGGGCATCGCCGACCAGAAGGGCGCCATCGTCGCCGACATCTCCGCCGGCGGCCCCTCGCAGAAGGCCGGCCTGCAGGTCGGCGACATCGTCACCTCGGTGAACGGCTCGAGCATCAAGAGCTCATCCGAGCTGACCCGCCAGGTGGCCCGCGTCCGCGCCGGCGACGTGCTGCACCTGGCCGTGATCCGCGACGGCAAGCCTCGCACGATCGACATCCGCTCGGGCGTGCGTCCGTCCGAGAAGGAACTGGCGGCCAACGACAGCTCCGGCGCCGGCCCTGGCCGCACGGCCCCGGGCGCCTTGAGCGGGCCGCGCGCGCCGGTCCTGGGCATGCTGGTCGGCCTGCTGGACGACACCAGCCGCGACCGCCTGAACCTGCCCGCCGACATCAAGGGCGCCCTGGTCGAGAACGTCGACCAGTCCTCCGATGCGGGCACAAAGGGCCTGCGCCGCGGCGACGTCATCACACGCGCCAACGACCGCGCGGTCATCGCGCCGGGCGACCTGGC
>NZ_JANXWD010000091.1 GCF_025351295.1 Phenylobacterium sp.
CGAACGTAGCCGCCGTGTCGCTGAAGGTGACGCCGGACGACAGCAAGCCATCCCTTGTCGCGAGGGAACGCCGACAACAACTCCTCCATCGCGAGGAAGAGGTAGGAGACGTGAATTCGATAAGCTTGAACGTCGGCTTCGCTGTCGCTCTTTGGCCTACCCAGAGCATGCACGGGGTGCGCCATGTAGAACTCGAGGTTCTTTTGCCAAAGGTCCTTCGCTGCTTTTCGCTTGTTGAAGGCGAAGGTCCGCCAAGCCGTGAAGAGGCTCACAATCAACGCAACCGCGCTGATCGACAATGCAATGGGATTGGCGTTCGCACACAACGGCCCTACTCCGCCGCGATCGTGGCGCCGGCATAGCTGCCCTTGCGCGCGCGGTAGGTGTTGATGCGTTCCTCCACTTCGTGGCGGAAGTGGCGGAACAGGCCCTGGATCGGCCATGCGGCCGCATCGCCCAGGCCGCAGATCGTGTGGCCTTCCACCTGGCTGGCCACGTCGAGCAGCAGGTCGATCTCGGACATCTCGGCCTCGCCGGTGACCATCCGTTCCATCACCCGCCACATCCAGCCGGTGCCCTCGCGGCACGGCGTGCACTGGCCGCAGCTCTCGTGCTTGTAGAAGTAGCTGGCCCGCGCGATGGCCTTCACCAGGTCGGCGTCCTTGTCGAAGACGATCATGGTGCCGGTGCCCAGACCCGAGCCGCGCGCCTGCAGGTCCTCATAGGTCATGAGGGCCTCCTCGCACTGTTCGGCCGGGATCATGCGGACGGAAATTCCACCCGGGATCACCGCCTTCAGGTTGCCCCAGCCGCCACGCACGCCGCCGAAGTGCTCCTCGATCAGCTGCTTGACGCTGATGCCGACCGCGTCCTCGACCACGCAGGGTGTGTTGAGGTGGCCCGAGCCGGCGAACAGCTTGGTGCCGGTGGACTTCTCGGTCCCGAAGCCGGCGAACCAGTCGGCGCCCCGCCTGAGGATCGTGCCCACCACCGCGATGGTCTCGACATTGTTCACCGTCGTCGGGCAGCCGTAGATGCCGGCGCCGGCCGGGAACGGCGGCTTCAGGCGCGGCTGGCCCTTCTTGCCCTCGAAGCTCTCCATCAGCGCCGTCTCGTCGCCGCAGATATAGGCCCCGCCGCCATGCTGCAGGCCGACGTCGCAGTCCCAGCCGTGGAGGTTGTCCTTGCCGATCAGTTTGGCCTCGTAGGCCTGCTTGATCGCCGCGGTCAGCCGCTCGCGCTCATGGACGTATTCGCCGCGGATATAGATGTAGGCCTGCCGCGAGCGCATGGCCTTGCAGGCGATCAGACAGCCCTCGATCAGCAGGTGCGGGTCGTTGCGCAGGATGTCGCGATCCTTGCACGCGCCGGGCTCGCTTTCGTCGGCATTGACCAGCAGATAGTGCGGCCGCTCGCTCTCGACCTTCGGCATGAAGGTCCATTTCAGGCCGGTGGCGAAGCCCGCCCCGCCCCGACCACGCAGGCCCGAGGCCTTGATCTGGTCGCAGATCCACTCTGGCGTCTGGGCGACGATGTCCTTCACACCGTTCCAGGCGCCGCGCGCCTTGGCGCCCTCCAGGCCCCAGTCGCGCTGGCCATAGATGTTGAGGAAGATGCGGTCCTTGTCCGCCAGAAGTCCGGCCACCGCCTCAGTTCCCCTTGCTGTCGCGGGCGAGGCCGCGGATGAACCAGATCTGGGCGGCGAAGCCCAGGCCGAGGAAGCCGACGAAGCCCCAAAGCGCCCAGCTGACGCCATAGGCGAAGTGCGCGATGCCAAAGCCCACGGCCACCGCGGTGAGCCCGAGAGAGACGGCCACCATGCGCAGGAGGCGCTGCTTCATCTGGGCGGGATCGAGGCTCATGCCGGCGCCTTCGCGGATTTCAGCGCCTTGGGCGGCAGGTTCGGGATCGTCATCTTCTTGCCGAGCGAGCCGTTGTAGAGCGCCGCATCGGTAAGCGTGGTCAGGCCACCCTCTGGCGAGGAGCCCATCCGGCCGATCGCCGAGCCTGGCTTGGGTTTCTTGCCGGCGGCGAAGTCGTCGAGCAGCTTCTCGAAGCTCTCCGGCGTAAGGTCCTCGTAGTAGTCGTCGTTGATCGCGGCCATCGGCGCGTTGGCGCAGGCGCCCATGCACTCGACTTCCTGCCAGTAGAACTTGCCGTCCTGGCTGCGATGGTTGGACGGACCGAACTTCCTTTTGCACACGGCAAGAAGCGCCTCTGACCCACGGGTCTGGCAGGGCGTGGTGCCGCAAACCTGGACCAGAGCAACGCTGCCCACCGGCTCCAGCATGAACATCGTGTAGAAGGTGGCGATCTCCAGCACCCGGATCACCGGCATGCCGAGCAGGTCCGCGACGGCGCGAATGGCCGGCTCGCAGACCCAGCCTTCCTGCTTTTGCACCAGCCACAGGATGGCGATCACAGCGGACTGCTGGCGGCCGGCCGGGAAGTTTTCCATCCAGCCGCGCGCGGCCTTCAGG
>NZ_JANXWD010000159.1 GCF_025351295.1 Phenylobacterium sp.
GCCGTCCATGGCCAGAAGGCCTACAATGGCGTCGCGCTGCTCTCCAAGTCGCCGCTGGAGGATATCCGGCGCGGCCTGCCGCTCCTTCCGGATTCGGGCGACGGCGCCGACGAACAGGCGCGCTACATCGAAGCCGTGATCTCGGGTCCCGAGCCGGTGCGGGTCGGTTGCCTCTACCTGCCGAATGGCAACCCGGTCGCCACCGAGAAATACGCCTACAAGCTGGCCTGGATGGCGCGGCTCAACGCCCACGCCCGCGACCTGCTGGGGCTGGAGGAGCGGTTCGTGCTGACGGGCGACTTCAACGTCATCCCCGAGCCGCGCGACGCCGAGTTTCCGAAGACCTGGGAAGGCGACGCCCTCTTCCTGCCGCAGACCCGCGCCGCCTTCCGGGCGCTGAAGAACCTGGGCCTCACCGAGGCCTTCCTGGAGGCCGACGGCGCACCGGGCGCCTATACCTTCTGGGACTATCAGGCCGGCGCCTGGCCGCGGAACAACGGCATCCGCATCGACCATGCCCTGCTCTCCCCCCAGGCTGCCGACCGCCTGACCGGCGTCTCGATCCACCGCGACGTGCGGTCCTGGGAGAAGCCCTCCGACCACGTGCCCCTGGTCATCGAGCTGGACCTCTGAGCGCCATGCTTGAGGACGGCTTCCACGACGTACCGGACGGCAGGATCGCCGCCATCGTCACCTCGCTGGAGATGACCGAGAGGCCACCCCTGCGCGCCGAGGTCGCCGACCCGCCGTGGACCCTGCGGCGGCTGGTCGACCCTGGCGCCGACGACTATCTCGAGCTCTACCGCGCGGTCGGAAGCGACTGGCTGTGGTTTACCCGGCTGGTCACGCCACGGGACGAGCTCAAGGCCGACATCGGCGACCCGCGGGTCGAGGTCTACCGGCTGGAGGCGCCGGGCGGCGAGGTCGGAATCCTGGAGCTGGACTTCCGGGAGTTCGAGACCTGCGAGCTGGTCTATTTCGGGGTCTCGGCCGGGCTGGTGGGCGGCGGGGCGGCGCGCTGGCTGATGAACCGCGCCATCGCGTGGGCCTGGGCGGCGCCGATCCGCCGGTTCTGGGTCCACACCTGCACCCTGGACGCCCCGGCCGCCCCGGCCTTCTACGTCCGCTCGGGGTTCCGCGCCTTCCGGCGGCAGGTGGAGGTGGCCGACGACCCGCGGCTGGCCGGCCTGCTGCCGCTGGACAGCGCCGGCCACGTGCCGGTCATCCGGGGCGCTTAACCGACTCGCCGAAACCGGCGTACCCTGCGGCGCATGGACGAGGCGGCCCGGCTCCTGACGCTGCTGGCTATCGTGGGCGCCGCGCTGACGCTCGTGGGCGGGGCGTTCGCCTGGTTCCTGGACGAGACCCGCCGGGTCCGCCGCACCCTGACCCAGGCGCTCGGCGCCGTGCCCCAGCCGCTGCTGACCGCGCGGGGCCGCGGCGTCGGGATCGGCTTCGACCTTGCCACCGGCGTCGTCGCCGTCGCCTGGGACAAGGGCGGCTGGCGGCTGACCTACCGCATCGACGAGCTGATGGGCGTCGAGCTGGTCGTCGACCGGCGGGTGGCCGCCCGGGCCTTCCGGGGTGAGGCCCGCCGGCCGCTGGACGACCTGGGCGAACCGCAGGCGCTGGTGCGGCTGCGGTTCGTGTTCGACGACATCGGCCACCCGGATTTCCAGCTGGACCTGTGGCGGCCCGAGGACGTGGGCCACCGCCGGCGGCTGGAGCCCGGCGAGGCCCTGCACGAGGCCAACCGCTGGGTGGCCCGGATCGAGTCGCTGCTGCGCCGGCCCCCGGCGGCCGCGGCTCCGGTCGTCCGCCTGGAGGCCCGGCCTTCGCCCGCGCCGCTGCTGGCCCTGCCGCTCCTGGCAGACATCGACGAAGACGATCTGGACGACACCGGGCGCGTTATAACTTGACACTGTAAATTTATGAGCCAGCCTCATCTGCGGAGGATCTCGCCATGCTCAACCTGCTCGCCGCCGCCGGCTTTTTTGTCCTGATGCATCTGCTGGTGTCCGGCACCCGGGTGCGCGACGCGCTCACTGGGCGCATCGGCCAGGGGGCCTACACGGGCCTGTTCTCCCTGGGCTCGGTGGCGGGCCTGGCGTGGCTGGGGTTCGGCTTCGCAGCGGCACGCGGCCAGGGCTGGAACGCCGTCTACTGGACCCTGACCCCCGCCACCCGGGACGTGCAGATCGGCGTGCAACTGGCCGCCATGCTGCTGATCGTGCCCGGCCTGACCACGCCAAATCCCACCAGCGTCGCCCAGGAAGGCGCGCTGGACCGGCCCGACGTGGTCAAGGGCATGCTGCGGATCACCCGCCATCCGTTCCTGTGGGGCGTGGCGGTCTGGGCGGCCGGCCACCTGCTGGTGAACGGCGACCGCGCCTCCATCGTGCTGTTCGGATCGATGCTGGCCCTGGCGCTGTTCGGCACGGCCAGCATCGACGCCAAGCGCAGGCGCGCCCTGGGCGCCACCTGGGACGCCTTCGCCGCCCAGACCTCCAGCGTCCCGTTCGGCGCCATCCTGGGCGGTCGCCAAAAGCTCAGCCTCGGCGAGATCGGCTGGTGGCGGATCGTCCTGGCGGTGGCGGTGTGGGCCGCCCTTGCCTGGGGCCACCCCTATCTGTTCGGGGTCCGCGCACTGCCCTAGAGTCTTTCTGGTTCAAGTGGACTCACTTGAACCCGATAAAAAGGCTCTAACTCTTTGAATTAGAGCGCGTCGGGCGGCGAAACCGGGATCCACTTTCGCCTGACGCGCTCTAGCGAACGCCCCCTACCCAGGGCGAACTCCACAGCTGCTTCGGCGTGGGCGAGCGCGGTGTCGACGGTGGGCAGGGGCATGTCGGCGGGGTCCAGCAACAGCCCGATCTCGGTGCAGCCGAAGATGAGGCCGTCAGCGCCGGCGGCCTGGCCGCGGGCGATGATCCCCAGCACCTCGGCCTTCGACTCAGGCCGGATCACGCCCTGGCACAGCTCGTCGTAGATGATGGCGTGGAGCCGGTCGCGGTCGGCCTTGTCCGGCGTCAGCGCGGTCACGCCCAGCTCGGCCAGGCGGTCACGGTAGAAGGCCTTCTCCATGGTGAAGCGGGTGGCCAGCAGCAACGGCCGGGTCACGCCTCTCGCCCGCAGCGCCTGGGCGGTGGCGTCGGCGATGTGGATCAGCGGGATCGAGACCGCCGCGCGGATGTGCGGCGCATTGAGATGGACGGTGTTGGAGCAGATAATGATCGCCTCAGCGCCCGCCGCCTCCAGCTTCGCCGCGGCGTCTGCCAGGATGACGCCGGCGGCTTCCCAGTCCTCCCTGGCCTGCAGCTCGGCCATGGGCGCGAAGTCCACCGACCAGAGGATCAGTTCGCACGAGTGCAGCCCGCCCAGCCGCTCGCGCACCAGCCGGGTGAGCTGCTGGTAGTAGACGGTCGTGCTTTCGGCGCTGATCCCGCCGATCAGGCCCAATGTTTTCATCGGGTTGGCGTCTTCATAGGGTTGGCGTCTTCATCGGGTTGGCGTCTTCATCGGGTTGGGCGCGCATCAGAGGTCCGCGTAGACGTGGGTCTCGGCCGCCGCGCCCGGATGGGTGGTGGCGCCCAGGTGGGCCGGTCCGACACCCTGGGCGAACTTCCACAGCGCGCCCGACTGATAGTTGGTCCGGCGCGGCGTCCACTCCGCCTTGCGGCGCGCCAGCTCGGCCGCATCGACCTCCAGCTCGATCGTGCCGGCATCGGCGTCGATGGCGATGATGTCGCCGTCCTCGATCAGGCCGATCGGGCCGCCATCCGCGGCTTCCGGCCCGACATGGCCGATGCAGAGGCCCCGGGTCGCGCCGGAGAAGCGGCCGTCGGTGATCAGGGCGATGTTGGTCACGCCCTGGCCGTAGATCGCCGCAGTGGTCGACAGCATCTCGCGCATGCCGGGGCCGCCCCGGGGTCCCTCATAGCGGATCACCAGGACGTCGCCTTCCTGGTAGTCGCGCGCCTCGACGGCGGCGAAACAGGCCTCTTCGCCGTCGAACACCCGGGCCGGGCCGCGGTGCCGTGTGTGGGCCAGGCCCGCCACCTTGACGATGGCGCCGTCGGGGGCCAGCGAGCCCCACAGCCCGACCACGCCGCCGGTCGGCGACAGCGGATTGGAGACCGGCCGGATCACGTCCTGGGTGTCGTCCCAGACCACGCCCTGAAGGTTCTCCGCGATGGTCTTGCCGGTCACCGTCATGCAGTCGCCGTGGATCAGGCCGGCGTCGAACAGGGTCCGCAGCAGCATCGGCATGCCGCCGGCCTCGCCCATCTTCTTGGCCGGATAGCGCCCGCCCGGCATCAGGTCGGCGATGTAGGGCGTCTTGCGCATGATCTCGGCCACGTCGCGCAGGGTGAAGCTGATCCCCGCCTCGTGGGCCATGGCCGGCAGGTGCAGCCCGCCGTTGGTGGAGCCACCGGTGGCCGCCACGACCACGGCGGCGTTCTCGAACACCTCGCGGGTGCAGATGTCACGCGGCCGGATGTTGCGCTCCAGCAGCGCCATGACGGCTTCGCCGGTGGCCTCGGCGTACCTGTCGCGGTCCAGGTAGGGGGCCGGCAGCGCCGACGACAGCGGCAGGGCCAGGCCGATCGCCTCGGAGACGCAGGCCATGGTGTTGGCCGTGTACTGGCCGCCGCACGCCCCGTCGCCGGGACAGGCGTGCTGTTCCAGGTCGCACAGCTCCTCCAGGCTCATCTCGCCGGCCGAGTACTTGCCGACGCCCTCGAAGACGTCCTGCACGGTCACGTCGCGGTCATGCCAGCGGCCGGGCAGGATCGAGCCGCCGTAGATGAAGGCCGACGGCACGTTCAGCCGCAGCATGGCCATCATCATCCCCGGCAGGGACTTGTCGCAGCCGGCGACCCCGATCAGGGCGTCGTAGGCGTGGCCGCGGATGGTCAGCTCGACCGAGTCGGCGATCACCTCGCGGCTGACCAGGGACGAGCGCATGCCCTCATGGCCCATGGCGATGCCGTCGGTGACGGTGATGGTGCAGAACTCCCGCGGCGTGCCCCCGGCCCGCTTCACCCCCGCCGCCGCCGCATGGGCCTGGCGCATCAGGGCGGGGTTGCAGGGTGCCGCCTCGTTCCAGCAGGACGCCACGCCCACGAAGGGCTGGGCGATCTCCCGCGTGCCGAGCCCCATGGCGAACAGGTACGACCGGTGCGGCGCGCGCGACGGCCCCTCGGTGGTGTGGCGGCTGGGAAGCCGGGACTTGTCCCAGGATCCGTCCGGCTTGCGATGCATGGATTGGCGCTCCCGTCCGTGGCGAGGGCCCTCTCTAAAGTCCGCCCGCCGCGGACGAAAGGGGCCAGCCGCGCCGAAGGTCCAGCTCTACTTCCGAGAGCATGGACTCGCTCGCCGAAATGTCATGCTGCGGCGCCGGTAACGGAGGTTTTTGAGATGCGTGAATTCCCTTACCCACAAAGGACTCGCGCCGCTTGTGCACTAGCGAAGAGGCGTAATCGTACGGCGTAAGGCAATGTCAATAAACAAATAAGGCGCGCCAGAGGCGCGCCTTTAGGTTGCTTATTGGGATAAACAAAGTCAGTAACATATGGATCATTGCTCAAATCTGAGGAGCCCGCAAGGCGCATCCGATAACCATCTTGCTGTGCTCAGCTGGGTTGACTGAAACACAGTTAGTTATCAGTGCTCACTTACCGCATTTGCGTTGACGGCCCCCTCTGGCTGCTTCAGCTTGCCCCCGAAGCGCAGGAAATAGCGCTCATCAAACTGCGGGGAGGCAGTTCACAAATGGCGTTAAAGCACACATTGCTGGCGTCCAGCGCCTTGCTGGCCGCTTTCGTTGGCGCATCGGCCCATGCGCAGACCAGTTCGTCGTCGGCGGCGTCGAACAACACCATCGAGGAGTTGGTGGTCACCGCCGAGAAACGGGAGCAGAGCCTGCAGGACGTGCCCGTCGCGGTGTCGGCGTTCACGGACCAGCGGCGCGAGATCGTCGGGATCAACTCGATCCAGGACATGACCAACTTCACGCCAGGGCTGGTCTACAACAGCTCGACCGACCGCATCTCGCTGCGCGGCGTCGGGCGCCTCACCAACGTGCTGACCGGCGACGCCGCGGTCGCGAACTACAACGACGGCATCTACGAGACCTTCGCGGTGCAGGCGGGCCGTTCGACGCTGTTCCTCGACCGCGTTGAAATCCTTCGCGGGCCGCAGGGCACGCTCTATGGCCGCAACGCGATCGGCGGGGCGATCAACGAGATCTCCAAGCGCCCGACGGAAACCTACTTCGCCGAGGTGCGGGCCAGCTATTCCAACTACGACCACGCCATCCTCGAAGGCGCGATCTCGGGGCCGATCACCGACAAGATCCAGTTCCGGCTGGCCGCCGACTGGGACCGCCAGACCGGCGGCTGGGTGAAGAACATCGTCCCCGGCATGCCGGACGAGGGCGGGGTCATCAACGAGTGGTTCGCCGAGGCCCAGCTGCAGGGCAAGTTCTTCGACGACAAGCTCGACGTCTGGGCCAAGTACGGCATGGGCGTCTGGCACAACGGCGCCGGCGGTCCGGGCAGCCAGGCGGAAGGCTGGACCAACGGCCCCTTCCCCACCTACGAGTTCGGCCCCAGTGGCATCCAGCTGAACTCCGGCTACGGATGCAGCACCGGCTTCGGCGTCAGCAATGTGGTCAACGTCTCGCCGCAGGGCTGCGTCAACCCGCAGTACGACCCCAATGGGCTGTCGAAGAACGCCGCGCGGACGATCGCCCGGGCGATCCCCTATTCGGTCCGGCTGCCGGTCTACAACACCGAGGCGATCCACGTGACGTGGCACGCCAAGGACTTCGACATCAAATACCTGACCGGCGGGGTGAACTATCACTACCAGCTGCGCGGCCCGACCCAGACGGCCGGCGGCAACCTGGGTAACGCCTCGGCGACCCCGATCACCTTCTATCAGCTGGCCAGCGGCGCCCGGATCTTCCCGCAGGAGGACTTCCTCTACCGGGAGTACAACCAGTTCTGGAGCCACGAACTCAACATCATCTCCACCTGGGACAGCCCGCTGCAGTACGTGCTCGGCGCCTACTACTTCAACCAGCACATCAACCAGCCGGTCTACACCGAGCTGAAGCAGCAGAAGGAGTGGAACGGACCGTTCCTAGCGCCCAGCGTGTTCTGCGCGCCGACCGGTGGGGTCTGCGCGCCCGAGACCGGCAACCGTCGCTACGACAACCGGCCGCGGTCGGAATCCACCTCCTATGCGTTCTTCGGCCAGTTGGACTGGCAGGCCACCCCGCAGTGGAAGGCCACGGTCGGCCTGCGCTATTCCCACGACCGCAAGCAGGGCCAGGAGCAGGTGCGCATCCTCTGCTTCGGCGCCGCCACCTGCTACGGCGTGCCCGGCGAAGTGTTCGGCGCGAACATCCCGGTGACCGACATCACCGTGTTCTCGGTCAACATCCCGGCGCCCGGCGCCCCCTTGCCGCGCGGCATCGTCTCGCCGACGACGTTCGACCCGGCGACCGGTTTCGCCGGCCGCAAGTACGACGCGACCTGGCAGGCGGCCACGGGCACGGCCGGCATCGAGTGGCAGCCCGACTCCAGCACCAACGCCTACTTCAAATATAGCCGCGGCTATAAGGCGGGCGGCTTCTACGTGGGGATCTTCACCTTCCTCGCGCCCGACGCCTACGCCCAGAAGGAGAGCGTGGATTCGTTCGAGATCGGCCTGAAGAAGGACATCGGAAGCCACCTGCAGGCGAACCTGGCGGCCTACTACTACAAGTATGACAACCTGCAGGTCCCGATCTCGGTGTTCTCCGGCTTCGGCCAGATCGCGACGAATTTCTACAACGTCCCGAAGTCGATCTCGAAGGGCTTCGAGGCCGAGGTCACCTGGTTGCCGATCGACAACCTGCAGCTGCTGCTGAGCTATTCCTACAACGACGCCTACATCAAGAACGGCACGGCGCTGGATACGGCGGACCCGGCGGCGGTCGAGGTCGGCGCCCGTCCGATCGGCGCCCTGCAGTCCTGCGTCGGCGCGGCGGCCGGAAGTGCCCCCTGCGATCCCTTCACCGGGGTCCTGCAGCGCAGCCAGAGCCTGAACGGCGCGACCCTGCCCAACGCGCCGAAGAACAAGCTGGCGCTGAACGCCACCTACACCTGGCACGAAGTGGTCGGTGGCACGCTCAACGGCTCGGTGAGCTTCATCTACCGCGACACCCAATACGGCAGCCTGTTCAGCCGCAGCTACAACAAGGCGCCGGACTGGACCCAGGTCGACGCACGCCTGACCTGGGACTCCGGGGACAAGAAGACCCGGGTGATCGCCTACGTGAAGAACCTGTTCGATGACCTGCAGTACGACGCCGGGGCCTTCGGGTCGCGGTTCGTCGGCCAGAACATCAATCCCGTGACGGGGGCCACGGTCCTGGTGAACCAGGGTATCTTCAAGACCTATTCCCTCTCCCCGCCGCGGACCTTCGGTGTCGAGGTGCAATATAAGTTCTTCTAGAATTTGAGCCGCCGGTCGGTCGCCGGAGATGTCCGGCGACC
>NZ_JANXWD010000122.1 GCF_025351295.1 Phenylobacterium sp.
GACTTCACCGGCGCCGGCGCCGCGCGGGTCCAGGTGCGGGCCGGCGCCGACGTCAAGGTTGGCGGCGGCCCGCTGGCGCTGGTCGCCGGCGCGGTAGGCGCCGAGGCCGGCAGTTCGGTGACCGGCGCGGGCACCGTGCTCTACGGCGCGGCCAATGACTTCACGGTCCGCTTCGGCCCGTTGACCGGCGACCTCGACCTGCTGGACTTCGTGGTGCCGGCGACGGGCGGGACGGCCGCGGCCACGCCCCTGACCCTGCTGGGCCAGACGGTGGGCGGCAATGTGTTCCTGGCCGTGGTCAACCGCGCGGAGGTGGCCAGCGCGGTGATCAACGCGCCCGGACTGATCGCCGCCCAGTCGGCGGCCCTCGATCGCGGCGACGTGGTGCTGGCTGCCGGCGTCAGCATCGTGAACCGCCAGCCCGGGCCGACGCGCCTCAACGGAACCACCGAAACCACGGCCAACTTCGGTGTGGTCTCGGCCCAGCGTGACCTGCTGGGCGGGTTCGCCTCGCCGACGGCGCTGGCCGGCGTGCAGTTCGCCGCCGGCCGCGACCTGGGCCTGGTCAGCGCCAGCCTCGACGCCGCCACGCTGAACGCCGGCCGTCAGCTGGCGATCGACGCTGGCCGCGGCATCGCCCTGCGGGCCGGCGCCTCGGCCGGCGGCGCGGCCTCGTTCCGCACGACGGGCGCGTTCAGTGTCGGCGCCGGCGGGGTCAATTCGATCGGCCGGCTGCAGATCGACACCGGGTCGCTGCTGGCCGGCCAGCTCAGCTCCGGCCGCAGCGTGGTGGTGAACGCCAGCGGCGTGGGTGCGAACGGCGCCGCGGTCAGCCTGGGCTCGATCCTCGCCGACGATGACATCGCCATCACCACCACCAACGTCGGCGGGCACATCGTGCTGCGCGCGGCCACCATCACCGGCGCGCGCGGCGATGACGCCCCGGCCGGCCGCAACTTGTCGCTGACCGCCAAGGGCGCCCAGGCCGACGTCACCTATGGCGCGCCCGGCGGAACGCCGCTCACCGGCGTGACCAAGGTCGCCCTGGCCGCCGGGCGCGATGTGACCGCCAATGTGGCGGGGTTGCTGAGCCTGAACAGCGGCGCGGCCGGCCGCAACTTCACCATCCGGGCGGGCGACCTGGACATCGTCGGTCCGCTCACGGCAGCCACGCTGCGCATCGAGTCGCTTGGGGGCGCCGTCAGCCTGGGTGGCGGATCGAGCCAGACGCGCGGCGCGGCGAGCGAATATCCCGGGGCGCCCACCGACGGCCTGCGCATCACCGACGCCGAGTTCCAGCAGATCCAGGCGACCACCGCGGTGGCGTTCTACGCCGGCGCCTCGACCGGAACCGCGCGCGGCGACATCACCGTCCAGGACCTGAACGTGAACCCCGCCCACATCCCCAGCCTGCTGCTGGCGGCGGGTCCGAACAACGACGTCAACATCACCGGCAACCTCGCGCCCGGCATCACCGGCGGCATCGTGACTATCGGCGAGACGACGCCGGATGCGGGCTTCCAGCCGGGGCGCATCCTGCTCAGCGGCTCCATCGGCGTGGCCAAGGGGTCGGTGGCCACCGGCTTCATCGACGTTCACGCCCTGGGTGAGACCCACCTCTACGCGACCAACGAGATCGTCCTGGGGTCCGCCCGGTTCATCGCCCTGGTCGAGGGCGTCCCGGCCAGCCAGATCGACATCGCCAACAACCTGCCGGTCGGCGTCTCCCCGACTCCGGATGAACAGGGCCATGTCTTCATCACGACCGGGGTGCTGACCATGTCGGCCTCGGCGCGGATCCTGATGCAGAACACCGGGACCAAGAGCAACCCCAGCGGCATCCTGATCGATGATAGCGGCTCTCCCGGTCCCAGCTCGCCCACGCTGGTGGTCACCACGCCGGGGGTCGTCGACCTCTTCGGGTCGGTCAAGGACACCGGCGGCGCCCTCCACAGCGGGGTCGGCGCGGGCCTGACGCCTGCCTTGCTGGTGTCCAGCGGCGGCGGGTCGCCGGGCGTGCGCTTCAATGGCCTGGACGTCAGCGGCGGGGGGATCGGCGGCGGTCGTGGCGGTGGCAACGGCCTCAACCTGTTCGACGCCCGCGTGCAGCAGCTTTACCACGGCGACGACGGTGCGATGCTGGGTGCGGGCGAGGCCGCGGTCGCCAGTCGCCCGGAAGCGCCGCCGCTGCTGACCGCCGCAGAGCCGGCCGCCGACGAGATCCTCCTCGATCCCGTGGCCGCCGCCACCGGCAGCTACGAGCTCTGGCGCAACCGGCCGAAGAAGAAGAACTAGCGCTTCAGGCCGGGCGGTCCGGCAGGGTGATGCTGGTGACCGCGTCGTCGCCGATAACGGTGATGCTGGGCCGGCGCTTGGGCGGCAGGGCCATGAGGGCGTCGATCTCGGCCTGCGTCCCCGCGTCGACTTTGCGCCCGGCCTTCGGAGGCGGGCCGCGCTGGGCGCTGGCGTTCATCTTGTCGTCCGATGCGGGGCGCTGACATGGCCCCGACCATTACAAGGGCCGGGCGCGCCATCGGTTCCCGGCGGGGCTGGATCGGGCCTAGGCCAGCAGGACCGCGTCCTGGCCTTCCCGCGCCAGTACGGCGCCGATCGCCTCATAGAGGGCGCTCATCGAGACCGGCTTAAGGACCACGTCGTCAGCGCCGGCCGCCAGGCAGTCGGCCTCGATGGTCGCCCCGGCGTCGGCGGTGACGACGATCACCGGCAGCCTGGCCTTGTGGTCGCCGCGGGCGCGAAGGTGCCGGATGGCGGTGATGCCATCCATGCCCGGCATACGCAGGTCCATCAGGATCAGGTCGTAGTCGTTGTCGCCGATCATCCGCAGGCCCGCGGCGCCGTCCACGGCCTCGGCCATCTCGATGTCACCGGCGCGCAGCATTTCCCTGATGACCAGGCGGTTGACCTCACTGTCCTCGACAAACAAGACCCGCATTGGGGTGACTCCAGGCGCTCAGCGGCACACCGACAACCTGCATCCTAGACCGGTACGGCTTAAACGAATGTTGATCAGGCGGCCGAAGATCGCCAGCCGCTGGATGGCGCCCTGCAGCGCCGTCTCCTGGGCGCGCGGCGCATGCTCGCCCCAGTGGCGGTAGTAGGCCGCGCGGCTCCCCTGGGAGAGCCCGCACAGCCGCTCGATCGATCCGGGGCCGTGGAGCCCCTAGCCTTGCGCCGAGCCTTGGCCTTGCGGATGCGTCATCGCCGCGATCTCGGCGAAGACGCCGGCGCGCCAGGAACGGTGTCCGTCCGGCGCGACGTCTCGATACGCCGCAAGGCGCCTTTGAAAAAATCCAGATCCAGCTGCTGCTGGCCGACCTTGCGCTCCAGCTACGCGATCTGGCGGCGCGCCTCCCTCAGGTCCCCGGCCCTGGCCGCCACCCCCCGCGCATCGGCCATCTCCTGGGCTTCCAGCTTCGGCGGCCGACCGCGCTGCGAGCGCAGCGCCAACGCTCCGCCCACGCGCCAGGCGTC
>NZ_JANXWD010000053.1 GCF_025351295.1 Phenylobacterium sp.
CACAAACGCGCAACCGCCCGCAAACAGCCCGCCCAACCATGCCCACTTTGTGTTTCCGAGCAGTGCAGCTCCAACAAGCCCAAGCAGGCCAAGAGCGCTTTTGATCGGCGACCTCGTGCGGATCGTCGGTGGCCATGGCGCAGGCGTGCACATGCCGCGCCAGCCGTCAGGTCCAGCCCGGCCAGCTGGCGGAGCACGGCCTCCACGGTCCCAACCAATCTCCTCCAGCGCCACCAGTCCGGTCCGGAACTGGGCGTAGGCGCTGCCGGCGTTGGACAGGGACACAGCCCAGCGCCGCTGCGCCGCGTCTGCCCTGGCAACCACGGTGTGCAGGTCTGCCTCCAAGTGAACGATGGGGCCTTGGCCACCACGATAGGTCAGGTCGGGATCATTCGCCTGGCTGACGACATACAGCATAACTGAACGTGAACAAAAATAGAACGGTACATATTCGCCGACTTTGTCCGGCGACCCCGCGCTCACGCGTCCCGCTGACGCGAGGTCACGCTTTTCTTGATGCCCGCCTGCGCGCAATGCTGGGGGCGGAAGCAACCCGGACCGGCCAGGGCCGGCAGGACAGGGGCAGATGAATTTCGATTTCTCCGACGACCAGAAGTCGCTGAAGGACGTGGCGCGGAAGTTCCTCGACGCCAACTGTTCCGCCGCTGCGGTGCGCAAGGTGCTCGACGATGACGCCAAGGCCTATGACGCGGGGCTGTGGAAGGGCGTGGCCGAGCAGGGCTGGCTGGGGGCGGCGATCCCGGAGGAACACGGCGGGCTGGGGCTGGGGCGCCTGGAGCTGTGCGTGATCGCCGAGGAGCTGGGCCGCGCGGTGGCGCCGATCCCGTTCGCGTCGACCGTGTACTTCCTAGCCGAGGCGGTGATGCTGGCCGGGTCGGACGCGCAGAAGGCGGCGCTGCTGCCGAGGATCGCGGCGGGCGAAGTGATCGGGTGCGTGGCGACCTCGGAGGGGCCGGGGACGGTGAGCGCCTCCAGCCTGCAGGCCAGCGTGGCCGGCGGCAAGCTGTCGGGGACCAAGCTGCCGGTGACCGACGGCGACATCGCCACCCACGCCGTCGTGCTGGCCAAGGAGAACGGCCAGCCGGGGCTGTTCCTGGTCGACCTGTCGGCGGGGGTGACCCGCGAGGCGCTGCAGACCCTGGACCCGACCCGCGACGCGGCGAAGCTGACGTTCGCCGGCGCGCCGGCCGAGCGGCTGGGGGCGGCCGGCGAGGGCTTCGTGCTGCTGGAGCAGGTGATGGACCGGGCGGCGGTGCTGCTGGCCTTCGAGCAGTGCGGCGGGGCCGACCGCTGCCTGGAGATGGCCAAGGCCTATGCGTTGGAGCGTTACGCCTTCGGCCGGGTGATCGCGTCGTACCAGGCGATCAAGCACAAGCTGGCGGACATCTACGTCAAGAACGAGCTGGCGCGGTCAAACGCCTACTACGGGGCCTGGGCGCTCAACACCAACGCCGCGGAGCTGCCGGTGGCGGCCAGCGCGGCGCGGATCGCCGCCAGCGAGGCCTTCTGGTTCGCGGCCAAGGAGAACATCCAGACCCACGGCGGCATCGGCTTCACCTGGGAGATCGACGCCCACCTCTACTATCGCCGCTCGCGCCAGCTGGGCCTGGTGGCCGGGGCGCCCCGGGTCTGGAAGGAACGGCTGGTCAGCCACCTCGAACGCAGGAACGCCGCCTGATGGACTTCAACGACACCCCCGACGAAGCCGCCTACCGCGCCCAGGCCAAGGCCTGGCTGGAGGCCAATGCGCCGACCCGCCACGTGGCCGGCGACACCGAGGGCGACGCCGACTACATGCCGGCGTCCCGCGCCTGGCAGGCCAAGAAGGCGGCCGCCGGCTATGCCTGCATCACCTGGCCCAAGGAATGGGGCGGGCAGGGCGGCAACCCGATCCAGCAGGTGATCTTCAACCAGGAGGAGGCGCGCCACCCGATCCCGCCGAACCCGTTCCAGATCGGACTCGGCATGTGCGTGCCCACCGTGGCCACCTTCGCTGACGCTGACACCAAGGCGCGGTTCGTGGGGCCCGCGCTGCGCGGCGAGGAGATCTGGTGCCAGCTGTTCTCCGAGCCCTCCGGCGGCTCGGACGTGGCGGCGGCGCGGACCCGGGCGGTGCGCGCCGACGACGGATCCGGCGACTGGATCATCGACGGCCAGAAGGTGTGGACGACGGGGGCGCAGTTCTCGAACTTCGGCATCGTCGTCACCCGCACCGACCCCGACGCGCCCAAGCACAAGGGCCTGACCATGTTCTGGGTCGACATGGGCGATCCGGGCATCGAGGTGCGGCCGATCCACCAGATGTCCGGCGGCTCCGGGTTCAACGAGGTGTTCTTCACCGGCGTGCGGGTGAAGGACAGCCAGCGGCTGGGGGCGGTGAACGACGGCTGGAAGGTCATCCTGGTCACCCTGATGAACGAGCGGCTGGCGGTGGGCGGGGCGTCCGGCGCGGGCTGGGCCGAGTTCATGGAGGCGGCGCGCTCGATCCCCGGGCTGGACGGCGCCCCGGCGCTGAAGGACCAGGCGCTGCGCGAGAAGCTGGCCGACTGGTACGTCCAGGCCGAGGGCCTCAAGCACACCCGCAACCGCACCATGACCGCGCTCAGCCGCGGCCAGACGCCGGGGCCGGAGAGCTCGATCGGCAAGATCATCTCGGCGGTGCAGATGCAGGAGCTGGGCAATGCGGCGATCGAGATGCTGGACCAGTACGGGATCATCGACGACCCGGCGCTGGCCCCGATGAAGGGCGCGTTCCACAGCTCGGTGATGTTCGCGCCCGGCCTGCGGATCGCCGGCGGGACGGACGAGATCCTGAAGAACATCATCGCCGAACGCGTCCTCGGCCTGCCCGGCGACATCCGGGTGGACAAGGACGTGGCCTTCAAGGACCTGCCGACCGGGCGGTAGAGAGCGCGCGGGCGAGGAAGATCGTGCCGTCCGGAGCGGTGTCGTAGTAGGGCGCGGTCGGGACGAAGCCCATCGTCCGGTAGAGGGCGATGGCCTCCGCCATCGTGGGCAGGGTGTCGAGGCGCAGCTCGCGATAGCTGAGCGTCGCGGCGGCCCGGACCATGGCCTGCACCAGAGCGCGGCCCAGGCCCGTCCCGCGTCCGCCGGGCGCGACGTACAGCCGCTTCATCTCGCAGACGCCCGGCGCCAGGGGCCGCAGCGCGACGCAGCCCAGCGCCTCGCCCCGGGCGTTGCGCGCCAGCAGCAGCTCGCCGCCCGGCGGGGCATAGGCGCCCGGCAGGCCGGCCAACTCGGCGTCGAAGCCCTGATAGGCCAGGTCCACGTCCAGGGCGGCGGCGTAGGACTCGAACAGCCGGGCGACCGCCGCGAGGTCGGCGGCGGACCTGACGGCGACAACGGCGAAGGGCTCGGTCATGCGCCGGGATGCTTGCGACGCCACAAAGGCTCTAACTCTTTGAATTAGAGCGCGTCGGGCGGCGAAACCGGGATCCACTTTCGCCTGACGCGCTCTAGGCGGTGAGCGGCAGTTGCTCGCGGGCGCGGCCGGCGATGAGCTGGGCGTAGAGGCGGGCCAGCGCCTCGAAAGTAGCGTCCCAGCCGTGGCGGGTCTGGGCGCGGCGGCGCGCGGCGCGGGAGACCTCCGCCATGTCGCGGGCGAACAGCGCCTCGATGGCCTCGGCCAGGCCGGAGGGCTCGACGTTCTCGGCGGGCTGGCCGACGGTGCGGTCGATCAGTTCGCCGACGCCGCCGCGGCGCGAGCCCACCACCGGCAGGCCGGCGGCCATGGCCTCCAGGACGAACAGGCCGAAGATCTCGTTCTCGTTGGCGTGCAGGGCGGCGTCGCAGGAGGCGAGCAGCGCGGCCAGCCGCACGGGGTCGCGCTCGAAGTCCAGGCTGATGACGTTCGGCGACCAGGTGGTGTCCTTGCCGGCCCCGACCAGCAGCAGCTTGTAGGGCGCGCCCAGCCGTTCGACGGCGGCCACCATCGCGTCGATGTTCTTCTCCCGCGCCGGGCGGCCGGCGAACACCAGCAGGCGGGTGTCGGCGGGCGCGCCCAGCCTGCGGATCAGCCGGGCGCGGTCGCCGCGGGCCGGGTTGAACAGCGCGGTGTCGACGCCGAGCTGCTGGATCGACAGGCGGTGGACCCCGGCGTCGGCGAGGCGGGCGGCCATGTGCCGGCTGGGGGCGACCACATGATCGAAGCGCTGGTAGGCCTGGGCCCAGAAATTGAAGGTCGGCGCCTCGGCCCACTCGCCGAAGTGCAGGGCCGCCAGGGCCGCGGCGTCGGTGTGGCAGAACCCGACCACGGGGACGCCGAGGCTGTCACCGGCATAGAGCGCTGCGTGGCCGGGCACGAAGACGTCGCCGGCCTCGATGACATCCGGCTCCAGCATCCGCAGCACCGTCTCCCACCGGGTCAGGCTGGCCGGCATGCGGTAGCCGTTGCCGAACGGCAGGCGGGCGGCCGCGACGGTGACCAGGCCCTCGCCGTGCGCCTCGGTGCGGGCGCCGGGGACCACCAGGGTGTGGCGGATGTCCGGCCGCCGCCGGCCCAGCCAGGCGCGCTTGGCCGACAGGTAGCGCTTCACGCCGCCGGACTGGGGCGCGTACATCATGGTGGTGTCGATCAGGTGGAAGCCGGCGCCGGCCGGCTCGGTCAGGGCCGAGGCGGTGGCCGGGTCGAGGCGGATCAGGTTGGCGGGCGTCGGGTTGGCCTGGGTCGGGTTGGTCTCCGTCGGTTTGGCCGGGGTCGGGGCGGTGGCGTCGAACACGGGGCTCGATCTCCGTTCGCGGAAGCGGCTGGCGGCGGCGGCGGGCGCGGCCGGGACTGGATTTCGTCGCCCACGACGGCGCTTTCAAGGCCCGGAGGTTACGCCCGCGCCACGGTGGCTGATTCCCATGACATCCTGCGGACACAGCCAAAGGGCGTGGCCGATAACCCGCGGGGGCGGCTGAGGTTGCAGCGTCAGGCGGGATTGACCCCGGCGACGGGCGCCGGAGCGACCTCGCCGTCGAGGGTGTTGGTCAGGCTGCGCGGCAACAGCAGCAGCATGGGCAGGATCAGGGCGTAGACGCCCATGCTGGCGTAGAGGGCGGTGTGGAAGCCGCCCTGCTTGTCGAACAGGTAGGCCCCGAACAGGTCCCCGAAGCGCAGGGAGACATAGTACATGGCGATGAACATCATGATCATTGTGCCCTGCAGGCCGGGCGGGCAGGCGCGGATGGCGAGGTCGGTGTAGGCGGCCTGGCCCAGCCCGCCGATCGCCCCCATCACAGCGGCGGCGATCAGCGCCTCCTGCGGCGTGCGGGCGAACAGCATCGGGGTCATCTGGGCGACGGCCAGCACCGTGCCGATCCACAGCAAGGTGTTCAGCCGCACCCGGCGGCAGAGCCAGGCATAGACCACATAGACCGGCGCGAAGGAGCCGAAGAAGATCCCGAACCAGGCCCCGACCTGGGCGTCGGTGGCGTGCAGGTCGTTGGCCAGGTGGAACGGCATCACCACGCCCACTGCCGGCCCGAACTGCCACATCAGCTGGATCGCCATGATCGGATAGAGCGGCCTGTGGCGCAGCAGGCGCAGGATGTCGGCGGCCACCGAGTGCTCGCGGGTCTTGGCGTGGTGGACGTCGAGCAGCCGCCTCGGGCCGAGCGCGCCCATAAGCGCGACCAGCAGCATCAGCCCGCCGCCGACCGCGAACAGGGTCCGCGCCGCGGCGACCGCGTCACGGCTTTCCAGATAGCCGCTGAGCGCGCCGCCCAGGAAATAGGCGGCGAGACTGGGAACGGCGAAGGCCAGGTTGCCGATCACGCTGACCTGGCCGGTCATCGCCTCTTCCTGGCCGATGGCCGAGGTGGCGCCGCGCCCCGCGCTCCAGACCATCTGGATGGTGACGGTCGCCCCCACGACGCCCAGCAGCAGCACCATGTAGGTCGGCTTGAACAGCACCATCGCGCCATAGGCGGCCGCGGTGGCCAGGCCGAACACCAGCAGGTGGGCGCGGTCGCCCCGGCCGAACGGGCTCCAGGTGTCGCGCAGGAAGCCGAAACCGAAGCCCACGAACAGCGGGATCGAGGCGATGAGGTTGAAGGTCGCCACCCCGTTGGCCGACAGGTGCAGCTTGTTCTTCAGGAAGAACACCACCGGCAGGCCGATCAGCCCCTCATAGGGCACGGCGAACTGCACCAGGGTCATCAGCACGCCGCCGTAGATCAGGAACCGCAGCCGCTGGGCGGCGGACATCGGCGCGGGCGGCGCGGGCGGCGCGGGCGGCTCGGTCGTCGCGGCGATGGTCATGGATGGATCCCCCCGGCGTCCGTGATCGCGCGAGCATAGGGCCGATCCGCGCGCTGTCGCCAGCGCTCGCGGACGGACTGGCGCCGCGGCATCGAAGGCGCCATCGTGTTCGGCGCGGTCCTGGCCCTGCCTGAGGCGGCGCCCGGACGGTTCGCCCGCCGGAGCTGAAGATCCTTGGGGGAGGGACCTATGACCGCCATCGCCGCCGACGCACCGCTGCGAACCCGCCTGGGCGTGGCGGTCGTGCCGCTACTGGCGCTCGCGGTGTTCATCAACTACGTGGACCGCGGCAACCTCGCCACGGCGGGGCCGCTGATCAAGGACGAGCTGCACCTGTCGGCGGCGCAGTTCGGGCTGATCGTCTCGGCCTTCTTCTGGAGCTACACGCCGGGCCAGCTGCTGGCCGGCTGGATGGCCGACCGGGTCAATCCCTACCGGACCCTGGCGCTGGGCGTCGCGGTCTGGTCGCTGGCGACGGTTGCCTCCGGGCTGGTGACCGGGTTCGCGGCCCTGATCGGCCTGCGCATCCTGCTGGGACTGGGGGAGACGGCGGTGTTCCCCTGCGCGGGCCAGGTCATCGGCGGCAACCTGCCGGAGCATCAGCGCGGGGCCGCCAACGGGCTGGTCGGCATGGGCACGGCGCTGGGGCCGGCGTTCGGCACCTTCGTCGGCGGGCTGGTGATGGCCAAGTACGGCTGGCGGCCGGCGTTCCTGATGTTCGGCTCGGCCTCGCTGCTGTGGCTGGTCCCCTGGGCCCTGGCGGCGCGCGGAGCGCCGCGGCCCACGCCGACCCGGGACCAGGCGGCGCCGTCTTTCGGGGCCATCTGCCGTCGCCGCGAGGCCTGGGGCGCGGGCCTGGGCCACTTCGCCAACAACTACGCCTTCTACTTCGTGATCACCTGGCTGCCGGTCTATCTGGTCAAGGCGCGCGGCTACAGCATGGCCGAGATGGCGACCACCGGCGGGCTGATCTACATCACCTATGCCGCCAGTTCGTTCAGCATGGGCTGGCTGGCCGACCGGCTGATCGCCGCGGGTCGCTCGGTGACGACGGTTCGCAAGACCTGGGCGGCCGCGGGCCTGGTGCTGGTGGCCGCCGCCCTGGTGATCGGCGCCGCGGGCGACGCGCAGACGTCGCTGATCGCGCTCTATTTTGCGGCGTGGGGGTTCGGGATCGTGGGGCCGACGATGTACTCGATCGGCCAGACCCTGGCCGGGCCGCACGCCGGCGGCAAGTGGATCGGGTTCCAGAACGGGCTCGGCAATATCGCCGGCATCGTCGGGCCGGTGATCACCGGGGTGCTGGTGGACCGCACCGGCGGCTTCGGCGCGGCCTTCGCCGTCTCCGCCGGGATCGCCCTGGTGGGGGTGTTCGGCTGGCTGGCGATGATCCCGAAGGTCGCCCCCATCGACTGGGCGCCCTACCGCGGGTCGTGACCCTCGCTTCGCGGCGCGTCAGCGCAGTAAGATTCGACCACTGAAAACACTGAAAGTCGTAGAGGCTGCGGCGCCTCGATCAAACGCCCTTTCACTGTTTTCAGTGTTTTCAGTGGTTGAAGATACAGCGCCTGCGGCGCGCTGGGCGGTGCGCTTGGCCCTACCTCGGGTCGTAGGCTTCGGCGATTTCGGGGCGTTCGGCGACGGATTGGGGGAAGGTCGGTTCGTGGCGGGCGAGGGTGGCCTGTTCGAAGGCGTAGCCCAGCGCCAGCAGCCTGGCCTCCGACCAGGCCGGACCGATGAACGAGAGGGCCACCGGCAGGCCGGTGACATAGCCGGCCGGCACCACGAGGTGCGGATAGCCGGAGACCGCCGGCAGGCTGGACGGCGCGCCGGCCAGCCGGGTGCCGTTCACCGGGTCGACGATGCCGGTGGGGCCGCCGCCGGGCGCGACGATGGCGTCCAGCTGGTTGTCGGCCAGCATCTTGTCCAGCGCCGCGCGCGCCATCGTCCGGGCCTGGGCGCGCTTGGCCAGGTAGCCGGGATCGGTGAGCGGCGGCTTCTTGGCCGAGTCCTCGAAGATCTCCTGGGCGAACAGCGGCATCTCGCGGCCCTCGGCCTTGTCGAAGGCGATCAGGTCGTCGAGCGTGCGGGCCTTCACCGCCGCGGGCGTCGAGGCCAGGTAGGCGTCGATGGCGGCCTTGAACTCGATGCGCAGGCACTCGCCCTCCAGGTCGCCGATCTTCGACTGGGCGGCCTCGTCCGGCCCCTTGATCTCCACCAGCACCGCGCCCTGGTCGCGGAGCGATTTCAGCGCCGCCTCGAAGATTGCGTCAGCCTGCGGCGAGCGGCCCTTGTTGGGCGCCCAGACGCCGAGTCGCGCGCCCTTCAGCGCCCCGCGGTTGAGCGCGGCAAGGTAGTTGGACTTTTTGGCGTCGGCGTCCTTGGTGGCCGGGTCCAGCGGATCGCTGCCGGCCATGACGGTGAGCAGGGCGGCGGCGTCGGCCACGGTGCGGGTCATCGGCCCGGCGGTGTCCTGCTCGGCGGAGATCGGCACGATGTAGGTGCGCGACACCAGGCCCACGGTCGGCTTCAGCCCCACCACCCCGTTCAGCGCCGCCGGGCAGGTGACCGAGCCGTCGGTCTCGGTGCCGATGGCGACCGCCGCCAGCCCCGCCGCCACCGCCGCGCCGGAGCCGGCGCTGGAGCCGCAGGACGAGCGGTCCAGGCCGTAGGGATTGCGCACCAGCCCGCCCACTGCGCTCCAGCCGCTGATCGACCGCGTGGAGCGGAAATTGGCCCACTCGGAGAGGTTGGTCTTGCCCAGGATCACCGCCCCGGCGTCGGTCAGCCGGCGCACCAGCGGCGCGTCGCGCTGCGGCACGTTGGCGGCCAGGGCCAGGGAGCCGGCCGTGGTGGCCGTGCCGTCCTGCGACTCGATGTTGTCCTTCAGCAGGATCGGCACGCCGTGCAGCGGGCCGCGCAGATGGCCGGCCCGGCGCTCGGCGTCCAGCTTGCGGGCGTCGGCCAGGGCGTGGGCGTTGAGCGCGATCACCGCGTTCAGCTTGGGGCCGGACCTGTCGATCCGGTCGATGCGCAGGAGGTAGGCCTGGACCAGCTGCTCGGAGGTCACCCGCCCGTCGGTCATCGCCGCCTGCTGTTCGCCGGCCGAGGCGTAGGGGCTGAGCGCCTGGGCCCTTGGCTGCGCGCTGGCGCCCGTGGCGGCGGCGCAGGCGAGCGCCAGGGCGAGGGCGACGGACCGGATCATGCTGCAAACCCCCGAACTGCGGACCATGAGTTGTAGCGCGTCGGCGTCGGCGCGCCAGGGCGCCTTGCGCTAGGCTCCGGGCAGGCCTCTTCCTAGGGCGGACACGCGGAAGGAGGCCGCCATGACCAAGATCTCCGAGGCGCGCCGGCTGGGCGGCTATGGCCTGGCGCTGGCCATGGTCGCGGGGGCGACCGTGCTGGCGATGGCGTTGCGCGAGCAGGCCGGCGTGGCCAACCTGTCGCTGGTGTTCGTGCTGCCGGTGGTGGTGGCCGCGGTGGCGTTCGGCTGGGGGCCGGCCCTGACCGCCGCGGTGTCCGGGGTCGCGGCCTACAACTTCTTCCTGGTGCCGCCGCTCTACACCTTCCGGGTGGCCGACCCCGCCAACGCCTGGGCGCTGGGGCTGCTGACGCTGGTGGGGGCGATCGCCAGCGGGGTGGCGGCGCAGTCGAGGCGGCGCGCGCTGGCGGCCCAGGCGGGGGCCGACCAGGCCGGCGCGGTGCAGGAACTGGCGCGGACCCTGATGGGGGCGGCCGACCGCGAGGCCGTCGCGCTGGCCTGCGCCGAGGCCCTGGCGCGGCTGTTCGGGGCGCCGGCGGTGGTGCTGGCCGAGGGGCCGGAGAGTGTCGAGCCGGGGACGCTGGAGCCCTTGGCCCTGGCCGGCGGGGCGGCCCTGGCCGGGGCGGACCGGGAGGCGGCGCGCTGGGCGCTGGCCAGCCGCCTGCCGACTCGGGGCGGCGCCTATCCGGTGAGCGAGGCGGCCTTCGACTTCTGGCCGGTGGTGACGCGCCGGCGGCAGGGCGCGGTGCTGGGGGTGGCGATCTCCGGCGGCGAGACCGGCCGGCCGGCCCAGCCCGAGCGGCTGGTCGAGGTGGTGGGCGCCTATCTGGCCGTGGCCCTGGACCGCGAGGCCCTGGCCGCCGAGGTGCTGGAGGCCCGCGTGGAGATGGCCGGCGAGCGGCTGAAGGGCGATCTGCTGGCCGCCGTGTCGCACGACCTGAAGACCCCGCTGTCGAGCGTGCTGTTCAGCCTGCAGAGCCTCCGGACCTTCGAGGCCGAGCACGACGCGGCGACGCGAGCGCAGCTGCTGGCGCTGGCCGAGACCGAGACCGCGCGGCTGGGCCGGCTGGTCGAGGACCTGCTGGACACCAACCGGCTGGATGCCGGGGCAGTGAGACCCCAGGCGGGGCCGCGGGCTGCGGCGGACCTGATCGCCGCGGCCCTGGACCAGGCCGCGCCGGCCCTGGCCGGCCGGCGGGTGGAAACCGAGGCCGGCGGCGGCGCGCGGTCGCTGCGGGTGGACGCCGGGCTGTTCGAGAGCGCGCTCGCCAAGGTGCTGGAAAACGCCGGCCGCTATGGGCCGGAGGGCTCGCGGGTGCTGATCCGCACCGGCGGCGACGGCGACCACGGCTGGATCGAGGTGGAGGACGAGGGACCGGGCTTCGCCGGCGCCGTGGAGCCGCTGTTCGGGCGCTTCACGCGCGGCGTGGCGGGCGACGGACGGCCGCCCGGCCTGGGCCTGGGGCTCTCCATCGCGCGCGGGTTCATGACCGCCATGGGCGGACGCATCGAGGCCGGCAACCGCGAGGACGGGGTCGGCGCGCGGGTGCGTCTGATCGCGCCGGCCGCGTGACGAGGGCCGCATGACGAGGGCCGCATGAGCGGGGACCCGGCCACGGTGTTGGTGGTGGAGGACGACCTGAGCCTGGGCGTCGCCCTGGTCGCGACCCTGAAGGCGGCCGGCTATCGGCCCGTGCTGGCCCGCACGGCGTCGGAGGGGCTGCGCTGGTTCGCCCACTATGCGCCGGATATCGTGCTGCTGGACCTGGGGCTGCCGGACCGCGACGGGCTCACGGTGATCGCCGACATCCGGGCGACGGCGGCGACCCCGATCGTGGTGCTGTCGGCCCGGAGCGCCGAGGCGATGAAGGTGCAGGCGCTGGACCTGGGCGCCGACGACTATGTGCCCAAGCCGTTCGGGGTCGAGGAGTTGCTGGCGCGGCTACGGGCCGGGCTGCGGCACGCGGTGCAGGCGCGCGGATCGGCGCCGGTGGTGCGCACCGCGGACCTCACGGTCGATCTGGGCCGGCGCCGCGTGACGCGGGGCGGGCGCGAGATTGCCCTGTCGCCCAAGGAGTACGACCTGCTGAGCGAGCTGGCGCTGAACCTCGGGCGCCCCGTGGCGCATGCGGACCTGCTGAAGGCGGTCTGGGGGTCGGAGCGGACCGACGTGCAGTACCTGCGGGTCTATGTGGGCCAGCTGCGCCGGCGGCTGGAGGAGCCGGCGGACGGGCCGCTGATCCGCAGCGAGCCGGGCATCGGCTACCGGCTGGCCGACCTGCCGGCGGCGTGAGGCGTCAGCCGTCCAGGCCCGGCCGGCTGCTGGCCCTGGCGCAGGCAGCGGCCAGGGCGGTGGGGGAGATGGGCTTGTCGACCACCGCATTGCCGCCCAGCGCCGGGAGCAGGTCCGGGTTGCCGGTGACGTAGACCACCGGGACCTCGCCCATCTCGGCGGTGATCAGCGCCACCGCCTCGACCCCGGTGCCGGAGAGGATGCGATAGTCGGCGGTGATCAGGGCCGGGCGATGCGCCCTGGCGCAGGCCAGGGCATCCAGCGGACAGTCGGCGATGTCGAAGCTGCGGAACCCGAGGTCCCCGAGCAGCAGTTCCAGCTCAAGTGCTATCACTGGCTCGTCCTCGATGATGAGGACGTGTCCGCCGAACTCTTGCACTGAAACTCACCCGACACTTGTATTTTGCACGCAATGCTAGAATTCGCGTGCCCTTGGCGCAAGGCCTCAGCTGTCGAGATGTCTCCGGCGCGTCCGGTGCAGGTCGCGGGCCTCGCGGTCGCCGAAGTAGCGCATCGTCCTCACCAGCCCGCCGGCGTCGTCGTGGGTGTCCAGCCGGGTGTCGAATCCCATCAGGGTCAGGTTGGTGGCCACGCTGCGGCCGGCCTTCTCGGCCTCGGCGGCGGTGCGGAACCTGAGCGGCTCCATATGCGCCGCGTGGACGCGCCAGGCGGTCCCCAGGCAATCGACGACGACGACCCGCTCGGCGGGCGGCGCGTCATGCGCCGGCTCCACGCGGGCGAGCGTCGCCCTGGAGAGCCGTCCCCCGACGGCGCTTTTGAGCTGGCTCATGTCCTACCCCACCCGCTTGGCGTGGCCTGTGCGGGCCCGCGGCGCTTATCTCGGGACTGGTATAGGAACTATGGTCAAGCTGTCGTAGCGCCTTCACCCAGGAGGCGAGCCGACGCGCTCGAACGGCGACTCAGGGGTCCAATCTCAGGATCCGGCTCGAAGCACGGTGCTAGACTCCGCCGAAAGAACAACGGCTTCGCGGGGAAATCGGAATGCAGGGTTGGCGATGGGCGGCGGCGGTGGCAGGCGGGCTCGCGGCGGTCGCGGGTGTCTGCCAGGCCCAGATCTCGTCGACTGACGTCGCACCTGTGACGGTGGTCGGCGCGACGCCGATCGGTGGCGGCCTCGACAAGGACAAGATCGCCGCCCCGGTGCAGACCGCGACCGCCGACGGCATCGCGCGCAGCCATGCCCTGGACCTGACCGCGTTCATGACCCGCAAGCTGGCCGGGGTCTATGTCAACGACATCCAGAACAACCCGCTGCAGCCGGACCTGAATTACCGCGGCTACACGGCCTCGCCGCTGCTGGGCACGCCGCAAGGCCTGTCGGTCTATGTGGACGGGATGCCGGTCAACCAGCCGTTCGGCGACGTGGTGAGCTGGGATCTGATCCCGCGCCAGGCCATCGCCAGCATCGCCCTGATGCCCGGCTCGAATCCGTTGTTCGGCCTCAACACCCTGGGCGGGGCGCTGTCGGTCCGCACCAAGGACGGGCTGAGCGCGCCGGGGTCGATGGCGCAGCTGGGCTATGGGTCCTACCACCGCCGCCTGCTGGAGGCCGAGACCGGCGGCGCAGCCGGCAATGGGGTGAACTGGTATCTCACCGGGACCGGGTTCAAGGACGGCGGCTGGCGCGACGCCTCGCCGTCGAACGCCGCGCAGCTGTTCGGCAAGCTGGGCTGGCGCGGGGCGGGCACGAACCTTGCGCTCAGCGGCGCCTACGCCAACACCGACCTGAACGGCGCCGGCCTGCAGGAACAGCGCTTCCTGGCCCGCGACCGGAGCAGCGTCTACACCAAGCCGGACATCACCCAGAACCGCTCCGGCCTGGTGAACTTCACCTTCGAGCATCAGCTGTCGCCGGCGCTGTCGGTCTCCGGCAATGCCGATTGGCGGCGGATCGAGACCCACACCTACAACGGCGACATCAACGACGACGCTCTGACGGAGGACGTCTACCAGCCGGACGCGGGGGAGACGGCGGCCAATACCCCGTTCCCGTCCTTGCGCTGCATCGCCGGGGCGCTGCTGAACACCGAGCCGAACGCGACATGCGACGGCCTGATCAACCGCACCGAGACCCGCCAGCATGAGGCGGGCGCCGCGGTCCAGGCGACCTACCGGTCGCGGCTCGCCGGGCGGGACAACCAGCTCACCGTGGGCGGCGCCTACAACCAGAGCCACGCGCATTTCCGCCAGTCCTCGCAGTTCGGCTATCTGACGCCGGACCGGGGGGTGATCGGGGTCAGCGGGCCGGGCGCCTTCGCCGACGGCAGCCAGGCCTCGGAGACCGCCCAGGACGCCCGCGTCGACGTCACCGGCCGCACGCGCACCGCCAGCCTCTATGCCACCGACACCCTGGAACTGGCGGCCGGCCTGAACGTGACGCTGTCCGGCCGCTACGACGCCGACCGCATCCGGAACCGCGACGCGCTGACGCCGGGCGGCGGGCCGGGGTCGCTGGACGGGAGCTACCGCTTCAACCGGTTCAACCCGGTGATGACGGCTGCGCGACGCGATCCGGTCGCTCTGGACCCCCTGATCCAGGGCCACGGGCGGGTTTGGCATTAGCCATCCGTCATCCTCCGTAGGGGCTCGCCCCAACATGAAAGCCGCGGCCCGGTGTGATTGGCTAGAGATCGACCGGACATGCGCAGTCCTCGATGGGCGACGCGATCCGGTCCTGAATCGGGAGGCGCGCCATGCTGTTGAACGTGCTGGTGATCGACGACGACCGTTGCGTCCGGGCGGTGATCGCCTCGACCCTGACCCGTCTGGGCTACGAGGTCCGGATGGCCGAGGACAGCGGTCGGGGCGTCCGTCTCCTAGACGAAGCGCCCGCCGACCTCGTGATCGTCGACATCTCCACGCCACAGGTCGTTTCGATCGACCTCGTCGCGATGCTCAAGGCGCGCCACTATCCGCGCAAGGTCGTTGCGGTCTCAGGCGGCGGCCGGTTTGGCGGCGCCGAGGCCCTGCGCCGGGCCATGAATTGCGGCGCGGACGCTGCATTCCTGAAGCCGCTGAGCATGTCGGCGGTCGCTGAAATCGTCGGGCGGCTGCTGGAGGAGCTGGACGGCGAACTGGTCCGAGGCCGCCGCACCAAGCCCTGCCGGCCGCCCGCGACCCCGCTCCGCAATCCAGCGAGTACGTCCACATCCCGGCGGTGATCGCCATCTCCGGCGGCGGCTTCATGTGCGGCATGGAAGTGCTGCACACGGCGTAGCTTCTGGGCGCCGACGCGATCATGACGAAGCCGCTCAGCATGTCCGCGCTCCTGCAGGTCGCGGGGAAACTGCTCGAGGCGAAGGCTGCGGACAGGGCTCGCCGGCAGCGGCGCGGCGGCAAGGGATTCGGCCGCGCGGCGTAACTACCGCCTTGCCGGCAGGCCCTTCAGCAGCTCGGCCACCGCGACGTCCAGCTGGCTGTCCCGGCCGGCCAGGGTCTCGCCCAGCTGGCGCTCGACCGTGACGTCCACGGGCCGCGGGTTCAGCTCCATCTCCTTGCCGTCGGCGCCGTCGATGCGGATGAACGGGACGCGGAGCGCCGAGCCGTCGATCAGGGTCTGGCCGCCGGTGTAGATGATCCAGCCGGCGGTCGGCACGCCCACCACCTTGCCCAGGCCCAGGGCGCGGTAGCCCTCGGTGAAGTCCTCTGCGTCGGACAGCGAGCTCTCGTTGGTCACCAGGATGGTCGGTGCGCCCAGGGCGCGCTGGCCCAGGTTCTGCCGGCTGGGCACCCCGAACAGGCCGCGCGGCGTCATGGTCAGGAAGTTGCGCCGCGAGAACACGTCCAGGACGTAGCCGTTGACGAACCCGCCGTTGTTATTGCGCAGGTCGATGACCACGCCGTCGCGGCCCTGGTTCTGGGCGTCGAGGTCGATGTAGAGCTGGTTCAGGGCGTCGGCGCTCATGTCCAGGATGTGGACATAGCCCAGCCGGCCGCCGCTCAGCTTTTCCACATAGGCGCGGCGGTCGTTGACCCAGTCGCGGTAGAGCAGTCCCGCGGCCACCGAGGGCGAGACCGGGCGCACGACCGCCTCGCGGGCCGCGCCGCCGGTGGTGAGCGTGAGCACGGTGCGCTTGCCGGCGCGGTCCAGCAGCAGGGCGTCCAGGTTCACGCCCGGACCCGCGCGCTTGCCGTCGACGGCGGTGAGCACGTCGCCCGGCCTGATCGAACCCTCGATGGCGGCGGGCCCCAGGTCGATCACCTCGCGCACCACCAGGCCGCGCCCGGCCTCATAGGCCTCGCGGTCGAAGCGCAGGCCCAGGTCGCCGACCCGGGACGGCGGCGCGGACCCGAAGCCGTCGGCGGGGCGGTTGATGCCGGAGTGCGAGGCGTTGAGCTCGCCGATCATCAGGTTGATCACCCGGCGCAGCTCGTCGGAGGTCTGAGCGCCCTGGGCGAACGGCTCGAACCGCGCGCGAAGCGCCGTCCAGTCCTGGCCGTGGAACTTCGGGTCGTAGAAGGCGCGGTCCAGGGTGGACCAGGCCTCGTCGAACACCACCTGCTTCTCGGTCTCGAAGCGGACCACCAGGTCGGCTGACACCTCGACGATGCGCGGCTTGGGGGTGTCGATCGGAGTCACGCTGACCCGCCCGCCATCGAGGTAGTAGAGCGACTTGGAATCCGGGCTGAAGGCGTAGTCGCGCTTGCCGCGCCGCCCGCCGGTGAGCTGCTGCGGCGCCGGCTCGCGGGCCAGTTCGTCCAGGGTGTAGCTGAACAGGTTCTGCTGGTCGCCGGAGCGGACCCGGTAGACCAGGGTCTTGCCGTCCGGGCTGATCGACGGCGCCTCCGCCGAGCCGCCCAGCGGGATGAAGGTGGCCCGCTCGCGGATGCCGTCGAAGACGATGCGCACCGGCTCGACCCGGAGGCGGGGGATGGGTTTGGTCTCGTCCGCCGACCTGGCCTCGCCCTCGGAGGCGGCAGGCTTGGCGGCGGGGGCCGGCTCGGGGCTGTCGGTCTTCAGCGGGAGCGCGCCGGGGCCCTTGAACAGGTCGCGGAAGTCGTCCTCGCGGTACTTGGGCGTGTGCGGCAGCAGGTCGACGCGGACCATGTGGCTGTCCTCGCTGCGCTGGGCGGTGTCGAAGACCAGGTACTTGCCGTCCGGCGACCAGGCGATCCGGTCGGCGGCGGCGCCGTTGGCCAGGAAGCTCACCGGCCGGGCCTCGCCGCCGATGGCCGGGACCACCCAGACGTTGCGGAACGACTTGCGGTCGGTCACCCCGAAGGCCAGCCACTTGCCGTCCGGCGACCAGGCGACGCGGCTGGCGTCGTTGCGGTCGAGCGCGCCGCTGAAGATCACCGCGTCGCGCCCGGGCCGGCCGGCCTCGGCCAGGGTGGCCACGTGCAACTCATTGCGGCCGTGCACGTAGGCCAGCATCCTGCCGTCGGGCGAATAGACCGGGCCGGCGTCGACGTCGGTGGCGGCGGTGAGCGGGGCCTCCTTCTGGGTGGTGAAGTCGTATTCCATCACCTGGCGGGTGCGGCCGCGTTCCGAGACATAGGCCAGCCGGCGGCTGTCCGGCGACCAGGCCAGGTCGCCCTCGGCCCCGTCCGTCTCGGTGATCCGCAGGGCCTGGCCGCCGTCCTTGGCGGGGGCGGCGAAGACCTCGCCGTGGGCGATCACCGCCACCTTGCGGCCGTCCGGCGAGACCGCCATGCTGCGGAAGGTCGTCTCGGTCAGCCGCCGCTCGCCGGCCCCGGCCGGGGCGCCGCGCAGGGTGATGGGGACCCTGGCCGCGACGCCGGTGGCCGGGTCCAGCGTCCAGATCTCGAACTCGCGCTCGAAGACGATGGCGCGGCCGTCGTAGCCGATGGCGGGGAACAGCACCCGGCCGTCGGTGAACCGGGTGACCGGTTCGGGCTTGGCGCCGGGGTCCAGCGACAGCCGCCAGATGTTCTCCGCCCCGCTCTCGTCGCTCATGAAGTAGAGCGCGCGGCCGTCCGGGCGCCACATGGGCCACAGGCGCTTGGACGTGGCGCCGAGCAGCTTGCGGTAGGGGGCGTTGGCGGCGATCGGCTTCAGCCAGAGCTCGGCCTCATCCAGGTGCGAATGCCCGCGTCGCCACCACTGGGCGCTGGACACGCCCTTGGCCATCAGGGCGATGGACTGGCCGTCCGGCGAGGGCGCGCTGTTGAACTCGTTGAGGTAGCGCTCGCGGCTGACCTCCAGCGGCGTGCCGCCGGCGGCGGGGATGCGCCAGATGTCGTTCTGGCGGGCGATGTCGTTGGCCGCCGAGGCGAAGTAGAGCCACCGGCCGTCCCGCGACCAGCCGTCGAGCTGTTCGCCGGCGTCGGCATAGGTGAGGCGGCGCAACCGGCCGGTGGCGAGCGTCAGGACATAGATGTTGGCTGCCCCGTCGCGGGTGGAGGTGAAGGCCAGTTCGCGGCCGTCGGGCGAATAGAACGGCCGGCCCTCGGTGGCCGGGTCGGTGACCAGCAGGCTGGCCCCGCCGCCGGCGGCGGGGACCGTCCAGATGTCGCCGCCGGAGACGAAGGCGATCTCGGCGCCGTCCGGCGACAGCGAGGGCTCGGCCAGGGTTGGGCGGGGCGCGGCGGCGGCGTGACCCGCCAGCAGGATCGCGGCGGCGAACAGGATGCGGCCGAGGCCGCGACGCTTGGACATGGACGCTCCCCAAGGACAGAAACGCCTTGTGTAAGCGGCGGTCTCGCGGTGCGCCAGAGCCGGGCCGACCGTCCGACGCGGGGGCGCGCCCGCCCGCCGCTGCGCAACCCTCGCTCCCTGGCTGCACAACCCTCGCGGGCTCGGTGAACGACGTTTCCGGACCCTCCGACGCTTGTTAGGGTCAGGCGACGGGGTGGTGTGCGTATGGCTCGGGTCGAACCTGTGGAACGACTGCACGGCTGGAAGGCGATCGCCGCCTTCCTCGGCCGCGACGAACGCACGGTGAAGCGCTGGGAAGGCGCGCGCGGCCTGCCGGTGCGCCGCATCCCGGGCGGCGGCCGCGCCGCCGTCTGGGCCGACACCGCGGAACTCCGTCGCTGGCTGGGCGGGCCGGGCGAGGCGGTGATCGTCGAGGCCCCGCCGACGCGCCCGGACCGGCGGTGGGCGATCGCCGCGACGGCGGGGGTCGTGCTCGTGGGGGCGGGCGTCGCCGGCGTCCTCCTGCGCCCGCGCCACGCGCGCGAGCCGGGCGGTTCGCCGGACGTCGAGGCCTATGCCGACGACCCGCCGGCGCAGGCGCTCTACATGCGCGCGGTGCTGGCCTGGGACAGCCGCACGCCGACCGGTCTGGCCAACGCCGTGCGCGACCTGACCGAGGTGATCCGCCGCCACCCGGAGCGGGCCGAAGGCTACGCCAAGCTGGCCGACTGCTACCTGCTGCTGCGCGAGTTCGGGGTGATGCCGCAGGGCGAGGCCTATGACCGCGCCGAGGTCGCGGCCCGCGAGGCGATCCGCATCGATCCCAAGGCCGCCAATGCGCTCAGGGCACTGGCCTTCATCCGGTTCTGGTGGCGGGCTGACCCGGGCGCGCTGGACCTGTTCAAGCGGGCGCTGGACGCCCAGCCGCAGTCGATCCAGACGCGGCAGTGGTACGCCAATGCGCTGAGTGCGCGGGGCCTGCACCGCGAGGCCCTGGCCCAGTTCCGGGCGGCGCGCAGGCTGGAGCCGGGCGACGTGTCCCTGTCGGCGGCGGAGGCCGGGGCGCGGGCGACGGCCGGCGACGTCGCCGGCGCGACGCGCGACATCCGCCAGCTGGCCGAGGTCTATCCGCAGTCGATCTCCGTGCACCGCACCGCGGCCCTGATCGCGCTCACCGCCGGCGACGCGGCCGGGTTCCTGCGCGACTCCGAGATCGAGGCCGCTCTGCGCAGCGATTCACCGCGTGTCGCGGCCCTGCGGACGGCCCACGCCGCCTTCGATCGCGGCGGGCGCAAGGCCATGTTCGCGGCCATGGCGCGAGCCGAGGCGGAGGGTCGCAAGGGTGGTCGCGGCAGCGCGGTGATGACCGCCTACTACTGGGCCCTGGCGGGCGACGCGGGGCAGGCCCGCCGCTGGCTGGCGGAGGCGCGGAGCGCCAAGGAGCCGGACCTGATCTACCTCCCGTCGCTGCGGGAACTGATCGCCCTTCAGGCCTGAACCGGCGGCGGAGTCCCGAAGAGTCCCGATCTGCCCCGCACGACCATTCGCGCCGCGACCCGGCGCGGTCCAGCCTGTGGCCTCGGGTTGTGAACGACGGACTTCGCGCCGTCCCTGGCGTCGTGCAACGCTCTCGGACGCGCATGAAGGGGGAAGAACCGGGCGGCCTCCGTGTCAGCCTCCCGGTTCTTCGCCATCTTCGGCTGAGCGCCATCCCAGTCCGCGAGACCTCAGTCCTTGGCGCGTTCCTGGTAGGAGCCGTCCTCGGTCAGGATCACGATCCTGGTGCCGGGCCCGATATAGGGCGGGATCATCGTGCGCAGGCCGTTCGAGAGGATGGCGGGCTTGTAGGACGACGACGCCGTCTGGCCCTTCACGGAGGGCTCGGTCTCGACCACCTCGAAGGTGGCCAAGCGCGGCAACTCGATGGCGATCGCCACATCGTCATGGGTCGAGAGGGTCACCGTGCAGCCGTCCGTCAGATAGGGCGCGGCGTCGCCGATGATGTCGGGCGAGGCGATCAGCTGGTCGTAGGTCTCGGGGTTCATGAAGTGGAACCCTTCGCCGTCCTGGTAGAGGAAGGTGTAGTTGCGGTCATCGACGATGGCCCGCTCGACCGTCTCGGTCGTACGCCAGCGCTCCGAAACCTTCACCCCGTCCGAGATGCGCCGCATGTTCAGCTGGGTCACCGGCGTGCCCTTGCCGGGATGGATGTTCTCGGCGGTGAGGACGACGTAGAGCTTGCCGTCCATGTCGACGACGGCGCCCCTGCGGAGCGAGCTGGCGATGACTTTCAAGTGGCGATCCTCGGGGTGCGGTGGGATCGGCGGGAGGTCCGCAGCGATTCCGCTGATGAAATTCTTGTGGCGCCCCTATAGCGATTGACGCCGAAATCTCCACCCCCTCACGCGTCGCACCCCTTGCCCGATCCCGTCGAGACCCCCTGGTGGGCGCCCGAGCGGCGCCCCGACCGCCTGCCGTTCCTGAAACGCCGGGGTCGGATCACCCGCGCCGTGCGGCGCTGGTTCGATGGCCAGGACATCACCGAGGTGGAGACCGCGGCGCTGCAGGTTTCGCCGGGCAACGAGGCCCACCTGCACGCCTTCGCCACCCAGGCGCTGACCACGGCGGGCGAGACCACGCCGATGTACCTGCACACCTCGCCGGAGTTCGCCTGCAAGACCCTGCTGGCCTCCGGCGAGACGGCGATCTTCACCCTGGCGAAGGTGTGGCGCAACCGCGAGCGGGGGCCGCTGCACCATCCCGAGTTCACCATGCTGGAGTGGTATCGGACGCACGCGCCCTACGAGACCCTGATGGCCGACTGCGCGGCCCTGCTGGGGGTCGCGGCCGAGGCGGCGGCGGTGCGAACCCTCAGCTACCGCGGTATCGAGGCCGACCCCTTCGCCGAGCCGGAGCGGCTGACGGTGGCCGAGGCGTTCGACCGCTACGCCGACCTCGACCTGTTCGGCGACCTTCCGGCGCAGGCCCGGGCGAAGGGCATCCGCACGGCGGTCGACGACACCTGGGCCGACGTGTTCTCACGCGTGATTGTGGAGAAGGTGGAGCCGAACCTGGGCCACGGCCGGGTCACCATCCTCTGCGAGTATCCGACCTCGGAGGCCGCCCTGGCGCGGCCGAAGCCCGGCGACCCGCGGGTGGCGGAGCGGTTCGAGCTCTATGCCTGCGGCGTGGAGCTGGCCAACTGCTTCGGCGAACTGACCGATCCGATCGAACAGCGCCGCCGCTTCGAGATCGAGATGGCCGAGAAACAGCGCCTCTACGGCGAGCGATACCCCATCGACGACGACTTCCTCGCGGCGCTGGCGCAGATGCCGCCGGCCAGCGGCGGCGCGCTGGGCTTCGACCGGCTGGTGATGCTGGCCACCGGCGCCAGCCGGATCGAACAGGTGCTGTGGACGCCGGTGGCTTAAGGTCTGGCCGCCATGGAGAGATGCGCTTTCGCCCCTGGGGGAAATGTCACCAAAGCTGGAGGCGGGCGACAATAGGGGAAGGGGTCGACCTGACTGCACACTTCCCCCATCGACCCTCTTGCTTTGCAATTCGGGCCACTTCCCCCAAAGGGGAAGGATTGGCTTCTTCGCACCGGACACACAGGTCTCGCCGGTCTTCGGCGGGGCGGCGGTGGCCGGCGCGCCCCGGCTCGGTTAGCTTTCCGCCCATGGCGATCATCCTGGCGATCCACGCCCATCCCGACGACATCGAGCACCTGGGGGCGGGGACCCTGGCGCTGCTGGCCGGGCAGGGGCACACGCTGCGGATCGTCACCGCCACGGCTGGCGAGTGCGGCTCGGCGGGGCCGGACCTCGCCACGACCGGGACCATCCGCAAGGCCGAGGCCGCCGCCGCCGCCGCGATGATCGGCGCCGAATACCGCTGCGCCGAACTGCCGGACCTGGGCGTGTTCAACGACGACCCTTCGCGCCGGCGAATCACCGAGCTGGTGCGCTGGTCGCGGGCGGACATCGTGCTCACCGGCTCGCCGGTGGACTATCATCCCGACCACGAGGCGATCAGCCTGCTGGCCCGCGACGCCTGTTTCGCCGCCTCCGTGCCCAACTACGCGACCGGCCCGGCGGCGCCGCTCGGCGCCATCCCGCACCTCTATTTCATGGACCCGATCGGCGGGCGCGACCGGGACGGGAACTGGGTCGCCGGCGACTTCGGCGTCGACACCGGCGCGGTGTTCGAGACCAAGGCGGCCATGCTGTCGGCGCACGAGAGCCAGCACGCCTGGGTGGCCCGGCAACACGCCATCACCGACCATCTGGCCTCGATGCGCGCCTGGTCGCAGCGGCGCGGCCAGGACTTCGGCTGCGACCACGCCGAGGGGTTCCGCCAGTACCGCAACACCCCCTATCCGCGGACGCCCCGGCTTCAGGACCTGATCGGCGAGGCGCTGCGGGCCGCATCGTAGCGGGCCCACATCGGGCGGCAGTCCAGCACCTCGCCGGTCGCCAGGGCCTCGTCGATGGCCATCACCGTCAGCCCGGCCTCCATCGAGTCGAACGGCGTCACCGGAAACGCCGCCTCGCCCTCAAGCGCGGCGAGCAGATCGACCGCCATGGCCTGGTCCGCGCCGTTGTGGGCGTCGGCGGTGACGCCGCCGTAGTCGATCCGCTCGGGCTTCTTCCGCGACAAGGCCGGGCGGATCATCAGCTTGTTGCGCGCCAGGTCGGCGATCATCGTCCCCTCCGTCCCGGCCACGTACCAGCGGCGCTCGGGCAGCGAGGTGTGGCTGTTGGCGTGGAAGGTCAGGCGAACCTGGTTGTCGTATTCCAGGATCGCGGTCTGGTGGTCGGTGACGTCCATGTCCGACTGGAAGGCGTCGTTGGCCCCCATCCAGCCGCCGTCCATCGCGCCATAGGCCGCCTCGCCGTCGCTCCAGGTGCGCGGCGCGAACTCGGCGCGGTCGGCGGTGAAGACCCGGCGGCCGCCGAAGCTGGCGACCCGGGCCACCCGGCCCTGGGCGATGCGGCCCAGGATGTCGAAGTCGTGCACCACCTTGTCGAGGAAGTAGGAGCCGCCCCATTCGGCGCGACGGCGCCAGTTGCGGGCCAGGTAGGCGCCGTGTTCCGGCGGCAGGTGCTCGGTGGCGTCGACGGAGATGATTTCGCCCAGGTCGCCACGATCCACCCGGGCGATCACCTCGCGCACGATGGGCATGGAGCGCATGACCAGGCCGATGAACAGCGGCGGGGTCCCGCCCTTCGCCAGGCGTCCGGCCAGCGCCAAGGTCTCGGCGGCGGTGCGCACGATCGGCTTCTCGGCGAACACCGGCCAGCCGGTGTCGAGCGCCAGGTTGATGTGTTCAAAATGCAGGTGGTTGGGCGTGCCGACCATCAGCAGGTCATAGGGGCCCGCCGCGATCAGCTCGGCCGGCGTTTCGAACGCGCGGCCGGGCGCGATGCCGGCCCGCGCCAGGATCGGCGCACCGACCGGGGCCGGGTCCACGTGCCCCGCCACCTCCAGGGTCCAGCCCATCTCCTGCATGGCCGCCAGCACATGGGCGATGCGCTGGCCCAGCCCGATGACGCCGATGCGATAGGTTTTCATGGGCCCATGTCAGCACGGCTGGGCGTCGTGTTCACCCATCAATTCCGTCATCCCGCGACTTGTTCGCGGGACCCATGGTTCCGGCAATCCTCAAGCGCCGATGTCGCCCTCGACGGGTCCCGCGAACAAGTCGCGGGATGACGATGGAGAGTGAAAGGCGTATGGCGGCGCCCCGATGGATGCGCGCACGCTCAGAACGCCCGAAGACCTCGTCGCCGCCGGTTTGGCGTCTCCGGACGACCTGTCCGTCCTCGGGCGCGTCGCCGCCCGCTACGCCGTGACGATCACGCCGGCGATGGTCGAGGCGATCGGGGACGGCGACGGTCCGCTGGCCCGCCAGTTCGTGCCGACGGGCGCTGAACTGATCCAGTCGCCGGGGGAGTCCGCCGACCCGGTCGGCGACGACACCCACAGCCCGGTGGAGGGTGTCGTCCACCGCTACCGCGACCGGGTGCTGCTGAAGGCCAACCACGCCTGCGCGGTCTATTGCCGGTTCTGCTTCCGCCGCGAGATGGTGGGGCCGGACGGGGTGCGGCCGCTGACGGCCAGCCAGCTGGACGCGGCCATGGCCTATGTCGCCGGACGGCCGGAGATCTGGGAGGTCATCGTCACTGGCGGCGATCCGCTGATCCTATCTCCCCGGCGGCTGGCCGACCTGATGGCGCGTCTGGCCCTGATCGCGCATGTGAAGGTGGTCCGCTTCCACACCCGCATCCCGGCGGTCGATCCAGCGCGAATCACCCCGGCGCTGGTGGCCGCCCTGAAGACGCCGGGCAAGACCACCTGGGTGGGGCTGCACGCCAATCATCCGGACGAGCTGACGCCGGCCGCCGAGGCCGCCTGCGCCCGCATCCTCGACGCCGGCATCCCGATGGTCAGCCAGACCGTGCTGCTGAGGGGCGTCAACGACGATCCGGCGACGCTGGAGGCGCTGATGCGGCGGTTCGTGGAGCTGCGGATCAAGCCCTACTACCTGCACCACGCCGATCTCGCGCCCGGCACCGCACACTTCCGCACGACCCTGGCCGAGGGGCAGGCGCTGATGGCCGACCTGCGCGGCCGGGTCTCGGGCCTCTGCCAGCCGACCTATGTGCTGGACATCCCCGGCGGCCACGGTAAGTCCCCGGTGGGCCCTTGCTATGTGACCGAGGACGGGGTCGTCGATCCCAATGGCGGGCGGCACAGCTACCCTCCCGCCTAGACCGCCCGTGCAGGCCGTTCGCTGTGGCCCCAAAGTGACAGTGCGACTGTCACCGCATGTGGCGACATCGACACACCTGTTCGATCTCGCGAGATAAGCGTTCATCCTGGAGTCAGCGGGTGGCGTACATAACCCGCAAGCCCGGCGTCGCCGGGCGGCAACAGTGAGGACGGCGTAAATATCATGGGCGGGCAGGGCTTGCGGGGCGGACGCATGAGGCGCTGCCTGGCCGTGGCCGCGCTGGCGCCGATGGCGTTCGGTGGACTGGCCGCCGCCCAACCGACCCCGGCGGCCCCGGTCCTGCAGATTCCCCCGGCCGCCGCGCCGCCTGCGCCGCTCCCGCCGCCCGCGCCGGTGGAGGTCCCCGCCCTGACACCGGCCCAGGTGCAGACCGCCCTGGCGATCATGCGCGCCGCCGACCTGCATGGCCTGCAGCCCAAGAGCTATGTGCCCGACGGCGTGCCGGACAGCGGCGTGCTCAGTCCCGCCCAGCAGGTCGCCTTCGCCGATGGCCTGGTGCGCTATGCCCACGACGTCCACATCGGCCGCATGGACGCGGCGGCCTTTCCCGAGCTTTGGGCCGTGCGCCCGGCCGCCTATGACCCCTCGGCTGACCTGGTGAAAGCCCTGGCCGAGGGCCGGTTGCAGGCGTGGCTGGACAGCCTGCCGCCCCGCTACTCCGGGTATGCGGCCCTGCGTCGCGGCCTGGCCCACTATCGCGAGATCGCGGCCAATGGCGGCTGGAAGCCGATCCCGGAGGGCAAGCCCCTGGGCCTGGGCGCCAAGGACCCGCGCGCCGCGGCGCTTCGGGCCCGCCTGGCAGCGGAGGATCCGCTGGTCCCGGCCACCGGTGCGGGCTTCGACAAGCCACTGCAGGAGGCCGTGCAGCGCGCCCAGCGGCGCTTCGGCCTCAACCCCGACGGTGTCGCCGGCCGTGAGGTGGTCGCCTACCTCAATCAGCCGGTCGGCCAGCGCATCCTGCAGATCGTCGCCAACATGGAACGCTGGCGGTGGCTGCCGTCGGCCATGCCGGCGACGCGGGTGCAGGTGAACTCCGGCGCCGCCATCGTCACCCTGTTTCGCGACGACAAGCCGGTGCTGTCGATGAAGGCGGTCTCCGGCCGGCCCGGCGACGAGACCCCGATGCTGATGTCGGCGATCCACAGCGTGGTGATCAACCCGCCGTGGAACGTGCCGATGGGCATCGCCGAGAAGGAGCTGTGGCCGAAGGAGAAGGCCAGGCCAGGCTATCTGGCGGCCCACGGCTACCGGATCATCCCGGTCGAGGGCGGGGCGCCCCGGCTGCAGCAGGCGTCGGGCGACGATAGCGCGCTGGGCCGCTTCAAGTTCGACTTCGACAATCCGTTCGCGGTCTATCTGCACGACACCCCCTCGAAGGGCGGTTTCGACCGCTTCTCGCGCCAAGCCAGCCACGGCTGCGTGCGGCTGGCCAAGCCGCGGGAGCTGGCCGAGGCCCTGCTGGCCGGCGACGCGAAATGGACCCCGGAGGCGATCGACACCCAGCTCGAGGGCGACAAGACGGTGCGCGCGCCCTTGGCGGCGAAGGTGCCGGTGTTCATCTTCTACTGGACCGCGTTCGCCGGGACCGACGGCCAGATGCAGTTCCGCTCCGATCCCTACGACTGGGACCGGGACCTGCTGCAGCGGGTGGGCGTGCTGACGCCCAAGGTCCAGGTCGCGGCGAAGTCGTAGGGCTTAGGGGGCCTTCGGATGCTCAAGACGGTGTTGTGGATCGCGGCGGCCTGCGCGGCGGTGCTGGTCGCCCTGGCGGTGAGCCGGAGACTGCATTTCGACCGCCCTACGCCGCCGACGCCCGTCGAGGCCCCCGCCGCGCCGAAGGCCGCCGTCCCCGCCGCGGCGATCGCGCCCGCGACCCCCGTCGCGCCGAAGCCGCCGCCGACGCCTGAGGAACAGCAGGTGCAGGACGACGCGGCCGCGACCGGCATGACGACGGTGGAGCCGGAAGAGGGGCCGAAGCCGCAGAGCCCGCCGACGAACTGAAATCAGAGCCGCTGATCCCGGCCAAGGCCGGGACCCAGATGGCGCGGCCCAGATGTCGGTTCTCGTGGCTCAGAACTCATCCCGATCGCCACCGAGTTCTGAGATCTGGGTCCCGGCATTCGCCGGGATGAGCGGAATGAAGATCTAGCTATCCCCCTTCACCGCCTCCGGGTTGAAGGTCGGGGGCGGGCCCCAGTCTTCGTGCAGCAGGTGGGCGGTCTTCAGGACCGCGGCCTTGCCGAGGCGCAGGCCCAGTTCCTCGCCCATGATCACCATGGCGCGCTGGGCGTCGATGCGCATGGCTTCGCCCTGGGCGGTGGGGGCGACCAGCTTGACGCGGCCGTTGGCGGGGTCGTCCGCCAGGGCGACGATGCCCAACTCGATCATCTGGTTGATGGTGGCGTGGATGGCCTGGCGGCTGACGCCCAGGCGGCGCGCGATGTCCGACGGCCGGCGCACGCCCAGCACGATATTGGCCATCACCATCGACTGCGGCCGGGTGACCGCCGGCCACCCCCGCGCCTGGAGGTAGTTCTGCAGCCCCTCGTCGAACCAGTAGAAGCCCTGCAACAGCGACAGCAGCAGATGCCTGATATCGTCGTCCGCCGTCACCCTTGCTTAGCCTCCGCGTACCCCGCCGCTTTGGTGGGGCGCTTCCGACCGATTGTCAAAGAGACTGACTATTCGGCGGCGGCCCTGGCGACCGAGCCGCGGGTGGTGAAGGCCCGCCAGTCCGCGCCCTTGGCGACCAGGCCCTCGTAGGAGGCGAGGTCCGCGGGCCGCGTCGTCGCCCGGGTCCCGATGGCGGGCTCGCCGTCCAGCACGGATCCGGCCGCGGCCACCATCTGGCGACGGAACTGGACGATGGCCACGTCGCTGGCGCCCAGGTGGTCGAAGCTGCGGTCGGCGATCGGGCCCATGCTTTCCCACATGGCCATGTCCTGCGCCGGGATGCCGTCAATGCCGGTGAAGTCGCCGGCCTTCATCCTGGCGCGGTCCTGCTTGAAGGCGTTCGAGAGGTTGCGGACCTTGCGCCAGTCCGTGTCCAGGTCGACCCCGGGCACGGCCACGCAGAACCTGCGCCAGGCGTCCTGTTCGATGCCCTTCGTGGGGTGCCAGGCGACCCAGTAGAACATGCAGTTCACGTCATCGATCGGCACCAGCATCTGGGCCAGGTTGTACTGGTCGTTGGGCGGGATCAGGACCGTGAATGGGGCGATGAACACGGTGGTGCGGACGTAGTCGTGGGTGTCGGCATTGACGATCGGCCGGCGGATCGCGGCGTAGTGGAAGCCGAAATCCGTGAGCTCGGCCTCCAGCCGCGGCGCCTTGTCGTTGGAGGGCCGCAGCCACGCGGTCTCGGTCGCCGTCGAGCCGGCCACCTCGGCGGTCGGCATGTTGGTGGAGTGCAGGCTGGAGGAGTGGGCGCTGTCGATCGAGCCCTCCAGCACCTGGGCCCAGTTGCAGGCCGCGTGCATCTTGACGATGGAGGTGCGGATGTCCGGGCTCGGCGCCCAGGCCGGCGGCTGGAACGGCCGCATCGCCGCGGGGTCGCCCATCCAGACCCAGACGAAGCCGCCGGCCTCGGCGGTCGGATAGGCCTGGTGCTTGAGGCTGCGCATCCGGCTGTCGGCGGGCTCGGAGGCCATCTCCTGGATCTCGCCGTCCACCCCGAACTTCCAGCCGTGGTAGAGGCAGCGCAGGCCGCAGTCCTCGTTGCGGCCGAAGGCCAGCGAGGCGCCGCGGTGCGGGCAGTGCTCGCCCAGCACACCGACCTTGCCCTTGGAATCGCGGAACACCACCAGGTCTTCGCCCAGAAGGCGGGTGCGCACCGGGGCGCCATCGGCCTCGGCGACCTCCTCGATCATGCAGGCCGGCAGCCAGTGCTGGCGCATGACCAGCCCCATGGCGGCCTCGCCCTCCACCCGGCAGAGCAGTTCGTTGTCGGCAGGTCTCATGCCTAGTTCCCAGGGTCTTGACGGTGGGCCGTCGAATAAGACTTAGATATCGAAGTATTTTAGGCGCAGGCGCGGGGCCTGTCCAGCGAGGGCGCGGGCGAACAGGCATGGCGGACCGCATCCTGCGCATCGGCGTGCTGGGCCTGAGCCGCGGCTTCGTGCTGATGCGGCCGACCTTCGTCGCCGACGACCGTTGCCGGCTGGTCGCGGCCGCCGACCCCAGGCCCGAGGCCCGCGCCGCCTTCCAGGCCGAGTTCGGCGCGCCGGCCTATGAGACGGCGCAGGCGCTCTGCGCAGACCCGCAGGTGGAGGTCGTCTACATCGCCTCGCCGCACCAGTTCCATGCCGAGCAGGCGATCCTGGCGGCGCGCCACGGCAAGCCTGTGCTGGTCGAGAAGCCCATGGCGCTCAGCTTGGCCGAGTGCGACGCCATGCAGGCCGCGACGCGGGACGCCGGGGTCCAGCTCATCGTCGGCCCCAGCCACAGCTACGACCCGCCCATCGCCTGCGCGGCCGACCTGATCGCCAGCGGCGCGCACGGGGCGCTGCGGATGATCGTCATGATGACCTTCACCGACTTCCTTTACCGGCCGCGCCGGCCCGAAGAACTGGACACGGCGCGCGGCGGCGGGGTGGTGTTCAGCCAGGCGGCGCACCAGGTCGACGTCGTCCGGCGGCTGGCTGGCCGGCCGATCCGCAGCGTGCGCGCCCAGACCGGCGCCTGGGACCCCGACCGGCCCACCGAAGGCGCCTACCAGGCCTTCCTGACCTTCGAAGGCGGGGCGACCGCGACCCTCAGCTATTCCGGCTACGGCCGCTACGACACCGACGCCCTCATGGACTGGATCGGCGAGACCGGCATGGCCAAGGACCCCGGCCTCTACGGCGCCGCGCGGCTGCGGCTGGCGGGCGCCCAGGAGGAGGCGCTCAAGCGCCAGCGGGCGTATGGCGGCCAGGCCGCCGCGCCGCCCGCCGGGTCGCCCCACCACGAACACTTCGGCCAGGTCATCGCCAGCTGCGAGCGCGCCGACCTGCGGCCGACCGCGACCGGCGTCGAGGTCTATGCCGATGAGCGCCGCACCATCGACCTGCCTCCGCGCGCCGCGCCGCGCGCCGCGGTCATCGACGAACTGTGGCGCGCCATCGTGCCGGGCGCGCCGCCGCTGCACGACGCCGCCTGGGGCCGGGACAACCTGGCCGCCTGCCTGGCGATGCTGAGGTCGAGCGCGGAGGGCCGCGAGGTCAGCCTGAGCGAACTGGAGAGCCCCCCATGAGCAAGCTGCGCCTGACCCTGGCCTGCTGGGATTACGACCGCACGCGCGCTCTCGCCGATGGCCGCGTGACGCCGGAGGGCATCGACCTCAACCTGATCCCACTGCACGTGGAGGAGACCTTCTTCCGCATGCTGCGCAACCGCGAGTTCGACGCCGCCGAGATGTCGCTGTCGTCCTATTCGGTGTCGCTGATGCGCGACGACCCGGCGTTCATCGCCATCCCGGTCTTCCCGTCGCGGTTCTTCCGTCACTCCTGCATCTTCGTCTCGGCGAAGAGCGGCATCCGCGAGCCGAAGGACCTGATCGGCAAACGCTTCGGCGTGCCGGAATACCAGATGACCGCGCCGGTCTGGATCCGCGGGATCCTGTCGGACGAATACGGCGTCGACCCGGCCAGCGTCACCTACATGACCGGCGGCGAGGAGGAGCCGGGGCGGGAGGAGAAGCTGAAACTGAACCTGCCGGAGCGGTTCAAGGTGGTCCCCATCGGGCCCGGCCAGACCCTGTCGCAGATGCTGGCCGACGGCGAGATCGACGCACTGCACACCGCCCGCACGCCCTCGACCTTCTATTCCCGGCCGGACGACGTGAAGCGGCTGTTCCCCGACTTCGTGCCGGTGGAGAAGGCCTACTTCCGGCGCACCGGCATCTTCCCGATCATGCATGTGATCGCCATCCGCCGCAGCCTCTACGAGGCCAACCGGTGGATCGCCCAGTCGCTGCTGAAGGCCTTCCAGGCGGCGCAGCAGGTCACCTACGACAACCTGGCGGTCACCTCGGCGATGACCTCGATGCTGCCCTGGCAGCTGGCGGCGGTGGAGGAGGCGCGCGCCGAACTGGGCGACGACTGGTGGCCCTATGGGTTCGCCAAGAACCGCGCCACGCTGGACACCTTCCTGCGCTACCACCACGAGCAGGGACTATCCTCGCGGCGGCTGCAGCCGGAGGAACTGTTCGCGCCGGAGACCTTCGAGGCGTTCAAGATATGACGCCGCCCGTGGACCTTCCGCCGGGCGACAGCTTCGGATTCCAGGTGCGCCGTTGCCACCGGGCCTTCGACCGCCTGCTCAACGTCTATCTGGCGCGCAAGGGGCTCACGAGCGGGTTCTGGTACTTCCTGCGCGCGCTCTGGCAGGAGAACGGCGCCACGCAGAAGCGCCTCTCGCAGCTCAACAACGTCACCGAGCCCACCACGGTCACCACCCTCAACGCGATGACCCGGATCGGGCTGGTGCGGCGGGAACGCAACGTGGCCGACCGGCGCAAGCTGAACGTCTTCCTGACGCCCAAGGCCGAGGGGCTGAAGGCCCTGCTGATGCCCGACGCCCATGAGATCAACGCCATCGCCTGCGCCGGCGTCGATCCCGCCGACCTGGCGGTGGGCCTGCGGGTCCTCAAGCAGATGTCCGCCAATCTCACCCGCGAGGCCGCGCGGGTGAGCGCCGAAGGAGACACCGCATGATCACCCTCTATGGCGGCCCGACGCCCAACGCCCGCAAGGTGGCCATCGCCCTGGAGGAGATGGGCCTGGCCTGGCGCCTGGAGCCCATCGACATCCTGGCCGGCGACCAGCTGACCCCGGAATTCCTCGCCCTCAACCCCAACAACAAGTCGCCGGTGATCGTCGACGATGATGGGCCCGGCAGTGGGGGGCCGGACGGGGCGGGGCGCTTCGTGCTGAACGAGTCGGGCGCGATCCTGCTCTACCTCGCCGAGAAGACCGGTCGGCTCGTGCCGGCCGAGCCGCGCGCGCGGGCGCTGTGTCACCAGTGGCTGATGTTCCAGATGTCCGGGGTGGGTCCGATGTTCGGCCAGAACGCCCACTTCTCGTCCTACGCCAAGGACAAGCACCCCTATTCGATCGACCGCTACGCCAACGAGGTCAGCCGGCTGCTGCGGGTGCTGGACGGACGGCTGGCGGCGAGCCGGTTCCTGGCCGGCGACGACTACACCATCGCGGACATCGCCACCTATCCCTACACCCTGCGCCAGGCGCAGGCCCGCCACGCGGACTTCCCGGCCCTGGCCCGCTGGTCCGACGAAATCGGCGCCCGACCGGCGGTGCAGCGCGGGATGGAGGTGGGTCCGGCGCGCCGCGAGACCATCGAGGGCGGCCTGAGCGGCCTCAGCGACGACCAGCGCTCGATTCTGTTCGGGGACCGACAATATGGCGGCTGACCGGAAATGAGGCCTTGAACTTAACACTGCTCGGATTAAACCTGACGCGGCCGTCACCTTTAACGTGCGGTGCATCGACGCTTCTGCGAGGAACCTGGCCATGACCGACAAGCCGCTGCCCTCGATCCTCGAGCTGACCCCGCTGAACGAGGCGTATCGCGTCGATCCGCACGCCATGCTGGACGACCTGCGCAGCCGCTGTCCCGCCCATGCCGACCCGGTATCGGGCAGCGTGCTCTTCAGCCGCTACGGCGATGTGCGCGCCGTGGTCAACGACCGCGGGCTCTGGCGCGATCCGATCCGGGCGGAGGAGAGCGCGATCATGTCGCGCCGCCTGCTGGCCGAGGCCGATCCCAGCCTGCCGCGCACCTCGACGACCAGCATCCTGATGCTGGACGACCCCGATCACAGCCGCATCCGCCACCCTCTGGCCCAGGCGCTCTACGCCCGGGTCGCCAGGTTCCGGCCAGAGGTGGAGCGGATCGTGGACGAGGTCCTGCAGGGGCTGGCGGGCGAGTCGGCCTTCGACCTGATGGACCGCTTCTGCGTTCCGATCCCCATCGACGTGATCGCCTCGATCCTCGGCGTCGACCACGCGCGGCTGGTGGAGTTCCGCGCCTGGTCGGAGGGCGTGATCCAGGGGCTGAACCCGTTCCGCACCCCGGAGCAGACTAAGGTCATGGAGGCCGCCGGCGCCGCGCTCAACGCCTATTTCACCGAGGCGATCATCGACCGCCGCACCAACCCCGGTGACGACCTGATCACCGACATGGTCCGCCTGCAGACCGAGGGCGCGGCGCTCAGCGACGACGAACTGCGCATCAACCTGACCGCCCTGCTGGTCGGAGGCAACCTGACCACCACCGACCTGATCGGCAACGGGGTGCGACTGCTGCTGACCAACCCGACAGAGCTCGCCAAGCTGCGGGCCGATGCGGGGATCATCAATGCGGTGGTCGAGGAGGTGCTGCGCTACGACCCGCCGGTGGACATCACCGGCCGCATCGTCTCGTCGGACATGGCGGTCGGCGGCTGCCCGCTGCATTCCGGACAGGCCCTGACCGTGTCGCTGCGCGCCGCCAATCGCGATCCGGAGACCTACGAGGACCCGCACCGCTTCGATGTGAGCCGCAAGCACAAACCGCACGTCGCGTTCGGCGGCGGGGCGCACATCTGCATCGGCGCACCGCTGGCGCGTCTGGAGGCCCAGGTGGCGCTGGTGAAGCTGTTCGAGCGGTTCCCGGACCTCCGGTTGGCCGACCCGGACGCGACCCCGGCCTGGCGCAAGCTGCCATTCTTCCGCGGCATGGAACACCTCGCCGTCGTCGCCTAGACTGCCCGCAAAACAGGGAGGTTCCGATGCGACGACTGGTTCTGGGCGATGTCGTGCCGCTGGACGCGGCCAAGGTGTGGGCGGTGATCGGCGACTTCTCCGGCATGCACAAGTGGGCGCCGATCGTGGAGTCCGAGAGCACGGAGGTCACCGCCAAGGGCAAGGTCCGCACCCTGGGCCTGCGCGGCGGCCGCACCGTCGTGGAGCTGATGGTCTCCGAGGGCGAGCATCACTACAGCTACAGCCTGGATCGGGCGGACATGGCGTCCTACGTCTCGACCGTCTCGGTCGTGCCGCTGGCCGACGGCGTCTGCCGGATCGAGCTGATCGTCGACTTCGAACCGGCCGAGGGGGTCGACCAGACCGAGGCGACCGACGGGTTCCTCAAGTTCCTGGGCGGCAACCTCAAGGCCATGAAGCGCGCCGCCGCGGCCGCCTGAGCGCCCGGGCCGCAGCCGCGCGGCTTCAGTGCGCCTGCAGGTCCTTGGGCTGCGCCTCGGCGGCGGCCTTGGCGCGGAACGCCACGACATCGGCCTTGGCGACGGGCGCCGCCGTGTTGCCCCAGGCGCCGCGTATGTAGGTCAGCACCGCGGCCATGTCGTCGTCGCCCAGCTCGTTCTTGAACGCCGGCATGCCGCCCCGCCCCATCAGGACCGTGGTCGTCAGCACGTCGGGCGGACCGGTGACCAGGGTGTTGGCCGCCAGCGCCGGGAACGGGCCGGAGATCCCCAGTCCGGTCGGCTGGTGGCAGGCCGAGCAGTTGCTGGCGTACACCGCCTCGCCTGACAGGGCTGGCGGCGCGGCGGCGGGCGCCGCCGGAGCCGGCTGGGCCGGAGTCTGCGCCAGCGAACCCGCCGGCAGGACGAGCGCCAGGAGGGCCAGGGCCCAGGTCTTCTGCATCGTCGTCCTCATGCCTTGTGCACCCGCGCGTGGATCTTGGCGATCTGCTGCCAGGCGCTCTCGATGGCGCCGGCCTGCCAGCCGCCGAGGTAGCTCAGGTGCTCGCCGGCCAGGTAGATTCGGTCGTCCGGCTCGTTGAGCAGCGGATAGGCGGTCTTGCGCCCGTCTTCGCTCCACTCGGCCCAGCCGCCCAGGTTGTGCTTGTCCAGGTGCCAGGACTTGGAGAACGACGTCTCGAAGTTGGCGCCATACTCCGGGAAGATCTTCTGGCCCTGCTCCACCGCGAACTTGGCTCGCGCCGCCGGAGAGAGGGCGCTGATCTTCGCGGCCTCGCCGCCGAAGGCGTAGTAGCCCAGCAGGACGCCCTTCTGGCTGTGCCAGCCGCCCGAGGGCAGGGAGATGGTCCCGATGCCGGGGATGTCGTTGTAGACGTGGCCGCCATAGATCCAGTGGTTCTCTTCCCAGAAGCGGGTCTTCATCTGCAGGCCGATCTTGTTCACCGGCGCGTAGGCGACGTTGTTCATCGCCGCCAGGAACGGCTTGGAGACGTCCATCTTGATGCTCTTCAGCACCGACAGCGGGATGGTGCAGATGATGTAGTCGCCGGCGACCTCGGCCTTGGCGCCCTTGGCGTCGGTGTAGGAGACGTTCACGCCGTTCGGGCCCTGCTGGATCTGGTCGACCAGGGCGTTGTAGGTGATCACCCCCGGCGGCAGGTTGCGCACGAAGCCCTTGGGGATCTGGTCCATGCCGCCGATCGGCTGCAGCATGGTGCGCTGCTGTTCCCAGCCGGCCACCGAGGTCAGCACGAACCAGGCGCGCGAACTCAGCACGTCGGAGAAGGCGAACGGGGTGGAGAGCTTGCCCGGCCCCGGATCGATCCCGGCGCCCGGCAGGATGTCGTAGCCGCGGCCGTCCGTGCCCTTGTAGGTCAGGTCGGAGGCCTGAAGGCGGCCCTCGTTGACCAGATAGGCGATGAAGGTCTGGCGGTCGGCGGGGGAGAGCGCCGCGTCCAGGTCGCCCTTGGACGCCACCTTGGCCATCAGCTCGGCGGTGTACCCGCGAGCGTCGGCGGCGAGCTGGCCCTTGCGCACCGGCTTGCCCGCAAGCTTGCCATTGCCCTTCTCGAAATAGACATAGGCCGCGTCGTTGTCGTTGTTGAACAGTTCGATCGGCACGTTGAATTTCTTCACGTAATGCAGGGTCGATTGGTGGTGGTAGGGGATCCGCCAGGGGCCGATGTTGATGTAGTGCCCCTCGTCGAAGTCGCAGAGCTGGTGGTTGCCCAGCAGGTCGGTGTCCTGGAAGCCCTTGCGCGCCGTCTGGGCGCGGCCGCCGGCGAAGCTGCGCGCCTCCAGCACCTGCACCTGGTAGCCGGCCTTGCCCATTTCATAGGCGGCGGTCAGGCCCGCCAGGCCGGCGCCCAGGATCACTACCTTGGTCTTCTTGGCGCCCCCGGCCAGGGGCGGCGGCATGGTGGCGGCCGAGGCGAAGCCGAAGCCCAGGGCGTCCATCCCGGCCATGGCCAGCGAGACCCCGCCCACCGCCGCCAGCTGTTCGAAGAACCGCCGGCGCGTGAATACGCCCGAGCGCCCAACATTCAGATCGTCCATCACCAATCCCTCGACATTTGTCCCGATCTCCGGGCCACCGGGGTGCGGAGCAACCCCGCGGCCGGCCCGCTGACCTGTTGTTTATGGCCTGCAGAACGCCTGGGAGCCCTGCCCAAGGCCCCTGCGTCCGACCGTGACTCGCTCCTGACAGAGCACAAGCTAAGGGCAAGCGCGAGGTCCGGGAAGCGCCTGTCCGCCGGCGAGGATCGGTCGCAATGCCTGTCATCGGTGCAGTTTGGGGCGCCGAAGCGCCCGATTGCCCATTTTTTTTGCCGTAAGCGGCAAATTCTCTTGAGCCACCTGTCATGAACGCGTCATCTGTTGTCGGGGCTCTGCGACTGCGGGAAGTCTCGTCCGAGTCTCGAGGGGAGGCTCGGAAAAAAGTTATCGAAGGGGTCGGGGCCCTGTGACGCAGATCAGCACTCTAGACGGCTTGTCGGGTCTTTAGGTCTGTCCTGCGGGGGAAGCGCCGGTTTCTAACTCAACTTAATGGCGGGGCAAGAACTCATGAAGAACCTATTCGCATTCAGCAGCATGCTGGTGCTCGGCGCCTGCATATCGTCTCAAGCCGTCGCCGCGGAAGCGGACGCCGCAGCCGCTACCGCGGTGAGTGAAGTTATCGTCACCGGCACCCGGGTCACCGGCCTCAAGGCCGCCGATAGTCCGGCGCCGGTCCAGGTGCTGGGCGCAAGCGCCATGCAGCGGGTCGGCCAGCCCGACCTGATCCAGGCGCTGAGCCAGAACCTGCCCTCCTTCACCGCCGAGGCGATCGGCGGCGATACGGGCAGCCTGACGCTCTCGGCGGCGCTGCGCGGCCTGAACCCCAATGACACCCTGGTCCTGGTCAACGGCAAGCGCCGTCACCCGACCGGCAACCTGCACGTACTTGGCGGGCCCTACCAGGGCGCGGCCACGGCCGACCTCAGCCTGATCCCGGTGGGCGCGATCGACCACGTCGAAGTGCTGCAGGACGGCGCGGCAGCCCAGTACGGCACCGACGCCATCGCCGGCGTCGTCAACATCATCCTGAAGTCCGCCAATCACGGCGGCGTCGCGATGGCCACGGCGGGCCAGTACTACAAGAGCGACGGTGACACCGCCGCCATCTCGCTGAACTTCGGCGCGCCGATCGGCGCGGACGGGTTCGTCAACGTCACGCTGGAGAATCGCTACCACGGCTTCAGCCTGCGTGGCGGCGCGGATCGCCGGGTCCAGGCCCGCGACGGTTCGATCCTGCCCACCGACAACGCCATCGACAAGGCCGGCGTGCCGCTGGCGGCCCAGTTCCCGACGCCCAACCAGATCAACGGCGACGCGCAGTACAATATCTACAACGGCTATCTGAACGCGGGCTACAAGCTCACCGACGCCATCGAGCTCTACGCCACGGCCAGCTACTCCCACCGCCTGGCTTCGGCCTTCGAGAACTACCGCGTCCCCAGCAAGGTGAAGCGGACGGTCGCGGGGGTCACCATCGTGCCGTTCCCGATCGGCTTCGACCCCAAGGAGCACCTTGAGGAAGACGACTATTCGGCCGGCGGCGGGGTCAAGGGATCGTACGAAGGCTGGGACTGGGATCTGTCGACCACCTACGGCCATGTTCGCGACCAGATCTCCACCCTGAATTCGGCCAACGCCTCGCTGTTCACCGACACCGGCCTGACGCCGCGCAACTTCTACGACGGCGCCTTCCGCTCCACGGAATGGACCAACAACCTCGACATCGTGAAGGGCTTCGACGTCGGCCTGGCCTCGCAGCTCACGGTGGCCGTCGGCGGTGAGGCCCGCCGCGACACCTTCCAGATCAGCGCCGGCGACCCCTTCTCGATCTACAAGGAAGGCGGCCAGTCCTATCCGGGCTTCCAGCCGAGCGACGCCGGCAAGCACCATCGCACCAACTACGCGGTCTACGGCGACCTGGCCGCCGAGGTGATGCCCGGCCTCAAGGTCGATCTCGCCGGCCGCTACGAGCACTACAGCGACTTCGGCAGCACCACGGTCGGCAAGCTGACCGCCCGCTACGACTTCAACCCTATGGTCGCGATCCGCGGCACGGTCTCCAGCGGCTTCCGCGCCCCGACGCTGGCCGAGGAATATTATTCGGCCACCAACGTGGCGCCGACCTTCGCGGTGGTGCAGTTGCCGGCCAACTCGGCGGCGGCCAAGCAGATCGGCTTCCAGAACCTGAAGCCCGAAAAGTCCATCAACTTCAGCGGCGGCTTCGTGCTGCATCCGATCGAGGGCCTGCAGATCACGATGGATGCCTACCAGATCCGCATCAAGAAGCGGATCATCGGCAGCGGCATCCTGCTGGGCCAGGTCGGCTCGACGATCGTCTCGCGCAACGTGCTGGACGCCATCGCCGCCCACGGCAACGTGCTTGACCCCACCGGCCTCAGCTATGTGGGCGTGAGCATCTTCACCAACGCCGCGACCACCCGCACCCGCGGCGTGGAAATCACCGGCAACTACGCCTCCGACTTCGGCGACATGGGCCACGTCGACTGGTCTGTGGCGGTCAACTACAACAAGACGACCGTCTTGAGCCAGGCGCCGCTCCCGGCCCAGGTCGTGGCGCCCGCCTTCAGCCAGACCACGCTGCTGGCCCCGCTGGCGCTGAGCTACCTGACCACCGCCACCCCGCGGGGCAAGGTGGTGTTCGGCGCCTTCTACACGCTGGACAAGTTCACCGTGAACCTGCGTGAGACGGTCTACGGCAAGTCGTCCGAGATCGTCAGCCTTGACGGCACCGGCAACGGCGGCGTCAAGGCCCGGATCGGCACCACCGCCATCACCGACCTGGACGTGGGCTATTTCGTCACCCCGGCGATCAAGATCAACATCGGCGCCAACAACCTCTTCGACCACAAGGCGCCGAAGACCCCGAACATCCCCAACGGCTCGGGTGGCGTGCGGCCGGCCGACGGGGCCAACGTCTACGACGCCCCGCTGGGCTTCTCGCCCTTCGGGATCAACGGCGGCTACTACTACGGCCGGGTGACCTACACCTTCTGAGGCCGCTAGGCTGACCCAAGCGGTGGCGGGCCGGGGACAACCCCGGC
>NZ_JANXWD010000056.1 GCF_025351295.1 Phenylobacterium sp.
TCGCGGCAACCCACAACCGCGCGATTCCAATCGATCCAAACGAGGAACTCTGAATGCCATCAGCCACCAATCGCCCGATCAACCGCAAGGTGGTGCTTGTCGAGTACGTCAACGGCATGGTCGGGCCGGAGCACTTCCGCATCGAGGAGGAACCGGCGCGCGAGCCGGGCGAAGGCGAGGTGTTGGTCAAGGCGGACTCGCTCTCCATCGATGCCTTCATCCGCACCAGCCTCAACGCTGTCGAAGGCCTGCATCAGCAGGTTCCGCTCGGCGGCGCGGTCGTCGCGCTCGGCGTCGGACGGGTGATCGAGAGCAACGCGCCGGGCTTCGCGGTCGGCGACGCCGTCTCCGGCCCCCTGCTGGCCCAGACCTACGCCACCATGCCCGCGGCGATGCTCCAGAAGATCGATGACGCCCTGCCGCTGTCGACCTATCTCGGCGCACTGGGCCTGACCACGGGCATCACCGCCTATGCCGGCATCCGCTATGTCGGCGAGGTCAAGGCCGGCGACACGGTGCTGGTGTCGGCCGCGGCGGGGGCGGTCGGCAGCATCGCCGCCCAGGTCGCGAAGAACCTCGGCGCCAAGGTGATCGGACTGGCCGGCGGTCCAGAAAAGGTCGCGTTCCTCACCCGGACCCTCGGCCTGGATTCGGGCATCGACTACAAGAACGAGGATGTCGCCGCGCGGCTGAAGGTGCTGGCGCCCGATGGCATCGACGTGTTCTTCGACAATGTCGGCGGCGAGTTGCTGGACATCGCGCTGGACCACATCCGCGAGCGCGGCCGAGTGGTGATCTGCGGCGCCATATCGCAATACAACGACCACGACCACGTGCGTGGGCCCAGCCTCTACCTGCGACTGGCCGAACGCTATGCGCGGATGGAAGGCTTCACCGTGATGCACTTCGCCGAGCGCTATGGCGAAGCCCACGCCCAACTTGCCCAGTGGCTGAAGGCGGGCACGCTGAAGATGCCGGAGCAGGTCGAGCACGGCATCGACGCCTTCCCCGCCGCCCTGCGCAGACTCTTCGAGGGCGGCAACACCGGCAAGATGTTGGTGAAGCCCTGACGATCGAGCCTCCGGCCGCCGCCGGGGGTGACACATCGTCGTGCTCGCGTCGCTGACCGGCTTCACCCTCAAGGCGCTGCGGGTCATCGCCGTGGGGACCTCCGTCGCGCGCCGGAGCGAGCGGCGCGGGTTGCGCGGGTTGCGCGGGAAAGCCGATGACCGCTATTCAGGCTAGCCATCGGCCGAACCGAGCGACCCGTGATCGGCCAAGGCCTGGAGTCGACACATGGCGGATGGCGAGACGACCCGGCCCCCGGCGACAAAGACCCGCCGCGCCTTCGAAGTCGTCTACGACAAGGTTCGCAGCGATCTGGCCAGTGGCCTGTTGAAGACCGGCGACAAGCTCCCCGCGGAACGCGATCTCGCCGAGCAGCTTGGGTTCAGCCGGTCGGCGGTGCGCGAAGCGTTGCGGGCGCTGGAGGCGACCGGCCTGATCCAGCTGCAGAAGGGCGTCACCGGTGGCGCCTTCATCCGCAGCGGCGACCCGGAGACCGTCAGCCGCTCGATCAACGACATCATCGTCCTGGGGAAAATTCCCCTGCGCGACGTGATGGAGGTCCGAGCCCTGTTGTTGGGCCGCGCAGTGCAACTGGTCTGCGAGCGCGGCAAGGCGACGGATCTCGACCGGATCGCGCAGAACATCGACGACACCGAGGCGGCGGCCAACGCGCGCGCGCGCCTCGAGGACCATGTACGCGCCTTCTACAGCCTGCTCGGCGAGATTTCCGGCAACGAGGTGCTGGCGATGCTGATCGACGCGACCACGTCCATCTCGCTGAACTTTGTGTTCAGCCACAAGATCGAGTTCACCACCGAACTGCTGGTCCTTCGCCGCAACGTCCTGGCCCGGCTGCGGGCGCGCGACGCGGATGGGGCGTCCCGCGCCATCTCCGAGAACCTGGCCTTCCTGCACGGCTACGTCGTGGCCCGCGCCGCAGCCCACTAGGCGCAGCTTTCGCCGCTAGAGCACGACAGCTTGAAGTGGATACCGGTTCAAGCGCCCGTCGTGCTCTAAGTTTTTGATTTAGAGCCTTTTTGTCCGGTTCAAATGATTCCATTTGAACCGGAAAGGCTCTAGCCGGAGGTTGCGCACCCGCACCGTCGACCTATAGTCCGACGCAAATGGCCGGACCATTTGCGAAAGAGGTAGCGCCGAAGCCGCCCGTCGCATCCATTCGAGGGAGGCCGACGATGCTCAGCGACCTGCAGGCCGGCGTGATCGACGTCCATTGCCACGTGGTCCCGGGCGAGTTTCCCGCCTCGCCGTCGATGACCGAGGCCCGCTGGCCCTGCATGGTCTGCGGAGCCGCCGGCAGACGGACGGTCACCATCGAGGGCAAGCCGTTCCGCGAGCTCGACGATCGCTCCTGGGACGCGGCGCGGCGGATCGAGGGCATGGACCGGGACGGACTGGCGGTTCAGGTGCTCTCGCCGATGCCGGAACTGCTCTCGTACTGGTTCGAGACCCCGGCCGCCGAGACGATGTGCGACCATATGAACGGCTTCATCGCCAAGATGGTCGCAGCCGCGCCGCGCCGGTTCCGCGGCCTGGGCATGGCGCCGATGCAGGATCCGGAGGCAGCCGTGCGGACGTTGAGCACCCTGAAGTCGCGGTTCGGCCTGGACGGCATCGAGGTGGGCAGCAATGTCCTGGGCGCGCCGGTCGGCGACGCCCGGTTCGAGCCGGTGTGGGCGGCGGCCGAGCAGCTGGGGCTGGCGGTCTTCGTCCACGCCCTGCATCCGCTGGCCACCCGCGGGGTCGCGGGACAGCCGCTGCTCACCGCCTTCGCCGGCTTTCCCCTCGACACCGGCCTCGCGGCGGCCTCCCTCATCCTGTCCGGCGTGATGGCCCGCCATCCTCGCCTGCGCATCGGCTTCAGCCACGGCGGCGGGGCGCTCGGCTCGCTGCTTGGCCGCATGGACCAGGGGTGGCGGCTGACCAAGGGCTTCGGCGGCTCCGCGGCGGAGCCCCCGAGCCAGGTCGCCCGGCGGATGTTCTACGACAGCAATGTCTATGACCCGGCCTATCTCGCGCACCTGGTGGCGCAGATGGCGCCCGGACAGGTCTTTCTGGGCACCGACTATCCTTACGACATCCTGCAGGCCGACCCCGTCGGCTTCCTCCGCGGAGCCCCGGTGACCCCCGACGCCCTGGCGAGCCTGGAGCAAGGCGCCGCACGCCGCTTCCTCGCTATCGGCTGAGCGCCGAACGCGTTTGACGCTTCCACGGGAGCGATGCTACCAATGGTCCTACCATTTGTTTCAGGGCGTCGAAGCGGTTGCCGAGACCAAGATAAGAAGCGCTGGAGGAGGCCGAGATGCTGGACAAGCTTGACTCAGGCGAGAACGCAAACCCTTGGGTCAGAGAGGATATTGCCGGCGCGCGCTTCAAAGTCTCGCGCAAGGCCTTCGTGGACGAGGCGATCCTCAAGCTTGAGCGCGAGCAGGTGTTCGATCGCTGCTGGCTCTATATCGGTCACGAGTCCGAGCTTCCACAAATCAACGACTTCGTCGCGCGCAGCGTCGGCGGACGCGACCTGATCTTCAACCGCGACCGCAGCGGCCAGGTCCGCGCCTTCTACAACACCTGCCCCCACCGCGGCGCGCAGGTGGTCCGCGAGCCGCGCGGCAACGCCATGTCGTTCCAGTGTTTCTATCACGGCTGGGCGTTCAACAATAACGGGGCCTTTGCGACCCGCTTCAAGGACGGAAACTATCCGCCGGATTTCAATTCCGATGGCTGCGCCAACTTGAAGCCGGTCACGCGTCTGGAAAGCTATCGCGGCCTCTATTTCGTGTGCTTTCTAGATACGGTCGAGTCGCTGCACGACTATCTCGGCAACGCCTGCGAATACATCGATCTCGTCGCCGATCAGAGCGGCGCGGGCATGGAGATCGTCGCCGGCGAGCAGGCTTACAGCATGCGCGCCAACTGGAAGCTGCTGGTCGAGAACAGCGCCGACGGCTACCATGCGGCCACCACCCATCAGACCTATTTCGACTATCTGATGAAGGCCACCGGCGGCACGGCCGACATGTCGACCATGGGCGGCGGCGACAATCGCGGCAACCGCGGCGTCGACCTGGGCAACGGTCACGCAGTGGTCGAGGGCTACGCGCCCTGGGGCCGGCCGGTGGCCAATTGGATTCCGCCGTGGGGCGAGGCGGGCAAGGTCGAGGTCGCGCGGATCCGCGCCGACCTGGAAAGCCGCCTGGGCTTCGCCACGGCCGACCGCATCGCGCGCAAGAGCCGCAACCTGATCATCTTCCCGAACCTGGTCATCAATGACGTCATGGCGCTGACGGTGCGGACCTTTTATCCGGTCGCGCCGGACTTCATGCACGTCAACGCCTGGGCGCTCGCGCCCAAGGACGAGAGCGAACAGATGCGCAAGTGGCGGCTGTTCAACTACCTCGAATTCCTGGGTCCGGGCGGCTTCGCGACGCCGGACGACAACGAGGCGCTGGAGCTTTGCCAGAAGGGCTATCGCAATCTCAAGGAGGTCGGCTGGAACGACATCTCCAAGGGCATGCTGCGGGCCGAGCCGTTCGGCGACGATGAATCGCAGATGCGCGCCTTCTGGCGAGAATGGGGCCATCGCACCAGGGAAGGCGCATTGCAGGGGGTGGGCGCGTGAGCGGCGTGGCCACCCTGACCCGGCTCGGCCGGTCCGAGGCCGAGGACTTCCTGTTCCACGAGGCCGCCCTGCTGGACGAGTGGCGGCTGGACGATTGGCTCGCCCTGTTCGCGGAAGGCGCGACCTATGAGGTTCCGCCCGCGAACGCGGATGACGGGGTCAGGTCCGCCGAGTCGCTGTTCTACATCGCCGACGACTACGAGCGCCTAGGCTACCGGGTGGCCCGCCTGAACGACAAGGGCGCCCACGCCGAATATCCGCGCTCGCGCTGCGTGCGGATGATCAGCAATGTCCGCATCCTGAATCAGACGGCGGCCGGCTGCGAGGTCTCGTCCGTCTTCATCACCTTCAGATCGAAGGCCGATGTCACCGACACCTATTTCGGGCGGCACCGGCATGTGCTGCGCCCGGTCGGCGGCGCGTTGAAGATCGCCAGCAAGCGTACCGCGCTCGACATGAGCAGCCTGCGTCCGCAGGGCCGCGTCAGCATCATCGTCTGATCGGAGCCAGCGCCAAAGCTGACCCATCGACACCTAGGGAGATCTGGTCATGGCTCCAGCCGCCATCCGCTACAAACAGCTCGGTTATGTCGCCCTGAACGTCAGCGACCTGGAGGCCTCCCGGCGCTTCTATCGCGACGTCGTGGGCCTGACGCCGGTCGAAACGGACCTCCCCGACACCGCCATGTTCCGCTGCAGCGGCGCGCACCACGACCTCATGCTGACCCAGGGCGGCGCGCCCGGGCTGAAGCGGGTCGGCTGGTGGATGGAGAGCGATGCGGCGCTGGCCGCGGTCCGTGACCAGCTGCGCGGGCTTGGCCTGCCGATCCTGCCGGTGCCGGCGGGCGAGGCAGCGGCCCTGGGGGTCCGCGAAGCGTTCCGTTCGGTCGTGCCGAGCCTGGGGGCGACATTCGAGTTCTTCGTCGACATGGCGGACGCCGAGGGCCCCTACGCGCCCACCCACACCAAGATCGAGCGTCTGGGCCACCTGGTGATGAACAGTCCGGACCGCGCGGCCAGCGAGAGGTTCATGTTGGAGGAACTCAACTTCCGCGCCTCCGATCGCATCGAGGGCGCGGTGACCTTCATGCGCTGCTTCCCCAATCCGCTGCACCACAGCCTCGGCCTGGGGGGATCGCCGGACGGCAAGGGCCACCTGCACCACGTGAATTTCATGGTCACCGAGATCGACGACATCGGGAAGGCCATCTACCGGGTAAAGGCCCATGAGGTTCCCATCGTGTTCGGTCCCGGCCGGCATCCGCCGTCGGAGTCGGTCTTCCTCTACTTCCTCGATCCCGACCGCCTGACGCTCGAATACAGCTACGGGATGGAGGAATTCCCGGAGGTCGGCGACCGCGAGCCGCGACTGCTGCCGATGAAGCTGGAATCGATCGACTACTGGGGCGGCGCGCCCAGCCCGGGCATGGGATCGACCGGCGCGGTGGAACAGTTCGAGCTCGAGACCGCGGAATGAGCGCCCCACTTGGCGGCCAGGTGGCCGTCGTCACCGGCGCCGCAAGTCCGATCGGCAAGGCCATCGCCCGCCGGCTGGTGGACGATGGCGCGAAGGTGGTGCTGGCGGATGTGGATGAGGCGGCGCTGGCCGCCTTCGCCGCCAGCCTCGGGGATGACGCGCCGTGGCTGGCGGGCGACCTCAGCCTGGAGCCGACCGCCGTGGCGCTGATGGACCTGGCCAAGCGCCGGTTCGGTCATCTCGACATCCTGGTCAACAACGCCGGCGGCGGCGTGATCCTGCCGTTCCTGAAACACACCCCCGAGACCCTGCGGCGCACCCTGGACCGCAATATCTGGACCTGCCTGTGGTGCTGTCGCGCGGCGCTGCCGCTGATGATCGAGCAGAATTATGGGCGCATCGTCAGCATCGGCGCCGACTCGGTCCGCAACGGGCTGGCCGATCACGCGGCCTACAATGCGGCCAAGGGCGGCGTGCATGGCCTGACCACGGGTCTGGCGCGCGAGTTCGCGGGATACGACATCACGGTCAACACCGTGGCGCCCTGCATGGTGATGACCCCCATGGTCGCTGCGGCCATGGAGGCCCGCAATCCGCTGATCGACAAATTCCTGGCGGTGATCCCCAAGGGTCGGCCCGCGGCCTGCGATGAGGTGGCGTCCATGACCGCCTATCTCGCCTCCCGCGACGCGGCGTTCGTGACCGGCCAGGTGATCAGCGTCAACGGCGGAAGCACCATGCTCTAGGCCGCGAGGCCTCCCTCACATGCAGGACGACAGCGACGATGGATCTGGGAATTGAAGGCCGCACGGCGCTGGTCTGCGCCGCGAGCAAGGGGCTGGGAAAGGCTTGCGCCGAAGCGCTGGCCGCCGAAGGCGTCAATCTGGTGCTGACCGCGCGGACCGCCGAGACGCTGGAGGCGACGGCCGCCGAGTTGAGGTCTCGCTACCCGGTCGGCATCATCACGGCGGTGGGCGACATCGCCACCGAGGCGGGCCGCGCCACGGCCTTGGCCGCCTGCCCGGCCCCCGACATCCTGGTCAACAACGCCGGCGGCCCACCGGTCGGCGACTGGCGGACATTCTCGGTCGAACAGTGGCATGCGGCGGTGGACGGCAACATGCTGGCCGCGATCATGCTGATCCGCGCGGTCGTGGACGGCATGGCCGAGCGCGGGTTCGGGCGGATCGTCAACATCACATCGGCCATGGTCAAGCAGCCGAACCCGGCGCTCAGCCTGTCCGTCGCGGCCCGTATCGGCCTGACCGGTTTCGTCAAGGGGATCGCCCCGAGCTACGTCGGCTCGAACGTCACCATCAACAGCCTGCTGCCCGAACAGTTCGAGACCGACCGCCTGCGCTCGAACATCGCGCGGATGACGTCGACCAGCGGCAGCGCGCTCGACGAGGCCATGGCCAAGGCGGCCAAGAGCGGCCCGGCCGGGCGGATGGGACGGGTGGAGGAGTTCGGCGCGGTCTGCGCCTTCTACTGCAGCGCCCATGCCGGCTTCATAACCGGCCAGAACGTCATGCTCGACGGTGGCCGCTACCCGGCCGTGTTCTAGGAGCGACCCATGGATTTTGACCTGCCGAAAGATGACGACCCGCGGCGGCTGGACGTCCGCGCCTGGTTTGAGAGGCACCCCAATCCCACCGGCCGCGAGCTGTTCGCGGCCGGTTATGTCGTGCCCCATTGGCCCCGGCCCTGGGGTCTGGACGCCGACACAGAGCTGCAGCTCATCATCGACGACGAGATCAAGCGCGCCGGGCTGCCGGCCCCCAGCAGCGTCAATCCCGTCGCCATCAACAACTGCGCGCAATCGCTCCTGACCCATGGGACCCCGGAACAGCAGGCGCGGTTCCTGCCGCCCGCGCTCTCCTATGAGGAGGGCTGGTGCATGCTGTTCAGCGAACCCTCCGGCGGCTCGGACCTGGGCGGCCTGCGGACCTCGGCGCAGCGCGAGGGCGACCACTATGTGGTCCGCGGCCAGAAAATCTGGACCTCGAACGCCCACACCTCGAAGATCGGCGTGCTGGTGGCGCGGACCGACCCGACGGCGTCGAAGCACGCCGGCCTGTCGCAGTTTCTCATCGACATGGACGCGCCCGGGGTCACGGTGCGGCCGATCCAGGACATGACCGGGGCGGCGCACGAGTACAACGAGGTCTTCCTCGACGACGTAAGGGTTCCGGCCGACCGGCTGCTGGGCAAGGAGGGCGAGGGCTGGCGGCTGTCCAACCTGCAGCTCCAGACCGAACGGGCCGCCCTGTCCAAGCCAGGCGCGGTGTGGGGCCAGGGACCCTCGGCGCGGGACCTGGTGAAGGCCCTGATCCAGACCGGCCACATCGACGATCCCGGCGTCCGCGACGAGGCCGCGCAGCTCTACATCGAAGGCGAACTGCTGCGGCTGCTGGCCTATCGGGCGCTGACCGACCGGATGAACGCCACCCCGTCGGGGCCCGAGGCCGCGGTGCGCAAGATGCTGGCGGCGCCGCACGGCCAGCGGCTGCTCGACCTTGCCAAGCGCGTCCAGGGCCAGGGCGGCCTGGTCGAGGGCGAGGAGATCTTCCCGCTGCCGAACGAGTCCCGGCACCTGTTCGACAACTGGGACTACGCCTTCTGGTTCAGTCCCGCGGTGACCCTGGGCGTTGGCACCCAGGAGATCCTGAAGAACGTGCTGGGCGAGCGCCTGCTGGGCTTGCCGCGGGACGTCGATCCCACCGCCAAGGGGCCGTGGATCGACACGCAGCGCCCCGAACTGAAGCCGGCGAACTGAACACGCCTCTGGAGCAAGCGACATGAATTTCGCACTGAGCGACGACCACCGGATGCTTCGGGATTCCGCCAGGGCCTTCCTCGACGAGGAAGTGAACCTGCAGCCGCTGCTGAAGCGGGGCGCGACCGTAGAACAGGTCGACTACCTCGGCATGTGGGGCAAGATCGCCGAACTCGGCTGGCCCAGCCTGATCGTTCCGGAGGCCTATCAGGGCCTGGGCATGTCCTGCCTGGACCTGGCGATGATCCTCCAGGAGATGGGCCGCGCGCTCCTGCCCTGCCCGATCTCCGGCGCCCTGGCCGGCGTCTGGTCGATCCTCAAGGGCGGATCCGAAGCCCAGAAGGAGCGCCTGCTGCCGATGGCGGTGACCGGCGACCTGAAGTTGGCCCTGGCGGTCTGCGACGCCGACGGGACGTGCGACGGACCGGCCTCCGACGCCAGGGCGACCGCGGATGGCGACGACTGGCGGCTGAACGGATCGAAGGCGTTCGTGGTCGACGCGGCGGCGGCGGACATGATCGTGGTCGCAGCCGAAAACGGCGGCCGCCGCGGCCTCTACCTGGTGGACGCCACGGCCGCGGGCGTGGAGATCGAGCTGCTGCGCTGGCGCGACACCACACGTCAGCTCTGCAACGTCCGGTTCGCGAACGCTTCTGCCGAGCTGATCGCCGCCGACGACGCGGAGATCTGGCCCTGGATCAAGGACCGCCTGCTGCTGGTGCTGTCGGCTGAGAACGCCGGCGGCCTGCAGAAGGTGCTGGAGATGAGCACCGAATACGCCAAGCAGCGGATGGCCTTTGGCCGGCCGATCGGCGCGAACCAGGCGATCAAGCATGGCCTCGCGGAGACCTTCGGTCTGGTGGAGTGCTCCAACGCCGCGGTCCTGTACGCCGCCTGGATGCTGTCGGAGGCGCAGCCGAGCGCCTCGCTCGCCGCGACCATGGCCAAGGCCTACACCAGCGACGCCTATCGCAAGGCCACACACCAGAACATCCAGGTCTTCGGGGCGATCGGCTTCACCTGGGAAATGACCAACCACCTCTACTTCAAGCGCGCGCGGGCGAACGCCGAAATGCTGGGCGGCACGGCCGAGCTCCGGTCCCACGTCATCGACCTGCTGATGCGCGAGGCGGCGTGATGGGACCCGAAGGCCAGTCCAGGCGCCCCCTCGACGGGATCCGGGTGGTCGATTTCACGTCGATGGTCGCCGGGCCGTGGACGACGCGCATGCTCGCCGACGTCGGCGCCGAGGTGATTAAGGTGGAGGCGGTAGGGGAGGGCGACCTGATGCGCTTCACCGCCCCGGTGAACGCGGGGAAGAGCCGGGTCTACGCCCACTACAACTGCGGCAAGCAGAGCATTTCGCTGAATCTCAAGACCGAGGCCGGCCGCGAGGTCGCGCGCCGGCTGATGCAGGGCGCGGACGTGGTGGTCGAGAACTTCCGGCCCGGCGTCATGGCGCGGCTGGAACTCGACTATGAGACGGCCCGCAAGGACAATCCGAAGCTGGTCTATTGCTCGGTCTCCGGGTTCGGCCAGAACGGCCCGCGGGCCGGCCAGGCCGCCTATGCGCCGGTGGTTCACGCCTGCAGCGGCTATGACCACGTCCAGGCCGTGGCCCAGGGCGGCGATGGCTCGCCCCTCAACAGCGGCGTGATGATCGCCGACGTGGTGGCCGGATCCTATGCCTTCGGCGCGATCCAGACCGCCCTGCTGCACCGGGAGCGCAACGGCGTCGGCAGTCATGTGGACGTCACCCTGATCGAGTCGATGATGAGCCTGGTGGCGATCCAGTTCCAGGAAGCCCAGTGCGACACCCGGATCGCCTCGCGGGTGTTCGCGCCCCTGAAGACCGCGGATGGCCATATCATGGTGCCGCTGGTCTCGCCCAAGACCTATCTCGGCGTCTATGCGGTGATCGGCCGGGCGGACTGGCTGGCCGATCCGGTGTTCGCCTCGATGGCCGGCATCATGGGTCACCAGGCCGAGATCGACGCGGCGGTCGGGGCCTGGGCGGCATCGCGCGCGACGCGCGATTGCGAGGCGGCCCTGAACGCCGCGGGGGTCCCGTGCTCGGTCTATTCGGCCCCGGCCGACGTGCTCGACGATCCGCACCTCGTCGAGAGGGGCGTCTTCGCCAGCCAGGAAGACGCCGTGGGGCCGTTCACCGTTCTCAACGCCCCGTTCAGGATCAGCGGGACGGACTGCGGCGCCCGCGCCGGCGTGTCACGGTCGGGGGAAGACACCGCCGACGTGGTCGCCCGGACCCTGGGTCTCGGCGAGGACGAATATCGCAGACTGCGCGATGCGCAGGCGTTCGGCTGATGCGCCTCGTTACGGAACGATCCGCCTGCAGTTGCCCGTGAAGGGGATCAAGCGATGCGCGAACCAGCACGTGTTCCAGAGGCGATCGGTCGTGAGTTGGTCAGCTCCAAGGCCTATGCGGAATGGGACAGATTGCAGGCGCAACTGGCCGTTCTGCGGCGCGAGGTTCCGCTCGGCGTCGTGAACGTGGACGGCTACGATCCCTTCTGGGCGGTCACCCGGCACGCCGACATCCAGGAGATCGGCCGCCATCCGGACGTCTTTCACACCGGTGGCTATCGCGCCGGCCTGCTGAGCCAGGCCGGCGAGAAGCAGATGCGGGCGGCCAAAAGCGGCGTCCCGCCCATCCGCTCCCTGGTCGCGATGGACCCGCCCGAACACCGGCCCTATCGAATGCTGACCTTCGGCGCCTTCGCGCCAAAGGGAATCCGCGGGCTCGAGGACGAAATACGCGTGATCGCCCGCGAGACGATCGATGAGATGGCGGCGCACGGCGGGGAATGCGAGTTCGTCCGCGACGTGGCCCTGCTCTACCCGCTGCGGGTGATCATGTCGCTGATGGGCCTGCCCCGGTCGGACGAGGCGACCATGCTTCAACTCACCCAGGAATACTTCAACCCGCAAGACCCGGAGCTGAACACGTCCGGGCAGGAGGTCGAGGACAACCAGGCGTCCAGCACGGCGCACGAGGTGCTGGCCAAGTTCATCGGCTTCTTCGACGAACTGACCGCCAACCGCCGGCGCATGCCAACCGACGACATCGCCTCGGTGATCGCCAACAGCGTTATCGACGGCAAGCCGATCCGCAACTGGGAGGCGACCAGCTACTACGTCACCATCGCCACGGCGGGCCATGACACCACCTCGTCGTCAACCGCGGGCGGCATCTGGGCCCTGGCCACGCGACCGGACCAGCTGGCCCGCGTGCGCGCCGATCCGAGCCTGATCCCCGGCCTGGTGGACGAGTCGATCCGCTGGACGACCCCGATCCTGCACTTCATGCGCACCGCCAAGCAGGACTACGAGCTTCGCGGCCAGTCGATCCGCGCCGGCGACTGGATGATGCTATCCTACCTTTCGGCCAATCGAGACGAGGAAGTGTTCGCCGACCCGGCCGAATTCCGGATGGACCGCTCGCCCAACCCGCACCTCGCCTTCGGCTTCGGGCCCCACGTCTGCCTGGGCCAGCACCTGGCCAAGATGGAGATGCGGATCTTCTTCGAGGAACTGCTTCCCCGCCTGGAGTCGGTGGCGTTGAACGGCAAGGCCGAGCGCACCCGCTCGGTCTTCGTCGGCGGCGTCAAGCGGGTCCCGATCCGCTTCAAGATGACGGCGACCTGATGTACCCCGCGCGGTCAGGTCGTCAGGTCAGGTCGTCCGGGCGGGCGGGCCCCCTCAGGTTACCCTGCGTGCAGCAGGCCCGCAGGTACTGGCCGTAACGGCGCCGGCTCACGAAGCCGTCGTCGCTGCCTTGATGCGCGCGGAGCCAGGCGAGGAAGTGGTCGGGCCGCTCGGCCAGGGCGCTCATGTTGGACGCGCGCACATTGAGCTGGGAGAACCGCGCCAGCATACCGGACAACAGGGTCTCGGCGAAATCCTGCACCAGGCCCACCCGCGCCGGCCCCGCCAGGGCGTCGCCGTTCAGGGCCGAGACCGCCCGGCCGTTCATGATCAGGATCTCACGGGCATAGGTCAGCAGCGTCTGGCCGGCCGGCGTCGGGGCCAGGCGGCGGCCTTCGCGCCGCAACAGCGAGGCTTGCACCGTCTCCTCGAGCCGCTTCATCTGCAGGCTGAGCGCACCTCGGTCAGCATCCATGTGTACGGCGGCAATATCGGCGCGGTGCGGCGGTCCACCCACGACGAAGCCGGCGCCGCGACAATGCCGCGTCCGCCATGCAGGCCTACCTCGACCGGGAATTCGGCCTGGTCGAGCCGCTGCGCCGCACCGGGACCCACGGCTTCTATGTGATCAGAGGCAGATCCGGGCCTATTGACGTCAACATGGATGAGGGGCCCGCTGTGGCGCCGGACACTTCAGCGGTGCTGATAGGCGTGTTGAGGACAACTCGTAGCCCGTTTTTAATTCCTACCAGTATGATCGAGATTGAACCGCGACATCTTCCTGGAGGCAGCCATGCCAGTCGAATTCATCGGATTCATCGGGACCAACGGCGGCTCGGAGATCCATCGCTACAGCGGCCCGGTGCTGGACGTCGGATATGTGGAGGCCATCGCCAGGGCGCATGACGCCGGCGGCTTCGACCGCGCCCTGGTGGCGTTCGGCTCCACGTCGCCGGAAAGCCAGCTGGTGGTGGCGCACGCCGCCAGCGTGACCGAGCGGCTGGGCTTCATGATCGCCCACCGGCCGGGCTTCACCGCCCCGACCGTGGCGGCGCGCCAGCTCGCCACGCTGGACCAATTCAGCGGCGGCCGGGTCGCGGTGCACATCATCACCGGCGGCGCCGACGACGAGATGAAGCGGGACGGCGACCACCTGACCAAGGCAGAGCGCTACGCACGGACGGACGAGTACCTCGACGTCCTGCGCCTGGAATGGACCAGCGAAAAGCCGTTCGACTACAAGGGCAAGTACTACGACGTGGTCCAGGGCTTCGGCGCCGTGAAGGCCCTTCAGACGCCGCACATCCCGATCTATTTCGGAGGCTCGTCCGACGAGGCGATCCCGGTGGCCGGCAAGCACGCCGACATCTATGCGCTTTGGGGCGAGACCCAGGCCCAGGTGCGCGAGGCGATCGCCCGGGTCCGCGCCGCCGCCGCGAAACACGGCCGCCAGCTCCGCTTCTCGCTCTCGCTGCGCCCCGTGCTGGCCGCGACCGAGGCGGCGGCCTGGCAGCGCGCCGACGACATCGTCGCCCAGACCATCGCGCTGCGCGAAAAAGCCGGCCTGAAGACCACCGACCACACCCCGCCGAACGCCGGCTCCCAGCGCCTGCTGGACGCCGCGAAACAGGGGACCCGCCTGGACAAGCGCCTGTGGACCGGCGTCGCGGCGGTCACCGGCGCGCAGGGCAACTCCACGGGGCTGGTGGGCACGCCGGAACAGGTGGCCGAGGCCCTGCTCGACTACTACGACCTGGGGGTCACCACCTTCCTGATCCGCGGCTTCGATCCGCTGGACGACGCGGTCGCCTATGGCGCCGACCTGATCCCGCGGGTCCGCCAGCTGGTGGCCGAGCGCGACGCGCGGCGCGTCCGGGCCGCGAGCTAGGCCCGCCCGATGGCGAACGGCGTCGTCGCCTTCTCGCGGGAACCCACCGCCTGGACCCCGCGTCCGGCCGGCGAGGTCGGGTTCCGCAGCGGGCTGGCCAAGCTGACGTCGGGGGTCGCCATCGTCGCGTGCTGGGCGGACGGCCAGCCCCGGGGCTGCCGGTTAGCTCCCTGACCGGCCTATCGACCCAGCCCTGATGACCCTTGGAGCATCGCCACGCTTTGCGACGAGGGATTGCGCTTCGGGGCGGTTCATTTCCTGGCCTCGGCCTTGGCGTCCATCGCCGCCACGACCGTGCGCGCGTCGGTGGGGGTGGCCATGGCGTCCGATTCCGCGTCGACGCGGTCGGCCACGTCCGGGTGGTCGCGCCGCAGTTCTTCAAGCAGCTCGATGATCTTCGCGCTCTTGGTGTCGGCCAGCAGCGCCAGTTCCAGCGTGAGCTGCGCCCGGCGCTCGGCCAGTTCGTCCTCGCGACGCTGGGTGACCAGGATCAGCATCGAGATTACCAGGGCCGTCACCGTGGCCGCGAACTCGAGCCAGGCGAAGATCGGCTGGTCCACCCGCCCACCGGCCATCGCCATGGCCAGGCCGGCCCAGATGCCCAGGATGGCCACGACCGCGATCAGGGCGGCCGGCCGCCCCAGGCGGTTGGTCACCGCGTCGATGGCCCGCTGCGGTCGCGAGGCCCGGCGATAGTGCTGGCGATGGAATTCGGCGACGGTCTCGACCGACCGGGCGACGTGGTCGGAGAGCCCGGCGGCCCCCTCCCCCTCGGCGCGCTCGCCCACGCGGCTAGGTCCGCGCCGCGCGCGGGCTTCTCTTCGCCGCCGGCGCGGGCGCGCGCTGCTTGCGGGACTGGCGTTCGGCGTCAGCCTTCCTGAGGAAGCGCGCGCTGTTGTCGGCCGCCCGCTTGCACTTGGTGTGCAGGAGGTCGAGCTCCCGGTCGGTCAGCGTCTCGATGCCCATGAACTCGTCCTCCGCGTCGGAGGAGCGGATCAGTTCGTCGAGCTTGGTCTGGATCGCCGTGCCGTCGCGGTTCTGGGTATTCTGGATCAGGAACACCATCAGGAAGGTGACGATGGTGGTGCCGGTGTTGATCACCAGCTGCCAGGTCTCCGAGAACTTGAACACCGGCCCGGTCGCGGCCCAGATCACTACCGAGGCCACGCACAGCAGGAAGGCGACGGGACTGCCCGTCGCCCGGGCGGTGGCGTTCGCAAACCTGGCGAAGAGCTTTTCCATGACGGGTCCTAGGCGGGCGCCGCACCCGGGCGGGTCGGCGTCTGGGGCTGCGGCGGGGCGACGGCGTCAAGCATGGCGCGCGGGCCTGGCGATCTTCTGAGTGCCAACGCCCTTCAAACGCCATTGTTCCGCTTGCGCGACCGACCTCGAACGGGCGTGGCGCCTGGCCCACCGCGGGCCGACATCCACCACGCGGCCGATGGCCTTCGCGACCCGCGATGAAGCCTTTCAAGCGCCCTGACCGACGCCAAGTGTCGGCAGCTTGAGCATCGCGCAAGACTGCTGCTGGGGCGGAAGGCGGTGGTGGCCGACTGCGCCTAGGCGGCCACGGTCGGCCGTTCACCCGACGGACTGCCCGCCATCGGCCGGGGCCGCGGCTTCGACGCCCTGTGGCTGGCCAGCGGCTTCGGCGGCGACGGCGTCACCTTCGCCAGCCTCGCGGCCTCGCTCATCGCCGAGGATCTCGCGACCGTGGGAAGCTCCGACCTCGAATGCTTCTCACCGTATCGCTTTGGATAGCCGCCTGGTCAGCGAGACGGGTCGGCGATAGAGGTGGCGGGATGCTCCTGGGACATTCAGCGTGTCGTCAGTCGAACGATCGGCGCCTTGATGGCGATCAACTCGACCTGCGCACGGGCCGGCCCGTTCGATCGATGACGCCCGGCAGCGGCCGGGACGTCGACGGAACGGACGACGGGGACGGCGTGCAAAAAGGGGCGGCCAGGACTAGCCACCGACCGGAAGTTGTGGCGACTCTACGTTCGGTGACCCTGTCATGCGACAGGTCTCCACCCTAGAGGAGCGCGGCGCTTCGGCCTGACGGCGCCATCGGGCTTGGGCTTCCACCTCTGCGTCTGGAGCTGATCGGTGCATGGACAGGCTTGAGACCCGACTGGCCGGCCTACCGCTGATCCTGGCGGGTCCGATCCTGCGGCGGGTGACCGAAAGCTCGGTGACGGTCTGGGTCGCGCTTAAGACGCCGGCGCGCGTCACCCTGCAGATCCGCTCCGGCGACCCGGGCGGCGCGGCGCTGGGCGCGCCGGCCCAGGCGGCGACGATCGCGGTGGGACGCGCCCTGCACATGCTGGCGATCACCGCGCCCGTCACCCTGACCCAGGGCGTCGTCTACACCTACGCCATGAGCTTCGACCCATTCGATCCGCTCGGAGGGGCCCTGCCCCCCGTCTCCCTCCGCGACGCCGTCAAGCCTACCGCGATCGCCAACCCGATCAGCTATCCGCCGTACGACCTGCCGAGCTTCTCGCTGCCGCCGAAGGATCTGAACGACCTGCGGATCATCCACGGGTCCTGCCGCATGCCGCACGGCACCGGGCCCGATGCGCTGTCGATCGTGGACGAACTGATCCGCGTCACCGTCGCCGACGCCGGAAAGCGCCCGCACCAGCTGTTCATGACCGGCGACCAGATCTATGCCGACGACGTCGCGGGGGTGCTGCTGCTGCAGCTGATGGACGCCAGCAACACCCTGCTGGGGATAGATACGAAGACGCCGGGCGGCTGGGGCGGCGAGGAGACCCTGCCCGCGGGACTGCCGGTCGGCGGCCCCGACTACCACACCCACAAACCCAGCGACCTGCCGCCGCTGAGCCGCACGAAGATCCTGGGCGCCGACGGCGCCGGTTTCACCTCGGCCGACCTGCGCAGTCACCTGATGTCGTTCGGCGAGTATCTGTGCATGTACCTGTTCACCTGGTCGGACGTGCTCTGGCCGAAGCCCGACGACCTGCCCACCTCGCTCGACCTGTTGGCTGCGCTGAAGGCGGCCAGTCGATCCGCCAGCACCAAGGACATCAAGGCGGTCCCAGGTGACGCCACCGACGTCCAGACCCACATGAAAACGCTCTTCAGGGTCCGGCGCGCCCTGGCCAATATCCCGACCTACATGATCTTCGACGACCACGACGTGACCGACGACTGGAACATGTCGCCGGAATTCTGCCATGGCGTCTATCACCCGGACAATCCGCTGGGCCGGCGGATCGTGCAGAACGCCCTTGTCGCCTACGCCCTGTGCCAGCTCTGGGGCAACACGCCGGAACAGTTCGGGTCGGATGACTCCCACACACCGGCCGCCGGACGCCAGATCCTCAGCCTGTTGGATAACAAGACCCGGCTGGACTACGACAGCAACTCCGCGCGGCTGCAGACCCTGGTCGGGGTCCACAGCGCCGACCTGATGAAGCGCCGAAATCCCGAGGGCAACTATCACGACCAGTCGACCTGGCTCACGGTCGGCGGCGAGCGGGTCAGCGCGGATTCGCTGACCTACAACTTCGTCTATACCGGACCCGCCCATCAGGTGGTGGTGACCGACACCCGCTCGTGGCGCGCCTATCCGAACGGGTCGGACGCCACGCCCGACCTCTTGCCGCCCGACCAGATCGCGGCGCAGATCCCGCTGCTCCCCGACCTCGGCGACCGGGCGCTGATGGTGATCGTCACCACCAACGCGCCCCCGGTGCAGCCCATCCGCGGGGCGACCCGGCACGACACCGTCAGCACGTTCGCGTCGGCCCGGTTCTCCCACGACGCCCATCCGGACCTGTTCGAGTCCTGGGAGATCCCGTCGCTCGGCTTCGACCGGCTGCTGAAACGCATCACCGACAAGTTCAAGACCGACGCGGCCGGCATCCGTCATGGACAGGCGATCCTGATGTCGGGGGACGTGCACCACAGCTTCGCCACCCGCCTCGTCTACAAGGCCAACAACCGCTACGGCGACACCTCGCCACAGAAGGCGCAGGCGGTCGTCGCCCAGCTGGTCGCCAGCTCGTTCAAGAAGCAGAACGGGGACACCATCGGTTTCCAGCGCGAGGGCTATTTCTATGTCCCGCACTTCCCCGCCGGCGCCTTCGTCAAGGACGACATGAGCGAAGGCTATGTGGGGTGGAATGTCCCGCCCAGCGCCGCGCCCTACAGCGTGGGCACGCGCACCCTGGTGGCTGAGTCGGTCTTCCAGAACTTCACGGGCACGGACAATATACGCAAGATTACGACCGGCGACCCAACCCTGCAGATATTTCCTACCGACAATATAAAATTTCCTGGTGGCTCGATCGAAGCTTTCCTAGACCTGACCCGCGCGCCCGACTATCGGTATCGTCTCGACTATATGCTGCCGAACGCCTCCAGCAGCCAGCCCACCAATCCAACCCCGATCCCGGCGCCGCCGGCCTCCGGCGCGACGCCGGACCAGCGCAAGGCGGCGATGGCCGCGTTCAACACCGCCACCGGCGACTACCGCCTGCACAACCAGACGGCAGGCCACGCGAATCTGATCGGTCGGAACAACATCTCCGAGGTGACCTTCGAATGGGGCGCGAGGGACAGCCAGGGGGACCACAAGAAAGTCAATCATACGATCCGGTGGCGATCCCAGGGCTTCGCACCTAAAAACGCCACGCCAGATCCCGACCTGCCACAGACGTTCGTGATGTTCACCAACTATACCGTGGACCTGGACCCCAATAATCCCTCGTTCAAGGACTACGCAGCCCGCACGGAGAAGCCCTAGTCATGGCCTCCGATCTCTTCCACGCCCTGATCGCCGAGTTCGGCAAGGTCATCGCGCCGCTGCGAGCCGCGGCGGAGGATCCACAGCGGCTGGAGGCCGTGCTGGCGCAGGTTGGCGCCACCTCCGGCGCGCCCGGCGGCGACCCGCTGGCGGCGGCGATCGGGGCCGTGGCGCAGCTTGCCGACCGCACCCAGCAGCTGGACAGCGAGGCGTCCCCCTCCTTCGCCACCCTCGCCGCCCTGCTGGAGAGCCTGCGCAACGTGGCGCTGGCGCTGCGCGCGCTCAGCGAGGCGGACGGGCCGGCGGCGGCGCTCGAGACCCTGGGGCGCGACCTGATCGACTGGCTGATCCTGCGCTATCTCTGGAACTATCATCCGCTGGCCTACGGCGTCGCGGTCCTGACAACCCTGATCACGCCGGCCGCCGCGACGGCCCCGCGACCGGCGATCGTCAGCGGCGGCGCCATGACCCGCCGGCCGTTCCAGCAGGAGCAGTTCCGCTTCGACCGGCTGAAACTGCTGTTTACCGATCCGGTGACCGTCCTCAAGGCTGTGTACGGCACGCCGCTGGCCACGGTGGCGGACGCCAACGCCATGGCCGACCTGCTCTTCCCGCCCCTGGTGCGGGTGCTGCGGGGGCTCGGCGTGGCCTGCCGCTATGGCTTCGATCCTGCCGACGCAGCCCTGCTGGGAGACGCGGCCCGGTTCGTGGACCATTCGCTGATCATCTACACCGCCGATCTGCTGCTGGACGCCGAGGTCGAGGCCGGTGTGGTGGTGACGCTGTCGGCGGCCGATCGCGGCGACTTGGGTTTCGTGTTCAACCCGTTCGGCACGCTGACCGAGACGCGCGACCTGGGCGACTGGACCGTCGAGTTCGACCTGACCGCGGCGGTCCAGGGCTTCGCGGTCGGGCGGCACGGGTTCACGCTCTCGGCCGATCCCAGCCTTGCCGAGGTAGGCGGCAAGATCACCGCGACCCTGGCCGCGCCGGACGACAAGCCGGCTTTCAGGGTCGGCGCGCCGACCGGGACCCGGCTGGAGATCGGCGGCGCGCAGCTTTCTGCGCAGACCACCCTGTCGGAGACGCAGCAGATCCTCGCCGCCTCGGCCGCCGTGTCCAAGTCGGCCCTGGTCGTGCAATCCGCGGACGGCGACAGCTTCCTGCGCAGCGTCCTGCCGCAGGACGGCCTGCGCGCCGACTTCGACCTGGGGATCGCCTGGTCGAGCCAGACTGGGCTGAGCTTCCACGGCGCCGCGAGCCTCGACGCGACGCTGCCGGTGGGGATCTCCATCGGCGGGGTCCTGAAGGTGCCGTCGATCCACCTCGGCCTGTTCGTCAACGACGACGCCCTGCAGGCGGAGGTGTCGGCCAGCGTCAGCCTGACGATCGGACCCGTGCTGGCGGTGGTGGACCGGCTGGGCGTGGTCGCCAACCTCGGCTTCCCGGACGGCGGCGGCAACCTGGGCCCGGTGGACCTGGACTTCGCCTTCAAGCCGCCGTCGGGGGTCGGCCTGGCGGTGGACGCGGCGGGTGTGAGCGGCGGCGGGTTCCTGGCCTTCGACCCGCCGAACGGCAAATACGCCGGCGTGCTGCAACTGCAGTTCAACGCGTTGGCCCTGCAGGCCTTCGGCTTGATCACCACCAAGGTCGCCGGCGGGCAGGGCTATTCCCTCCTCGCCCTGATCGATGCCGACTTCCCGCCGATCCAGCTGGGCTGGGGCTTCACGCTGAATGGTGTCGGCGGGCTGCTGGCCGTGCACCGCACCGCTTCCACCGACGCCCTGCGCGCCGCCGTGATCGGCGGCAAACTCAACTTCCTGTTCCCGAAGAGCGCCATCACCGACGGGCCGCAGATCCTCGCCCAGCTGGACGCCGTGTTCCCGACCGCCCCGGGGCGGTTCCTGTTCGGTCCGATGGCGCTGATCGGCTGGGGCACGCCCACCGTGCTGACCATCGCCATCGCGGTGATCCTGGAGCTGCCCGAGCCGGTGCGGATCGTGCTGCTGGCCAAGCTCGAGGCGAAGCTGCCCTCGGCGTCCGCGCCGCTGATCCGCATCAACATGGACGCGGTGGGCGTTCTGGAGCTGACCCAGGGGCGGCTGTCCCTCGACGCCAGCCTCTACGACTCCAAGCTGATCACCTATGCGCTCGCCGGCGACATGGCGCTGCGAGCCGCCTGGGTGGGAAACCGCGAGTTCGTGCTGGCGATCGGCGGCTGCCATCCCCGCTTCGCGCCGCCGCCCGACCTGCCGGTGCTGAAGCGCGTCAGCGTCGACATGTCGTCCGGCGGCGTCAGCAAGCTGCGGCTGGCCGCCTATCTGGCGCTGACATCCAACACCGTCCAGTTCGGCGCCCAGCTGGACGTCTTCGTCGGGGTGTCCGGGTATGGGCTGTCCGGCCACCTCGGTTTCGACGCGCTGCTGCAGCTGGAGCCGTTCCACTTCGACGCCGACATCTCGGGCTCGGTCGCCCTTACCGCCGACGGCGACGACCTGATGTCGGTCGCCCTGGACGCGACCCTGAGCGGCCCGGCGCCCTGGAACATCGCCGGAGAGTTCAAGATCCATATCGTCTTCTTCGACGTGGGCATCTCGTTCTCGGAGACCTGGGGCGAGGAGGCTCCGCCACCGCAGACGACCACGGTGGATGTCGGCGCGCTGCTGGACGCCAGCCTGGCCGATCCGCGCAGCTGGTCGGCGCCCCTGCCCGCCGGCCTGTCGCGACTGGTCGCCATCCGGGATATCCAGGACCCTTCGGCGGTGATCGCCCACCCGCTCGCGCGCCTGGAAGTTCACGAGCGGACCGTGCCGCTCGGCCTCACCATCGAGCGGTTCGGAGACGCGGTTCCCTCCGGAGCGACGGCGTTTTCCATCACCGCCCTGCAGGTGGGCGCCGCGACCGCCGACTTCGATCCTCTGCAGGACGACTTCGCGCCGGGCCAGTTCTTCAACCTCAGCGACGCCGAGAAGCTGGCGCGGCCCTCGTTCGAGCGCCACGACGCCGGCGCGGTCATGCGCGGCGACCTGGTCGCCCATGGCGCATCGCTGACCAAGACCACGGATTTCGAGACCTTCTACATCGACACGCCCGGCGGAGCGGTCCGCGTGGAGTCGGGCGTGCCCCCGGCCTTTCCCTGGGGCGACGTGCACGCACGGTTGTTCGGCGCGGCCGGCGCGGCGCGAACGATCGGCCAGGCGGGCGCGCGCCGGTACGCCGCGCCCGGATCGCCGGTCCGCGTCGCCGAGCCGGCCTTCGCCGTGGCGGACGTCACCACCCTCGCGGCCGGCGGCGCATCGGCGGCGGGCGGGACGACCTACAGCGACATGCGGGCGGCGCTCGACGCGACCCTGGCCTCGGCGCCGGGCCAGCGGGGCCGCCTGCAGATCGTCGCGTCGCACGAACTGAGGGCTGCCTGATGGCTGATCCCACGGCCGGCTATTCGCTCCTGCCCTGGGTCCGCCGAGGCCTCGCCTCGCAGATCCAGGCGGCTTCGGCGGTGAACTTCGCGACCCTGCCGCTCTCCATCGCCGTGAATGGGGCCGCGGTGGCCGCGCCGCCGCACGTGCGACTGCCCGGGCCGGGCGACGTGAAGTCCCTCGACGGCCGCGCCTTCGTCCGCACGGAGCCGCGCGACGGCGCCGACGCCTTCGAGCCGAACTACCTGGCGGCGGTCGAGCTCGCCACCAGCGACCTGCCCTGGATGCTGACCCCGGACCCGCCGGCCGGCGACCGCCTGCGGCCGTGGATCTGCCTGGTCGTGGTTCCCGACGGCGACGGCGTGTCGTTGACCGCCCAGCCGGGCGGCCTGTCGGTACTGCGCCTGGACGCGCCGCTGGATCCCGCCGCGGAACTGCCCGATCTTGACCAGATCGACAGCTGGGCGCATGCGCAGGTGATGGGCGCGGCGGCGTCCACCGCGGTCCTGGCCGGCGACACCCCCGCGACCGTCTCGCGGCTCATCTCCCCCCGCCGGCTGGAGCCGTCGCGCCGCTACCTGGCGTGTGTCGTGCCCACCTTCCGGGCCGGCGTCCACGCGGGACTCGGCCTGCCGGTCACCGACGACGACCGCAACCTGGCCTGGGACGCCGCCATCACCGCGCCGTTCAGCCTGCCGGTCTATTTTCACTTCCGGTTCCAGACCGGTCCGGGCGGCGACTTCGCGTCGCTGGCGCGCAGGATCGGCCCGCCGGATGCGCCGGTCACGGCAGGGACCCGGACGATCGACGTCAGCGCGCCGGGCTTCGGCGCGGCCCCGGCGCCGGGCGTCAGCCTGGGCCTGGAAGGCGCGCTGCGCACCTTCGGCATGCCTGACCCGCCCTGGCCGGCCGACGCCCAGCCGCCCTACCAGGCCGCGCTTCGCGCCGCGCTCGCGCCCGCCGTCGCCGCCGACCCCGTGCTCGCCCCACCGACCTTCGGCGCGTCCCAGACCGGCCAGGCGCTGCCCAAGGACGGGCAGCCGCCCATCTGGATGAGCGACCTGAACCTCGACCCCCGCCACCGGCTCGCCGCCTCGGCCGGCGGCCAGGTGGTGCAGGCCGACGCCGAGGCGATGGTCGCCTCGGCCTGGGACCAACTGGGTGAGATCCGCAAGGCCAACCAGCTGCTCCGCCAGGCGCAGCTGGCGCGCGAGGTGGCCGCGGTCCTGCATGGGCGGCTGCAGCAGGTCTCCGGCGACGGCGCGTTCCTGCAGATGATGCGACCCGCGCACGGCCGCGTCAGCCTGACCCTTGGCGGCGCCACCGCCACCCTCGCCGGACATGTGGCGGCGAGCCGCGTGCCGGCCGGAGCGGTCTCGGCCGCGCTGCGCAGGATCGCCCGGCCGCGCGGACCGATCGGGCGGGCCTTCGCGGGCGCCGGCCCGGCGCGGATCGTCGAGCGTCTCAACATGCCCACCGGCTCCGGGCCGGCGGCGCTGGCCGTGGCGGGACCCGTCAGGACGCCGGCCGGCATGGTCGCGCTGGGCGACGTCTCGCCCGCCGTCCAGCCGGCCGCGCTGAACCGCGGGGCCTTCCTCGCCGCGGCGGGCTGGCAGGTGGTGGCGCGGGCGCCTGGAACCCCGCCGCCAACGCGCGCGCCGGACCTGAGGACTGGACCGGCGGCCGCCGAGACTGCCGTGGCGGCGGCGCCGCGCGGCGGCGCGGGCGGGCGAGGCGGCGGCGAGATCAATCCGGTCGGGGGGCCGCCGCTGCGGCGTGTGGCGCTCATCGACTGGGGCGGCGACGTCAATGTCCCGCGGGTGCTCCAGGGCGGGGTGACGGCGCTGCCGCCGCGGCTGACCTTCCCGGAGGACCGGACCGACCTGACCCGGATGCAGGACCATTTCCGCAGCGCGGCGGCGGCGGTCGCGGGACGGTTCGGCGAGGCGCAGGTCGCGCCGGTCGATCCGCAGCCGCTCGGAGGCGCGCCTGCGCTGGCCGCGGTGCGCACGGCGCTGAGCGCGCGCCTGGACCCGGCGACCACCATTACGGCCAGGCTTGGCGCGCGGGTCCCGCTGGGCGATGGCGCCGACGCCCTGGCCCAACTGAGCGGCGCGCCGGCCTTCCCGCAGGCCATGTACGCGCCGCTGGTCGACCTTTCGCCGGAATGGATGCTGCCCGGCATCTCCAGCATCCCTACCGACACCGCTGTGTTGCTGCAGACCAACGCCCGGTTCGTCGAGGCCTATATGGTCGGCCTGAACGAGGCGCTGGCGCGCGAGCTGCTGTGGCGGGAATTCCCGGCCGAGCGGCGACAGACCTGGTTCCAGAACTTCTGGGACGCCGACGGGGACCCGGACATTCCGCGCATCGCCGCGTTCGATCCGCTGGGGGGGCTCGGGACGCATACCCAGGATCACGCCCATCCGGGACGGATCGCCCTGCTGGTGCGGGCCAGCCTGTTCCAGCGCTATCCGAATGTGCTGGTCTCCGCCGCGCCCGCCGTCTGGACCCCCGGCGGCCAGACGCGCGCCCTGGGGACCTCGCGGCAGTGGCCGATCTTCCAGGGGCGCATCGGCGAGCAGTTCCGCTTCTTCGGCTTCGACATCGATGACCCCCTGGGGCGTCCCGATCCGGCCGCCGGCGATGCGGGCTGGTACTTCGTCCTCGAAGAGCACGTCGCAGAGCCCCGCTTCGGCCTGGAGCCCTCGCGGCGAGCCGTCGCCAACGGCGGCCTGACCTGGAACGATCTCAGCTGGGAGGATGTCGTTCCCACCGGCGCCTTCCTGGACGCTACCAAGCCCCCCGCCTTCGCCGCCAACGAACCCGTGGCCTGGAGCCGCAGCGCCGCGGCGATGGCGTTCATCCTGATGCGCCGGCCGGTCCGGGTGGCCATGCACGCCACGGCGCTGCTGGGCGGAGGGAGCGGCGGATGACCTTCACCGATCCCCGCGGACCCCGGCTCAGCCCCTTCGTCCGCGACGCGAAGGACCCGGCCGTGTTCTTCCTGCAGGGCAATCTGGCGCGGCCGATCCCGGATGCGGCCACGCTCGCCTTCATGCTGGGCCGGGACACGGTGCGCAGCCTGACCGACGCGGCGCTGGCGGCGATCCCGCGCGGGCAGGCCCTGCCGTCGCGCGAAAACGGCGCCATCCTGACGGAGCTGACGCCGGGCATTCCGATCGGCCCCACCGCCTTCCTCATGCAGGGCGGCGCGAAGCGCCGGGCGCCGGACCCGGCGACCGCTGCCGCGATCCTCGCCATGGGGCGCGGGGCGCACGTCGCCACGCCGGCTGACCTGGCCGCCATCCCGGACGGTCCGGCCCTGCCGTCGCGGGCGGACGGCGTGGCCTATCCGGCCTCCGGCATTGGGTTTGCCTACGTGATGAAGGGGGGCCGCAGGTCGGCCGCGCCCGACGCCACCACGGTGCGCGACGCGGGCGGCAATCCGCTGGCTCTGCAACCGATCTCAGCGACCGACCTCGCCGTCATTCCCGAGGGCGCGCCGCTGCCGTCGACCAGCAAGTTCAGGCGCCCGCCGCCCACGGGCACGCCGCTGCTGCTGTTGCCAGTGCGCCTGGAAGCGCGGTTTCAGGGGCAGGAGCTCTGGCTGCGGATCTATCCCGACACGGTCCACGTCAACAGCTTCGAGCCTGAACTGACGCCGGACGAAAGCGCCGCCCGCGCCGCCTATCGCGGCGCTGCCCAGGCGGATCCACCTTCCGCCACGGCCGCCTTCGCCGCCCTGGCCCGCCGCTTCGGGCCGAAGCGCGCCGCGTGGATCGCCAGCGATGCCGCCGGGGCCGGCGCCAAGCCGGCCTCGTGGACGCGCGCGCCGCATGCCGACGCCCTGCCGGAGCGCTGGATCGTGATCGGCTACCAGACCGACGGACCCGGCCAGGTGCTGTTCGTCGGCGGCCCCATCGCCGACAGCCTGGCCGTCGGGCCGGCCCCGCAGGGCGACGGACCCAGCGCGGACAGCGGCTTCGCCTGGATCTTCGACTTTGATAAGGCCATCACCGCCGGGATGGCGTGCCGGATCCCGCTGACCGGCGGCCAGACCCGCGGCTTCAAGCGGCTGCTGGTCCTGGGCCTGAAGAGCGAGCTGGATCCCGCCGAGGCGGCGCGCCGCGTGGGCGCTCTGTTACAGGCGCACCACTACACCGACGGTCTCGAACTACTGCCGCACGGGGCGGCGACCAACAACACCGAGGACACGGCTTCGGCCCTGTCCTCGCGCGACCCGAACTTCGAGGCGCTCTTCGAACGGGAGCAGGGCGCGCCGGCCGTCCTGACGGGGGCCGATGGGGAGCGACTGGCCCAGGCGCTGGGGTTCGATCCCGGCCTGCTGGCCCACGTGGACGGCGCCGCGGGCGGCCAGGATGCCGACGCGGCGGCGATGAACACCGTGCTGTGGCCGGCGACCTGGGGCTACTATCTCGAACAGATGGTCGGCGGCGCGATCGCCTCGGCCGAGACCCGCCTGCCCCTGACCCGCGACCACTTCGTCAGGCACGTCCGCGGGCGAGGGCACTTCCCGATCCTGCGAGTCGGGACCCAGCCCTATGGCGTGCTCCCGGTGATGCGCAGCGCGGGATGGAAGCCCTTGCAGGGCTCGCCGCTCGAGGCGCCGTTGATGGGACTGCTGGGCCGCATGCGGGCGACCTGGGAGAGCTCGGTCCAGAACGTGCCGCAGCTGCACGGGGCCGCCGACCCGGAGCAGGCGCTGGTCCAGATCCTGGGCATGACGCCCGCATCGGCCAGCTACGTCGCGCGCAACCTGCTTGGGCCGGAATACAACCTCACCGCCTGGCGCTTCCTGCAGCGCGATCTCGGCCAGGCCTGGTGGAGCGGGCTGGCGGCCAAGTCGCTGGCCCAGGTCGGGGACCTTTCCACGGCGATGGCGACGACGCGGCTGGCGAATGCCACCTTCGTCAACACCCACCGGCTGCTGACCGATGTCCTGGTCGCGCCGCAGCCGCTCGAAGGGCAGCCCGCCCCGGACTATGTCGCGCACCTGCAGAGCCTGGGCTGGCAGGCGCTGCGCGACCTGCCGACCCCCGCCCAGCCCGTGCCGCTGCTGCTCCTGCTGCTGCGCCACGCGGCGCTTCGCCAGTACCTCGACACCGCCGGCGACCTGCTGGCGAAGTCCGGCGCCGCCCAGCCGGCCGAGCGGATCGAGGCCGAGCTGCTGGGGCTGTCGACCGCGCCACGCCCCACGCCCTGGGACCTGCTGCAGCGACCGTTCGCCGACAAGGGCCCGGTCGGCGCCTATCTGGATGGGACCAAGGCCGACTCGGCGGTGTCTGCCTTCGCCGGGTTCTGGGCCGCCTTCGCACGGCTCGCGAGCCTTCCGGCGGCGGCGCTCGATGCGGCCGCGCGGGAGACCATGGACCTGGCGGCGTTCCGGCTGGACGCCTGGCTGACCTCCATGGCGCACACGCGGCTGGACCAGATGCGCGCCGCGGCGCCGACCGGCGGGGTGGTCCTGGGCGCCTTCGGCTGGCTGGAAGACCTTCGCCCACAGGCGGCCACGCCCTCGGCCGGCTACGTCCACGCGCCGTCGTTGGCGCAGGGCGCGACCGCCGCGGTCCTGCGCTCGGGCTACCTCAGCCACCAGGGCGTCGGCCGCTCGCCGCTGCAGATCGACCTGACGTCGGATCGCGTCCGGCTGGCGCTGCATCTGCTGGACGGGGTGCGCGAGGGCCAATCGCTGGGCGCCCTGCTGGGATACCGGCTTGAACGGACCCTGCACGACGCCGGGCTCGAACCGCTGATCGCGCCCCTGCGGAGGATCGCTCCGCTCGACAACCCCGACCCGCCGCCGGGCCTGCAGGAGGCGGTGGCGGCGCACAATGTGATCGACGGCCTGGCGCTGCTGCACAAGATCTTCGCCGGCGGGACGCTGGCGGCCGGTCCCGGCCTGCCGACCGATCCTGGGGCCCGCGCAAGGCTCACCCAGGCGCTGGGCGTGCTCAACGACGCCCTCGACGCCGTGGCCGACGTCACCCTGGCCGAGAGCGTGCATCAGCTGACCAAGGGCAATCTGTTGCGCGCGGGGGCGACCTTGGACGCCATCGCGCGCGGCGACGTGCGGCCCCCCGAGATCGAGGTCGTCGAGACCCCGCGCGCCGGGACGCCGCTCACCTACCGGCTCCTGACCGCCGCCGTGACCGACGCAAGTCCGCCGGGCTGGCGCGCCACGCCGCGCGCCCGTGCCGAACCGCGGCTCAACGGCTGGGCCGCCGCCCTGCTCGGCGATCCGACGCGGGTGCGCGGTCGCGTGCGCTTCACCGGCCCGGACGGCGCGGCGGTGGGCGTGGTGGAGATCGGGCTCGACAGCCTTTCGCTGGCGCCCGTCGACGTGCTGGCGCTGGCCGACGACGATCTGGCCGGGGAGCTCGGCGCGCGCCTGCTGCGGAGCGCCGGCGCGGCGCGGCCGTCGACGGCGCCGGCCGATGCGGCCCTCTCGCTCGCCGATGGGCGCGACCCGAGCTGGCCGCCGGAGACCGTCTCGGTGGCGGAGTTCATGGACCTGGCGAAGGCGGTCGCGAAGCTGGTCACCGGCGCCCGCGCCCTGACGCCCCTAGACCTCGTCGCGCCCGGCGAGCCCCCCGGTGCGATCGACACCGCCGAGTTGCAGGCCAGGGCGGACGCCGCCGAGGCCCAGGTGCGGGCGGCCCTGGCCGGTTTGCGGGCGGCAGGCGCGGGCGACCTCGCGTTGCTGGCCGCCGCCGCCTTCGGCGCTCCAGGATCGATACCGGCGAGCGACCCGTCCGGCTGGGCGGCTCAGAGCGTGGATGCGGCGGCGGAGCTTGCGGGTCGGATCGCGGCGCTGGATCGGCTGGCGTCCAGGTTCGTTCGGCCGGGCGCGGCCGGGGAGGCGCGCCGCGACCACGACGTGGCCCGTCTCAAGATCGTCTTCGGCGAGACGTTCACGGTCCTGCCGGCGCTGGATGCGGCGACGGCGACCCGATGGGACCAGCTGTGGAGCGCCAGCTCCGAGCTGCAGGGGGCCGATCCGCTGGCGGGCATCACCTGGTTCCAGCGCATGGCGCGGGTGCGCCCCGGCGCGGCACGGCTGAGCGAGGCGCTGCTCCATGCCGAGAGCCTTGCCGGGCAATCGATCCTGCAGCTCGAGGTGGCTCAATTGCCCGCGGTTGCCGGCGAGCGCTGGGTGGCGCTTCCCCAGCCCGCGCCGGCCTCTGGGCGCCTGTCGCTCGTCGCCGTCTCGCCGCAGCCAGGCACGGCAGGCGCGGCCGCCGCCGGCCTGCTGCTCGATGAGTGGGTCGAGGTCATTCCCAGCGCCCGACAGGTGACGGGGCTCGCCTTCCATCACGATGAGCCGACCGCCCGGGCGCCGCAGATGCTGCTGCTGGGCGTTCCCGCCGACGACTTCCCGGAATGGACACTGGAGGCCGTGGAGGGGACGGTGCTCGAGGCGCTGGACCTGGCCAAGGTCCGCGCCGTGGATCCCGACGCCCTCAATGCGCTGGGCCACTACCTGCCCGCGCTCTACTTCGCGTACAATGCGGGCGGACCGGCGGTCGAGGCCATCTCCACGGACTTCAACCTCGTTCGCGCCGACCTGGTGAGGCGCGCCTGATGTCTTCCATCACCATCTGGGACCGTCTCGAGCCGCGCTGCCGGACCAACGACCTCTCGCTCGGCCTGGCGGCGCGGGTGCATGACCCGCTCTGGCTGCTGGCACGGCAGTGGCAGATGGGCGAGTTCGTGGGCCGCAATGTCGGGTCGCCGGTGACCGCCAAGGTGCAGTGGACCACGGCGGCGTTCGACCGCTTCGCCAGCGGCTCCGCGCCGCCGCAGCCCTATGACGGCGCGCAGCCGATCGAGACCCTGGTCGAGCGGGAGACGGCGCGTCCGGCCGAGGCCGGCGGGGATCTGCGACAGGCCATCGAGGCGGGGTTGCAGTTCCTGCGCATGCTGGATGCCGCGAAGCTCGGCCCCCTTCGGGCGACCTATGTGGCCCACTATCCGCTCGGCGTGACGGGCGAAGGCGAGACCGCGCGGCTGGCGGCGGTCGTGGCCGGGCGGGTGGTCGATGGGGTGAGGTTGCGCGCCGATCTGGCGGCGTCAGCGGGACAGCTGCCCGCGGCGCCTGCACTCAGCGCCACGGACGCGGCGGCGGTGCTGCCGCTGGCCAGGGCCTGGGCGGCCTGGTTCGACGCGCTATTCAGCGAACCCGGGACGCCGGGCTCCTGGTCGCCGGATCGCATGGAGTACGGCTTCGCGCTCGGCGCCGCGGGCGACCCCAACGGGCTGGTGGCGAAGGAATACGACGGCGGAACCGTCGACTGGCACACCTTCGACCGCTCGGGCGCGCCGCTGCCCGGCGGCGGCGCCACTCCGGTGACCGAGAGCCGCAGCCTGGCAGCCTCGCCCGTCGTCTTCCGCGGCATGCCCGCCCGCCGGTTCTGGGAGATGGAGGACGCCGCGGTCGACATCGGCGCCCTGACCGCCGCGGCCGAGGACCTGGGCCGGATTCTGCTGCGGGAATTCGCGCTGATCTACGGCAACGACTGGTTCCAGGTCCCGCTGGCCGTGCCGGTCGGTTCGCAGGTGACCATTCAGACGCTGCAGGTTGTCGACAGCTTTGGCGTCGTGACCCCCATCCCGCACTATACCGCGGCCGACGGCCCGGCCGGGGCCTGGCGGATGTTCGCGCTGCGCGAACCGGCCGGCGCGACGCCGGGTGGCGCCAATCGCCTGGTCATCCCGCCGAGCGCCGTGGGCGCGCTGGACGGGGAGGCGGTGGAGGACGTGCTGCTGCTGCGCGACGAGCTCGCCGAAATGGTCTGGGGCGTGGAGCGCAACGCCATCGGCCCGTCCGGCGCGCGGATCGACCGCCAGCTGGCCTGGACCACCAGCCAGCCGCCCGTGCCGGCGCCCACGGCGACCGGCGCGCCACGCTACCGGCTGGGTTCGACGACCCCGGACTACTGGATTCCGTTCCTGCCGGTGGCGGTCAACCAGGGACCGCTGCAGCTGCGCCGCGGGCGGCTGCCGACCGGCGGCGGCGCGCCGATCGGCAAGCTCCTCGGCTATCCCGCGCTTACCCTCTTCCTGGAGGAGGTTCCCAGGGAGGGCGTGCGCCTGCAGCGCCACTATCGCCATGCGCGGGGCATCGACGGCTCGACGTCGCTCTGGATGGCGCGTCGGCGCACCGTCGGCCGCGGCGAAGGCCAGAGCGGCGTGGCCTTCGACGTCCTGGAATTCTGATCGGCAGCCTTTCTCAAGCGCTGGCTTCCCGCCAGGCGCCGCCGAACGGATCGCGCCGAATGCCGTCTCGCGCTAGGGTTCCGGGATGAGCCGGTCGCCTGCCAAGCCCGCCTATGAGTTCGCGCCGGAGGAGCGGCCGCTGTTCCCAGGCTCGCCCTATTCGCCGGCCCACCCGCTGTCGCACAAGCTGGGCTATGGGGCGATCGCGCTGCTGATGGCGATCGTGGCGACGCTGGGAAATGCGCTGGTCACGGTCAACCTGCCGAACCTGGCGGGGTCGTTGGGGGTCGACATCGCCCAGGCCAGCCTGCTGCCGGCGGTCTATGTAGCGATGAATGCCTGCGCCAACCTGCTGCTGATCAAGGCGCGCCAGCAGTTCGGCATCCCGGCGGTGACCCACAGCCTGCTGGGCGTCTATGCGGCGGCTGGCCTGCTGCAGTTCGTGGTCCCGGGGTTCGCGACGGCGCTGCTGATGCGGGCGGTCTGCGGCATGACCGCGGCCGGCCTGACCACCATGGTGATCTACAACCTGCTGCAGACCGTGCCGCCGGCGAAACGGCCGGTCGCCCTGGTCGCCGGCATCAGCCTTGGCCAGTTCGGCTCGCCGCTGGCGTGGCTGTTTCCGGTGGAGATGCTGGCGCTGGCCCACTGGCAGGGTCTGCACCTGATCGAGGTGGGCCTGGCGCTGGCGGCGTTCGCGGCGCTGATGGCCCTGCCGCTGCCGCCCAGCGACCGCAGCAAGGCCTTCGAGCGGCTGGACTTCGTGACCCTGGCGCTGGCCGTCCCGGCCATCACTCTGTTCTGCGGCGTGCTGGGCGTCGGGCGGGTGATGTGGTGGACCGAGACGCCCTGGCTGGGCGTGGCCCTGGCCGTCGCCGTCCCGCTGTTCGTCGCCGCCCTGGTCATCGAGCACAACCGCGCCCGCCCGCTGCTGCAGACCAAGTGGATCGGCACCCTCGACATCGCCCGCTTCGCGATCGTGGCGCTGCTGGTGCGCCTGGCGCTTGCGGAGCAGACCTATGGCGCGGTCGGGCTGCTGACCTCGGCCGGCCTGACCAACGACCAGCTGCGCGTGCTGTTCGTCCTGGTGATCGTCGCCATGGCGCTGGGCCTTGGCACCACCCTGCTGACCCTGACGCCGCCGCGCATCCCCTATCTGATCATGGCGGCGGCGCTGGCGATCGCGGTGGGCGCCTGGCTCGACAGCCACTCGACCAACGTCACCCGCCCGGCCCAGCTGATCTGGAGCCAGGTGCTGATCGCCTATGGCACGATGCTGTTCATCGGCCCGACCCTGGCCTACGGTTTCCTGCGGATGCTGGAGCGGGGACCAGGCCATCTGGTGACCTTCATCGTGCTGTTCAGCACCACCCAGAACGTCGGCGGGCTGGCGGGCTCCGCCCTGCTGGGCAGCTACCAGGTGATCGCCGCGCGGGGCCACGCGCTGGCCTTGTCCGAGCGGGTGCTGGCCTCGGACCCGCAGGCCGCCGCGCGCCTGCAGGGGGGCAGCCAGGCGCTGGCCGCGGCGCTGACCCGGGAGGCCAACATATTGGCGTTCAACGACGTCTTCCGCCTGGTGGCCGTGCTGGCGCTGCTGACCGCAGCCTATCTGGCCTACATCCGGATCTTCAATACCGTCCGCCAGCGGCGGGCGCAGGCAAGGGCCCAGGGATGACCGACATCGCCACGCCTGCCGCGCCCCCACCCGCGCCGACGCCTGCCACCGCGGCGCCGGGGCCACCGCCGCCGCAGGGGCTGTGGCGGCCGTCGCGCCGCCGGCCCTGGGTCATCGCGGCGATCGTGGGCCTGACCGTGGCCGCGGTGCTGGCCATTCTCGCCGCCTGGGGCCTGCCGCCATTCGCGGGCGGCGTGGTGGCGACCGAGAACGCCTACGTCCGCGGCCGTACGACGGTGATCGCCCCGCAGGTCAGCGGCTATGTCATCCAGGTGGCGGCGCGCGACTACCAGGTGGTGCGGCAGGGCGAGGTGCTGGCCCGGATCGACGACCGCATCTACGCCGCCCGCGTCGCCCAGGCGCGGGCCAACCTGGCCGCCCAGGAGGCCGCCCTCGCGAACAGCCAGCAGGCGCATGCCGCGCGCGCAGCCGGCCTGCAGGGCCAGTCGGCCGGCGTCGCCAACGCCCAGGCCCAGCTGCTCAGGGCCAAGGCCGACATGGCGCGCGCCGACGACCTGGTGCGCGACGGTTCGATCTCGGTGCGCGAGCGTGACCAGACCCTGGCGGCGCTCCGCCAGGCCGAGGCCCAGGTGCGCCAGGCCCAGGCGTCCAGCGAGGTCGCCCGCCAGGACATCCGCACCGTCGACGTCGGGCGCGGCGGCTTGGAGGCCCAGGTGGAAGCGGCCCGCGCCCAGCTGCGGTTGGCGCAGATCGACCTGGACAACACCACGGTCCGTGCGCCGGAACCCGGCCAGGTTGGCGAGGTCGGCGTACGGCTGGGCCAGTACGTCACCAACGGCACTCAGCTCCTGTCGCTGGTGCCGTCCGACCGCTGGGTGATCGCCAACTACAAGGAAGCCCAGACCCGGCGCATCCGGCCGGGCCAGCCCGCGGTGCTGATGGTCGACGCCCTGGGCGGCGCCAAGGTCACGGGCCATGTCGAGCGCCTGTCGCCGGCCGCGGGCTCGGAATTCGCGGTGCTGAAGCCTGACAACGCCACCGGCAACTTCGTGAAGGTGCCGCAGCGGATCGGCGTGCGGATCGCCATCGATCCCGGCCAGGCGGCGGCGGACCGCCTGCGGCCCGGCATGTCCGTGGAGGCGCGGGTCGACACCCGCCAGGCCGGCCGGTGACACGCGCCGCCGCGGGGTTCGCCATCCTTGCCCTCGCCCTTGCGGGCTGCGCCGGGGTGCGCCCCACGCCGCCGCCCGCCGCCGCGATCCAGCCCCCGGCGGCCTGGCGCACCGCCGCCGATCCCGGGGCCCCAGCCGCCGCCGGCTGGTGGGCCAGCTTCGGCGATCCGGCGCTCTCGGCCGTGGTCGAGACGGCGCTCGCCCACAACACCGATATCGCCGCCGCCGCCGCCCGGGTCGAGGAGGCGCGGGCCCAGTACCGTCTCGCCCAGGCCCAGCGGCTGCCGAACCTGACCGGCGTCGCCGGCGGCGGCCGGCAGCGCGACGTCAGCGCGTTCGGGACGCCGCGCGAGCAGACCGCCGGCCAGGCCCAGCTGCAGGTCGCCTACGACACCGACCTGTTCGGCCGCCTGGCCAGCGCCAGCGCCGCGGCCCGCGCGGCCCTGCTGGCTAGCGAGGCCGGCCGCGATGGCGTGCGCCTGGCGGTGGCGGCCTCGGCGGCGAGCGGCTACATCAACCTGCGCGCCCTCGACGCACGGCTGACGATCCTGCGGAGCACGCTGGAGGCGCGGGCCGACTCGCTGAACCTGGCCCGCCGCCGCGCCGAGGCTGGCTATGCCCCGCGCCTGGACCAGGCGCAGGCCGAGGCCGAGTACCACGCCGCCGAACAACTGATCCCGGCGACGCAGGCGGCCATCGCCCGCCAGGAGAACGGCCTCGCCCTGCTGCTGGGCGACAGCCCGCGCGCCATCACCAGGGGCGCCGACCTCGCTGAGCTGGCGCCGCCGCCGGTCCCGGCCGGCCTGCCCGCGGACCTGCTGCGCCGCCGGCCGGACCTGGTCCAGGCCGAGGACCAACTGGTCGCCGCCGACCGTTCGCTGGACTCGGCGCGGGCGGCGTTCCTGCCCAGCGTCCAGCTCACCGCGGCCGCCGGCTATGCAGCCTCGAGCCTGCTCGACGATCCGATCCGGCTGTTCTCGCTGGGCGGCAGCGTGCTGGCGCCGATCCTCGACGCCGGCCGCCTGAACGCCCAGCAGGGCGCGGCCGCCGCGCGCCGCGACCAGGCCGCCTTCGCCTATCGCAAGGCGGCGCTCACCGCCTTCCGCGAGGTCGACGACGCGCTCTCCGCCGAGCGCCGCACCGCCGAACAGGCCGCGGACATCGTCGCCCAGCGGGCCGCCCTGGCCCAGGTCCTGACGCTCGCGACCAACCGCTACCGGGCCGGCTATTCGCCCTATCTGGAACAGCTCGACGCGCAACGCAGCCTGCTTGCCGCCGACCTCAGCCTGGTCCAGGTCCGCGCCGACCGGCTCACCGCCGCGGTGAGCCTGTACCAGACCCTGGGCGGCGGCTGGACGTCGGCGCAGGCGGCCGCGGTTGGCCAATGAGGCGGCAAGCTGGCGCGGGTCGAACACCGGTCGATTTTGCATTGCCGTCCCTGGACAGCCGTAGGATGGTGCCTCGCGCGTAGGTAGAGCCGGCGAGCGGACCCATCGGGGGCGAAGGTGCCTGACTCGGTCAAGGACGTACTCTCGGCCGCCGGCGTTCTGCAGCACGTCGTCCTGCCGCCCGAGATCGGCCTGATCCTGGCGGGCCTGGAGGTGGCGCCCGGAGCCGAGACGGTCGGCGACATCACCACCGGCCAGGTCAACCTCAAGACCGACCTGAGCAAGAGCCCGATCCCCGGCTTCGACTTCGCCCTGGCGCTGCCGCCGGTGGTGAAGCCCGCGCCCTTCAAGCTGAAGCTTTCCCCGACCGCGTTCCAGTTCTGGCTGCTGCTGGCCGACCAGGGACAGGCCACCTTCATCTTCAAGTTCGCCCGCGGCGTCCCGGGCCTGGCCCTGACCGGGGCCGCCCTGACGATCGCCGCGGACGGCAGCCAGTCACTGGACCCGCTGCCGGCCGGCGACCCGAATTCGGCCCCTCACCTGGTCAGCCGGGGCGGCGAGGTCGGGGACGCCCTGGGGCCGGCGCTGCTGATCTCCGGATCGGACGGCGCACCGGCCAACCTGCGGTTCACACCGGACACGGACTCAACCAGGGGTGTCGTCGCGTTGGGCCTGGAGCCGCGCACCGTGGTGTTCGGCGGCTCGAAGATCGGCTTCGACTGCCCGGCGGTGATCATCGACGACAGCGAGGACGACAAAGGCCCCGGTGACGGCGCGCCAGCCCTCGACCCGCCGCTGGCGACGATCGATGCGGACACCCCGGCCTGGCGCGGCCTGCTGGCGCGCGAGATCGACTTCTACCTGCCGGCTTCGGTTCCGCTGTTCGGCGGCCATCCCATCAAGGGCTATTTCGCGATCCCGTTCGGCCACGGCGGCGTGGAACTGGTCGTGCAGACCAAGGTCCCCGCGCGGCCGGCGGCCGGCGACGTGCCCGGCCGTCCAGGCTGGTCGATTCGCATCGAGTGCATCGACCCGACCGCCAGCGGCCTCTCGGGTCTGCTGCCGACCCTGATCTCCGCCAGCATGGAACTGCCGCTTGACGGCGCGGCGGACCACTTCGCGGGCGGCGGGGACCAGACGGTGACCTTCGCCGCCGGCAAGCCGGTGACCGTCACGGCCACCTTCGCCCGCGACCCGGTCAATGCGCCGGACAAGATCAAGCTGGCCATCGGGGTGGCGGCCCAGGGCCAGGAGGGCCTGGTCTCGGTCACCTCCAACGGGTTCGGCGGGGCCAAGATCTTCAATACCGCCGCCGCCCTGGCCACGGCCCTGATCGCCGACAAGGACATCGAGCGCAAGGCGAAGGTCGGCGACGGCACAGGGGTGGTGCTCTACGGCCTGCTGGCCGCGGGAACGGCGTTGTCGTCGCTGTTCACCGACGACAGCCACTTCGTGCTGCACGGCGCCGAGATCGAATCCAGCGGCCATGGCGCGCCGGTCGGCGGCCCGATCGTGCTGACGCTGGACTATTCGGTCGCCGTGCGGGTGACCGAGATCAGCGTCGGCATCCTGTCGGTCTCGATGAGCCCGGACCAGCCGATGCGCATCCGCGTGCGCAAGGCGCGCATGAGCCTGGACCCGGCCAAGAGCGGGCTCAGCATGGTCGGCCTGGATTTCGACCGCGCCGAGATGGAGATCGAGAACCCCGGCGCCTGGAACGTCGAGGGCCTCGAGTCGCTGTTCGACGTGCTGGGCAGCCGGTCGGGCCGCGGCTCCTCGTGGATCGAGGTCGACCTGCAGTTCAAGCTGAACCTGGGTCCGATCAAGGTCTCCGGCGCCACCATCCGGGCGACGCTGAACGACGACGGCTCGATCGCCGCCTCGATCCGCGGGCTGGAGGCCGGCCTGACCATACCGGGCGCCGTGGAAGGTTCCGGATCCCTACAGCTGATCGCCGGCGGGTTCGCCGCCAGCCTCAGCGCCAGCCTGCTGCCGCTGAACGTGTCGGCGGACGCCGGGGTGATCTATGCGCCGCCGAAGATCGTCCTGCGGCTCAGCGTCGACCTGCCCGCGCCGATCCCGCTGGCCAACACCGGGTTCGGCCTGATCGGGGTCGGCGGCCTGGTGGGGTTCTCGGCGATCCCCGACTATGGCCCGGCCGCCGATCCGGACCCGGTGCTGCGGCAGCTGAAGTGGACGCCCAACAACCCGGACAGCTTCGCCACCCAGCGCGGCGAGTCGACCTTTGGCCTGTTCGCGGCGGTGGGCACCCTGCCGGACCTCGGCTTCTCGTTCTCAGCCAAGGCCGGGATCCTGATCAGCGTGCCGGACATCGCGATCCGCGGCTCGCTCAACGGCAAGATCCTGCAACCGCCGGTCAAGATCAACGACCCCAGCTTCCCGCCCAGCCCCGGGATCAGCTTCCTGGGCTTCATCGGAGTAAGTTCCGAGGCGCTCGACTTCGGCGTGCTGGGCCTGGTCGACCTGAAGCCGCTGCTCGAGATCCGGGTGCCGATCGCCGGCCACTTCCCGTTCACGGGCGACACGTCCGACTGGTACGTCTACCTCGGCGCCGACGGCGCGCCGACCCAGGGCCGCAGCATCGGCCCGATCTCCTCGGTGGTGCTGCCCGGCATCCTGGATTCCGGCGCCGACGCCTATGTGATGCTGCGCGGCAAGGGCATCGACGGCTGGCCGGCCGGCCGGTCGCTGCCGGGCGGTCCGCTCAATATCTCCGACGGCTTCGTCCTGGCGTTCGGGTTCGGCATCCAGGAGGTGTTCGGCGTCAAGCCGATCGTCTGGGCCGAGCTCTACGCCAGCCTCGACCTGTTGATCGGCGCCAAGCCGCCGACCCTGGCGGGCTTCGGCCGGGCCGGCGGCAGCCTGAACCTGGGGCCCTTCTCGCTGGGGGTCGAGGCGCAGGTGATCTTCATGGTCCGCGAGGACCAGCAGTTCTTCTGGGCCGAGGTGACGGGCCGGATCGAGCTGTTCTTCTTCGACATCGAAGGCACGGTGACCATCTCGTTCGGCGACAAGCCCGAACTCACCCTACCGCCGCCGGATCGGCACCCTCTGGACCAGTTCGACCCGGCCGGCAACCGCGCCGGGTCGCTGGGCGTGGTGACCGACGACAGCTACCGCACGGTCTCGGCGCTGGTCGAGGACCCGGCGCTGATCAAGGACGAGATGCAGGTCTGGCCCGACGCCATGATCTCGCTGCCGTTCGCCATCGTGCCCGCCATCAACACCGCCACGGCGGCGACCCAGTTCCCGGCGGTGGCCGGACCGGGCGCCCTGCCCGCGCCGCTCAAGCTGGGCAGCGAGATGCTGCACTACAACTGGCGGCTGGACGCGCTGGCGCTGGTCGACGTCACCGACGAGGCCGATCCGTTCGGCGGGGCCGGGGTCAAGCCCACCGGCCAGCTGGCCTCGCGCTGGCAGGCGCCGCGCAGCGGCGGCGGGCCGACCGACCTCAGCGAGCTGCTGCTGTTCTCGACCAGCCCCGACCTGTGGATCAACCGCCTGGCCGACGCCGGCGCCGGCATGGCCAGCAAGCCCCTGGAGCAGGCCGCGAACCTCTGCCAACTGACGGCCAACGGCACTCGCGGCTGGGCGATCGGCTATTTCGCCGGCGAGGACCGGCCGGGCTACCGGCTGCCGCCGGACCCGGTCAGCGCCAACCCGCTGCAGAGCCGCGTCGAGGCGCGGATGCATCATTTCGCGCTCAGCCTGCGCGGCCTGCCGTTCGGCCTGGACGGCGCCCGCACCCTGCCGGAGCCCTTCTCGCTGGAGCCGCCGCGGCTGGTGACGTGGCCGGCGCGGGCCGAGATCAAGCATGTGTTCGAAGGCCATGTGGTCGCGCCCAACCTGCATTGGCTGGACGGCCGAGCGTTCGGCGAGGTCCTGCAGGGCGGCTTCGCCTTCGCCGGCCAGGAAATCGTGCTCGACCTGACCGAGCCGATCCTGGGCGGCCAGCTGATCCTGGTGGCGGACCCCAAGCTGTTCGCCGACCCGAGCCAGCTGTTCGTCACCCCGACCTTCGCCCAGTTGCGGGTCATCGACGACACCGGGGTCCAGTGGGTCCATCCCGAGCAACTGGCCATCCCGACCGGCGAGACGGCCGGCCTATACCATGCGCCGCATGCCAATGCGGTCCGGTCGTTGCGAGTCCTGTACCCGCTCGGCGCCCCGCTGGGTGTCGTGGGCGTCGGCGGCATGACGCTCAGCGCCCGGGACGCGGCGGTCGCCGAGAACAAGGCCATCGCCGACGAGACCGTGCGCCAGATGCAGGCTGCGGCCGCGGGCCCGAAGACCACGCCTGGCCCCAACGTCCCCCACCAGCGAGCGATCCTCGATCCTGGCCGCCTCTACCGCCTCGACATCGACATGGTCTGGGCCGGCGAGATCTCCAAGCAGAACGAGTCCGGGCAGGTGGTCTCGGTGCAGAAGGTCGCCTATCGGGACGCCGGGACCGACGTCTACAATCCCAAGGGTGGGGCCGCGGCGACGACGACGCGGCGGCAGCTGTTCTTCCGGACCACGCCGAAACCGGTGGCGCGGGACACCAAGGCCTATGGCCACGCCCAGTTCAACCTGTGGCTCCGGCAGCAGCAGGACGTATTCCAGCCCGAGATGCTGCAGCGCTACCTGGCGGGCTACGACCCCGCCCAGAGCGAGATGTTCCGCTTCTGCGACGATCCGCTGCGCGCGCATTTCCTGCAGGATCACGTGCCCGCGCTCGCTAAGGCCTACGACTTCGACCTGCAGGTGGCGGTGCAGCGGGTGGACCGCGCCGGCCCGGCCTATGCCTCGCCGCTGTTGATGACCCCGGACTGGGGCTTCGCCACGGACCGCGAGTTCCTCGGCGCGACGGACAAGATCCGCTACGACAACGCCATCGCCTCGGTCTGCAAGACCCCCACCCCCGGCGCCACGGCGAGCGTCAACCCGCCCCTCGAGCCCGAGGCCTGGTACGACATCCACGTCCAGGCCAAGTCCCTCAAGCCCGCCTTTGCCGACGGCAAGCTGCCGGGCGTCACCTTCCACACCTCGCGCTGGCGCACGCCGGCCGACATGCTGGCGGGGCTGGGGTTCACCGTCGCGGGGCAAGCCGCACCCGCCGGCGTGGTCACCGGCGACTTGGCCATCGGCGCCCCGGCCGCCTTCGCGCCGGCCGTGATCGAAGGCGACGACCAGGCCTTCCAGAACGCGCTCCAGGCGCTCGGCATGGACGGCTGGCCGGTCGCCGAAGCGCCGCGCCTGAGCCGGCTCTGGATGCCGATGGATGGCGGGTGGCGGTTCGCCGGCGTGATCCTGGAATCGCCGGAGCCGATCCACCGCCCCGGCCGGTTCGACCTGGGCGGCCTGGCCTTGCAGATGGGCGCCGCCGCCGCGGCGATCCGCTTCGACATTCGCCGCCGCGACCGGGCCGGCGCGCGGCTGATCTACCTGACCGCCACACCGTTCCGGGTGGTCACCCGCGAGCGCTTCGTCTTCGGCCGGTTCCCCTTCCCGCGTGAGCCGGAGAATCCGTTCCCCCACTTCCGCAGCATCACGCCCACCCTGGTGCTGACGGGCGCCAGCAAGCTGCTCGGCGTCCACGCCGACGTTTCGGGCGCGCTGGTGATCCCGGCCGCGCCCGGCTTCTCGGAGGATCCGTGATGGCCACGCTGTTTGCGCCGCCCGAACTGTTCTCCGCCTTCTCCTGCGTCTCGGACGGCTCGGATCCGGACCTGGCGAAGGGGACCCATCTGCGGGTGTTCGCGGGCATGGGCGCGAGCTTCCCCTTGGCCCCGTTCGTGGTCTTCAAGATCGCGGCGCGCCAGGCGGAACCCCACGCGCTGCACGTCACCGACCGGGCCGGAAAGCCGGCCGGGGGCCTGTTCCTGTCGCAACTGGGGATCGCCGACGTCATCCCGATGCTGGGCGATACCTCGACCAGCCAGACCGTCCGCCTGGACCTGCGGCCCAGCGCCGACGGCGGCCTGAGCCGTGCGCAGCTGTTCGATCAGAGCGGCCGCCTGGTCGCCGAACGCGACAGCCCGCCGTTCCTGTTCTCGGCGCCGCGGTTGCACCGGCTGCGGCTCCGCGGCTCTGCCGCCTTCATCAACATCACCAGCAAGACCGTCGACGTCGCCGACATCGTCGAGTTCCCCGGCCTTCTCGCCCTTCATCGGCCCGGACGGCTGCTGGGCCTGCCGGTGCAAGGCCGCCATGCCTGGTATGTCGGGGTGCAGACCCGCCAGGATGGCCTCGACCGGGTCGCCGCCGGCGCCCCGCTGCGCCTCAACCCGATGGACCGGCCGGACGGGCCGCTCGACGCCGTCAGTCCCGAGGCGGAGGTCGCCCGGGTCCAGGCGTTGCTGCAGGCGGCGCCGTTCGACGGCGGGCTGGAAGGCCTGTTGTCGAAACTCATCGACGACGGGGCGACCCCTCCCTGGTTGCAGATCGAGAAACAGCGCATGCCCACCGGCGGTGCGCGCATCGACCAGCTGGCCGAAACACCGCGGCTGGCCGCCCTTCAGCTGGCCGCCATCGACCCCGGCATGTCGCGCTTCCTGGGCTTCGCCGACCACATCGACGACCTGCCCGACCTGCGCGGCGGCGGCGGCTGGGACGCGCTTGCAGTGGCGGGCCTGTTCGCCATCGACCCCACGCGCTTCGACCCGAACGGCTTGCTGGGACTGGAAGACCCCGACCCGAACGAAGGCGGCCTGTTCCAGGCCATCCTGCGCCAGCTTGCCGTCAAGGGCGGCGACGACGCCGTCCGGGAGCTGCGGGAACTGGTGGCGGTCACCCGCGCGCGCGGCCTGCTGCTGCGCGCGATGATCGCCGTGACGGCGCCGACCCCGCCCGCCCTGGCGCCCAGCCTGCCGGAGCCGTTGCTGACCGAGCACCGCTGGCAGACCGCGGTCGGCGACATGCCCAGTTCCCGCTACCGCGCCAGCTTCGCCTTCCATGACGCGCCGCTGGCCGGGATGGCCGCCATGGCCGCGCGTATCGACGACGAGATGGTCTCGCGCCACGCCTTTCTGCCGGTGGGCGACTTCCCGGTTCCCGAGCGGGCGACGCCGCGGATCTTCGGGCGCGAGCAGTCGGCCTTGGCGTCCAGCCGCAGGCTGAAGCGGCTGTCCGCCTCCGGGCACCGGGCCGGCCTGCTGGCCGACCAGGACCTGCCGGCCGAGGCCGGGCCGCTCGGCTACCGCTGGCGCGCGTCCGACCTGTTCGGCCGGTTCGGCGAGCCCGCCGAATCCGATATCGGGCCGCCGCCGCGCCCGCCGCCGCCGCCGCCCGTGCTGCGCTTCCACATCGAGCGGGCGGCGGTCGATCCGGCCTCGCCGGACCCGCTGTCGCCGGGTGCGCTCCGGCTGACCTTCGCCGTGCCGCAACCGCTGCCCGCCGACCGCTTCAACCCTGGCGATCGTGACCGGCTGGCGTCGGCGATGATCGTGCCGGCGATCGGCGATCTCGCCGCCGGGTCCATGCCCGTGGCCCAGGCGACGATCGGCCTGGACGGCGAAAGCCAGGACGTCGACCTCACGGTGGTGGGCTTCACCACCGTCGACATGCCGCTGCCCGCCCTGGCCCCGCAGGAGACCCGCACCCTGACGCTCAGCGTCACCTTCACCGACGCCGACGGCGTGGTGTCCGCCCCCGCGACCCGGCCGGTGAAGGTCACCGACATGCGGCCGCCGCGGGTGATCGAGACCGGCGTCGGCCTGTTCTGGACCACCGCGCCGGGCCCCTCGCCGGACGTCGAGTTGCGGCTGGCCTGGCCGGCGGCGGTCAATTCGCTGCACCGGGTGTATGTCACCGACCAGCAGGGGTTGGGCCTGACCGCCGCCGAGCTGGCCGAAGCCGTGCCCGGCGCGGCCCCATCGCGCGGACGGGTGGCGGAGATCGGCTGCAACAAGGTGCTGGGCGGCGCACCCGTCGATCGCGCCAATTTCCGCCTGCTGACCACCAAGCCCGTCCAGGCCGGCGCCGACGGCCGCGCGATCCTGCAGACCACGCTGCCGCGCAGCCTCCAGGTCGTGCAATTCCTGCGGGTCGTGCCGCTCAGCGCCGAGGGCGCGGAGGCGCCGTTCGACGGCTGCGGTGTCGTCCCGGTCGCGGTGCCGGACAGCCGCCGCCCGGCCCCGCCGCGACTGGAAGGCGGCGTCGATCCGGCGACCGGGATCGCCACCCTGAGCGTGGTCGCCGCCAGCTTCGACGGGATCGGCCTGCAGCGGGACGAGCCTGGGCTGTTCGCGGACCCGGTCGGCGACGCCCAGCCGCCGGAGTTCCGGCTTCGCCGCGCGGTCGGCGCCGTGGCCGACCCGATCTATGGCCGCCCCGTCGCCGCCGGCCTGCTGGACCGCGACGCCGCCGCGGCGCCCGACGTGCGCTTTACCGGCGCGGTCACCGACGACAACCTGGGCCGCGGCCTTGAGCCCTTCGTCCGCTACGTCTATTGGGCCGATGTGCGGCTGCCGCCGGAGCGGCGCCTCCCGGTAGGGGTCGTGCCGATCGATCCGCCCGGTGGCGTCACCGCCCTCGACCCCGGCAACGCCGCCAATCAGGCGCGACCGATGAGCCTCCCCTCGCCGCCACGGGTGCTGGTCCACGTCCCGGCCGACCCGCCCGCGGCGCTGGCCGAGGCCGCGATCACCGCGACCCGGGCCGCGCCCGACGGGGCCGGCGCGGTCGAGGTCAGCCTGGCGATCGCCGACCCCCCCATGGCCCACCCCAAGGCCATCGGTCCCTATCGCCTGGCCGTCTGGACCCAGTGGCCGGGCCAGTCGATCACCCCCATCGCCTTCGCCAACGGCGAGGACCTAGCCGGCGGCTGGCCCGACCTGTCGGACGGGTTCCTGTCGGTCACGGTCGCCGCGCCGGCCGCCCCAGGCAATGCGGCGGCCGATCCGATCACCTTGCGGTTCGCCGTCGTCGATCCGACAGGCCGGATGGGCGATATGACGCCGCCGATCTTGGTGGCGTAGAAGCCTGGGCGATCACCCCATCCAGCGGTAGCCCACGCCGGGCTCGGTCAGGATCAGCACAGGCGCCGAGGGGTCGGGCTCGATCTTCTGGCGCAGCTGTCCTACGAAGACACGAAGGTACTGCACGTCCTGTTCGTGCGCCGGGCCCCACACGGCGGTCAGCAGCTGGCGCTGGGTGACCACCTTGCCGCCGCCCTGGACCAGCTGGGCCAGCAGGTCGTATTCGCGCGGCGAGAGCCGGATCGCCTCGCCGGTCCGGGTCACCAGCCGCTTCACCAGGTCGATGGTCAGCTCGCCGACGGTGACCACCGGCTCGGCGCCCTGATCCTGCAGGCGGTGGCGCAGCGCCACCCGCAGCCGGGCCAGCAGCTCGCCCACCCCGAACGGCTTCTCCACATAGTCGTCGGCGCCCATGTCCAGGGCGTCGATCTTCTCGGTCTCCCGGTCGCGGGCGGAGAGGATGATGATCGGTCCGGCGTAGAAGGCCCGCGCCTTGGCCAGGGCGTCCTTGCCGTCCAGGTCCGGCAGGCCCAGGTCCAGCACGACGGCGTCCGGCGCCTTGCGCGCCAGCTCGCGGAGGCCTTCGGCGGCGGTGTCGGCGCGGATCGGCTCGTAGCCGGCGGCATCCAGCGCCGGGCTCAGGAACCGGTGGATCTGTGGCTCGTCGTCGATCACCAGGATGCGGGGCCGATAGGCGGTCAAAGCAGGCCTCCCGGCATCTGGCGTTCCTTGGGCAGGCTGATCAAGATGCGGGTGCCGCGGCCTTCGTGGATCGGGCTGGCCGCCGCGATGCGCCCGCCCATGGCCTCCACGAAGCCCTTGGAGATGGCGAGGCCCAGGCCGGCGCCCTTGCCCCGGTCGGTCGCCTCGTCCATCCGGCGGAAGCGCTCGAACACCCGCTCCAGCTCGGTCGTCGGGATGCCGCGGCCCTCGTCCTCGATGCTGATCACCACGTTGCCGCGATCCTCGTATGCGGCGACCTCTATCACGGTCCGGTCGGGGCTGTAGGCGATGGCGTTCTCCAGGATGTTGACCAGCGCCTGTTCCAGCAGCGAGGCATCCGCCATCACCATGGAAAGCTCCGATGGAAAGTCACGGTCGACGGTGCGGCCTTCCAGCCGGCGCTTCACCCGCTCGACGGCGGCGCCCAGCACGTCGCGGATGTCGATCCAGTCGCGCCGGGTGACCAGGGCGCCGCCCTCCAGCCGGGTCATGTCCAGGAGGTCGCCGACGTAGCGGTTCAAGCGCTCGGCCTCCTCGCGGATCGAGACCAGAAGATCCTGCGCGACCTTCGGGGTCAGCGACTTGCCGTAGTCGATCAGCGTGGTCGCCGCGCCCAGCACGGTGGAGAGCGGGGTGCGCAGGTCGTGGCTGACCGAGTTGAGCAGCGCCGAGCGCAGCCGGTCGGTGCGCCGCAGGGCCTCGGCGTCGGCCGCGCCGGCCGCGAACTCCGCCCGCTCCAGCGCCACGGCGCCCTGGTCGAGCAGGGCGGCCACGAAGCGCTCTCCCTCTTCCGTCGCCACGGCCGAGGGCTCGACGCCCACCACGCCGGCCCGGGTCTTGACCCCCTGCAGCGGGCGGAAGGTCCACGCGGCGTTGGGCAGGGTGCCGGTCCGCGCGCCTGAGGGCTCGCCCTTCTCCCAGGCCCAGCGGGCGGCGGCCATGTCGCCGGCCGAGAGGGTTTCCGCAACAGGCGAGGACGCGGCGATCTGGATGTCGTCGCCCACCGGGGTCAGCACCACGGCCTTGGCCCCGGTGGCGGCAGCAAGCTGTTCGGCCAGCACGGCGGCGGCGTCCTGCGCGACAGCGGCGGCCGAGAGCCGCCGCGTCGCCGCCAGGACCGCGGAGATCGCCGACGCCCGGCGCGAGACCGCCCGGGACTGGTCGCGGATCCGCCCGGTCAGCCAGCCGGTGGCCACCGCGACCGCGAAGAACACCGCGAACGTGAACACATCCGCCGGGTGGCCGATCACGAAGCTGAACCGCGGCTGCAGGAAAAAAAAGTTGTAGACCAGCGCCGCCGTGGCCGCGGCCAGCAGCGCCGGCCAGAGACCGAAGGCGAGGCCCGAAACCAGCACGCTCAGCAGGAAGACCATGGCCAGGTTGGCGCTCTCGACATGGCGGTCGACCAGCCAGGCCACCGCCCCCGCCAGGCCGACGATTGCGAGCGCGCCCGCGTGTCCCGCCCACGCCACCGGCCCCAGGGCGCGGCGGACCACCGGCGCCGCGCTCTCGGTTTCCGAGGACTCGGTGACGATGTGCAGGGCCGCGCCGGTCGTCCCTTCCAGCAGCGCGGTGATCAGGGTCCGCCGGAACGGTATCCGGCGCAGGCGGGTCTTGCCGATGACGATCTGGGTGAGGTTGTTGCGGCGCGCATAGTCCAGAACCGAGCCCACCAGGTCGTCGCCGGTCAGCACCACCGTCGCCCCACCCAGCTGCTCGGCGAGCTTCAGCGCCTCGCGCAGCTTCTGGGCGGCGGCCGTCGAGGCCGGGCGCGCGTTGGGCCGCTCGACGTGCGCCACCGTCCAGGGCGCGTCCATCATCATGTCGGACAGCCGCCGCCCGGCCCGCACCAGCGCCGGGGCCATGGCGTCGGGGCCGACCAGCACCAGGATCCGCTCCCCCGCCGCCCACGGCCCCTCGACGCCCGCCCGCTTCATGGCGCCCATCAGCTGGTCGTCCACGGTCTGGGCGGCGCGGCGCAGGGCCAGTTCGCGCAGCGCCGTCAGGTTCTCCACCTTGAAGAACCGGTCGGCGGCCAGCCGCGCGGTCTCGGCAAGGTAGACCTTGCCCTCGGCCATCCGCTCGCGGAGCTCGGCGGGGGTGATGTCCACCAGCTCGATCTCGTCGGCTTGCGAGAGCGCGCCGTCCGGCACCGTCTCGCGCTGACGCACGCCGGTGATCTTCCAGACCACGTCGACCAGGCTCTCAAGGTGCTGGACGTTCAGCGTGGTCCAGACGTCGATCCCGGCGGACAGGATCTCCTCGACATCCTGCCAGCGCTTCGGGTGGCGGGAGCTGGGCGCGTTGGAGTGGGCATATTCGTCAACCAGCAGCAGAGCCGGCCGACGCGCCAGGGCGCCGTCCAGGTCGAACTCCAGGAGGGTGCGGCCCTTGTAGTCGATGGGCGCGCGCGGCATGACCTCCAGGCCGCGCAGCAGGGACTGGGTCTCGCGCCGGCCGTGGGTCTCGACGACGCCGACCACGACGTCGCCGCCCTCGGCCTTGCGGCGTCGGGCGGCGCGCAGCATCTCATAAGTCTTGCCGACCCCCGGCGACATGCCCAGGAAGACCTTCAGCCGGCCCCGCCCCGGCCGGTGCGCCGCCAGCAGGGCGTCAGGATCCGGCCTGCGGGGGTCGTCGGGGATCATCGCGCCGCAGGTTGCCCCGGCCTGAACGCAGCGTCGAGCGCGAGGTTGGTCTCCAGCACATTGACGCTCGGCTGCCCCATGACGCCCAGCACGGGCGGCAGGGTCCGCTCGGCGATCAGTCGCTCGACCTGGGCCACCGCGACGCCCCGCGTCCGGGCGATGCGAGCGGCCTGCTGGCGCGCGTTCAGCGGCGAGATGTCGGGGTCCAGGCCCGAGCCGGAGGTGGTCACGGCGTCAGCGGCGATGCGCGTCGCGCCGCCCTGGCGGAGCTGGTCGGCGCTGGCCTTCACCCGCTTGGTCAGGTCCGGATTGAGCGGGCCGAGGTTGGAGCCCGACGAACCCGCTGCATCGTAGCCGTCGGAGCCGGCGGCCGAGGGGCGGGGGTGCAGGTATTCCGGCCGGCTGAAGTTCTGGGCGATCAGCCGCGAGCCGATCACCTGGCCGGCGGCGTTTCGCACCAGGCTGCCGCCGGCCTGGGCCGGGAAGGCCAGCTGGCCGATGCCGGTGACCAGCAGCGGATAGCCGATCCCCAGCAGGAGGGTGAAGAACAGGGTCGAGACGACCGCGGCGCGGACTTGGGCGAGCATTGTCATGTCCTCAGGCGAGACCGAGGGCCGAGACGGCCAGGTCGATGAGCTTGATACCGGCGAACGGGGCGACGAGGCCGCCCAGCCCGTAGATCAGCAGGTTGCGCTGGAGCAGGCGGCCCGCGCCGATGGCCCGGTACTTTACGCCGCGCAGGGCCAGCGGGATCAGGGCCACGATCACCAGGGCGTTGAAGATCACCGCCGACAGGATCGCGCTCTGCGGGCTGTGGAGCCCCATCACGTTGAGCGCCCCCAGGGCCGGCAGGGCGACCACGAACAGCGCCGGGATGATCGCGAAATACTTGGCCACGTCGTTGGCGATGGAGAAGGTAGTGAGCGCGCCGCGGGTGATCAGCAGCTGCTTCCCGGTCTCGACGATCTCGATGACCTTGGTGGGGTCGCTGTCGAGGTCGACCATGTTGCCGGCCTCGCGCGCGGCCTGGGATCCGGTCTGCATGGCCACGCCGACGTCGGCCTGCGCCAGGGCCGGCGCGTCGTTCGCGCCGTCGCCGCACATGGCCACCAGCCGGCCCTTGCCCTGTTCGGCCCGGATCAGCCGCAGCTTGTCCTCCGGCGTCGCCTCGGCGAGGAAATCGTCGACGCCCGCCTCCGAGGCGATGGCCGCCGCGGTGACCGGGTTGTCGCCGGTAATCATCACCGTACGCAGGCCCATGCGGCGCAGGTCGGCGAACCGCTCCTTCACGTTGGGCTTCACCACGTCCTTCAAGTGGATCACGCCCATCAGGACCCCGTTTTCAGAGACCGCCAGCGGCGTGCCGCCTGAGCGGGCGATGCGATCGACCGCGGCATTGAACTCCGCGGGCGCCTTCGAGCTGTCGAGGCCGGCGCCCTTGAGCACCGCGTCGACCGCGCCCTTGCGCCAGACGCTGCCCTCGGAATCGAGGCCGGACTGGCGGGTGGTGGCGCTGAAGGGAATCACCTTGGCGCCCTGCGGCGCCTCCAGCATGAAGCCCTGGTTGCGGGCCAGCTCGACGATGGAGCGGCCTTCCGGCGTCTCGTCGGCGAGCGAGGCGAGCAGGGTCGCGCGAAGCATGGCCTCCGCCCGCACGCCCGGCGCCGGGATCAGCTCCGTGGCCATCCGGTTGCCGAAGGTGATGGTGCCGGTCTTGTCCAGCAACAGGGTGTCCACGTCGCCCGCGGCCTCCACCGCCCGGCCGGAGGTCGCCAGGACGTTGACCTTCAGCAGCCGGTCCATGCCGGCGATGCCGACGGCCGACAGCAGGCCGCCGATGGTGGTGGGGATCAGGCAGATGAACAGCGCGCCCAGCACCACCGGGTCCAGCTTCACGCCGGAATAGGCGCCCAGGCCCAGCAGGGTGACGACGGCGATCAGGAAGATCAGCGTCAGGCCCGCCAGTAGCACCGCCAGGGCGATCTCGTTCGGGGTCTTGCGCCGGTCGGCGCCCTCGACCATGGCGATCATCCGGTCGAGGAAGGTGGAGCCCGCCTCAGAGGTGACCCGCACCTTGATCCAGTCGGAGACCACGGTGGTGCCGCCGGTCACGGCGCTGCGGTCGCCGCCGCTCTCGCGGATCACCGGGGCGCTTTCGCCGGTGACCGCGGCCTCGTTGACCGAGGCGACGCCCTCGATGATCTCGCCGTCGGCGGGGATCACGTCGCCGGCCTCGACCAGCACGATCTCGCCCACCCCCAGCTTGTGGGCCGGGGTCGGCACGATGACGCCGCGCTCCAGGTCGACGATCAGCTTGGCCTTGGTGGTCACCCGGGCGGCGCGCAGGCTGTCGGCCGCCGCCTTGCCGCGGCCCTCGGCGACGCTCTCCGCGAAGTTGGCGAACAGCACGGTCGCCCAGAGCCACAGGGCCAGTTGCAGGGCGAAGCCCCACTGGCCGGCCTGGTAGACGGCCAGAACGGTCGAGACGGTCGCCAGGATGGCGACGATCTCGGTGGCGAAGATCACCGGATTGCCGGTCAGCTTGCGCGGGTCCAGCTTCACGAAGGCGTCGCGGGCGGCGCGGGTCAGGATGGGGCCGGAAAAGCTGCCGACCAGGGCGGTGGCCGTACGGCGCGGCTCGCCCAGGGAGGTGGAAGTCGTGGTCATGTGATGTGTCCCAGGAGTGTCAGCGAGCCGCGAGCGTCTGGAGCACCTGGAAGTGCTCCACGATCGGGCCGAGCGCGAGGGCGGGGAAGAACTGCAGGCCGCCCATAACCAGGATCACCCCGATCAGCAGGCCGACGAAGAGGCCGCCGTCGGTCGGGAAGGTCCCGGCCGTGGCCCCCAGCTTTGGCTTGGCCGCCAGCGAGCCGGCGATCGCCAGTACCGGGATGACGTAGGCGAAGCGGCCCAGCAGCATCGCGATGCCCAGGGTGGTGTTCCACCACGGAGTGTTGGCGCTGAGCCCGGCGAAGGCCGAGCCATTGTTCCCGGTCGCCGAGGAATAGGCGTAGAGGATCTCCGACAGGCCGTGGGCGCCGGGGTTGGCCAGGCCCTTGAGCGCCGCCGGCAGCACCGCGGCGGCCGAGGTGAAGCCGAGGATCGCCAGCGGCAGGATCAGCACCGCCAGCATGGCGTACTTGATCTCGCGGGCCTCCACCTTCTTGCCGAGGTATTCCGGCGTCCGGCCGACCATCAGCCCGGCCACGAAGACCGCGATCAGGGCGATCACCACCATGCCGTAGAGGCCCGAACCCACCCCGCCGGGCAGGATCTCGCCCAGCTGGATCATGAACAGCGCCACGCCGCCGCCCAGCGGCATGAAGCTGTCATGCATGGCGTTGACGCCGCCGTCGGAGGCGCCGGTGGTGGCCGCCGTCCAGACGGCGGTCGAGGGCGCGCCGAAGCGGACCTCCTTGCCCTCCATGTTGACGCCGGTGTCGGCGTGGGCGGCGACCAGGGCCGGGGCGGCCTGGGTTTCCGCCGCATAGATCGCCGCCGACGCGCCGAACACGAACAGCGCCATGACCACGACCAGGGCGCGGGCCTCGCGGCGCGCCAGGACGATCCGTCCGAAGGCCACGACGCAGGCATAGCCCAGCACGTTCATCGATACGATCTCGATGAAATTGGTCCAGGCGTTGGGGTTCTCGAACGGGTGGGCGGAGTTGGCGTTGAAGATGCCGCCGCCATTGGTGCCGAACTGCTTGATCGCCTCCTGGCTGGCGGTGGGATAGAGCGCCAGCGTCTGGTGCGCACCCTCGACCGTGGTCGCCTTGACGTGGGCCAGCAGGCTCTGCGGCTCGCCCAGCGCCACATAGGCGATGGCGATGACCAGCGAGAACGGCAGCAGCACGTAGAGGCAGATCCGGGTCAGATCGACCCAGAAGTTGCCCAGGCCCTCGGCCCGGTTGGCCGCGAAGGCCCGCGCCATCACCGCGGCGATGGCGATCCCGGCGGCGGCCGACAGGAAGTTGTGCGAGGTCAGCCCGGCCATCTGCGAGAAGGTCGAGACCACCTGCTCGGGCACATAGGACTGCCAGTTGGTATTGGTGACGAAGCTGACCGCCGTGTTGAACGCCAGGTCCGGCGACAGGCCGGCGAAGCCCTGCGGGTTCAGCGGCAGCAGGTCCTGGAACCGCAGGATCAGGTAGAGGACGACGAAGCTGGCCGCCGAGAAGGCCAGGAAGCTGGCCGCATAGCCGGACCAGCCCTGGCTGCTGTCGGCCTTCACGCCGCAGCCCCCGTAGACCAGCCGCTCCACAGGCTTGAGCACCGGGTCGAGCCAGGTGCGCTGGCCCTGCCAGACGCGCGCCAGATATGCGCCCAGTGGCCAAGCCAGCCCCAGGGTGACGCCGATGGTGATGACGATTTCCGCCCAGCCGGCGCCGTTCATCAGAACCGCTCCGGCCGGATGAGGGCGACCAGCATGTAGCCGCCGATGACCAGCGCCCCGGCGCCCCAGATCAGGTCCGCCAGCATCAGAGGCGCCTCAGGGCGGCGGCGTAGAGGCCGAACAGGGCGAACGCCCCGACGCCCACAGCCAGGTAGATGAGATCGAGCATGCGATGTCTCCGATCCGTCCCGGCATTGAGCGGGGACCGAGCGGCGCTAGATCGCATTGATGGGCGTTAAGCTTCGAGACGGCCCTGGGGGCCGGCGCATAAGGACGGCATAAGGATCGCCGCCTGTCGCGGTCGGACATTCGTCAGGCGTCGACGGTCGCCAGCGCCGGATAGTCCACATAGCCCTCCGGGCCAGGCGCGTAGAAGGTCTCCAGGGTCCAGGGGTTCAGCGGTGCGCCGGCCTTGAAGCGCGCCGGCAGGTCCGGATTGGAGATGAACAGCTTGCCGAAGCCGGCGGCGTCCGCCTCTCCGGCCTCGATCAGCGCCTGGGCGCGCGCCAGGTCGAGGCCCTCGTTGGCGATATAGACCCCGCCGAACGCCGCCTTCAGCCTCGGGCCCAGCCGGTCGTCGGCCACATGTTCGCGGGCCATCAGGAAGGCGATCCTGCGCTCGCCCATGGCGCGGGCGACGTAGTCGAAGGTCGCCGCCAGGTCGGAATCGCCCATGTCGTGGGCGTCGCCGCGCGGGGCGATGTGCAGGCCGACCCGGTCGGCCCGGAACACCGAGATCGTCGCGTCCACCGCCTCCAGCATCAACCGCGCCCGGTTCTCGATCGATCCGCCATAGGCGTCGGTGCGCCGGTTGGAACCGTCCTGCAGGAACTGGTCGAGCAGATAGCCATTGGCGCCGTGCAACTCCACGCCGTCGAAGCCGGCGCGTTTGGCGTTCTCGGCGCCCTTGCGATAGGCCTCCACGACCCCGGCGATCTCGTCCAGCGTCAGCGCGCGGGGGACAGGATAGGGACGCTTGGGGCGCAGCAAGCTGACGTCGCCCTTGGCGGCGACGGCGCTGGGCGCCACCGGCGGCTGGCCGTCGAGCAGGCTGGGGTCGGAGATCCGGCCGACATGCCACAGCTGCAGGAAGATCAGGCCGCCGGCGTCGTGGACGGCCTGGGTGGTGAGCTTCCAGCCCTCGACCTGGGCGTCCGACCAGATCCCGGGGGTGTCGGCATAGCCGACGCCCAGCGGCGTCACCGAGGTGGCCTCGGCGATGATCAGGCCGGCCGAGGCGCGCTGGGCATAATACTGCGCCACCATCGGGCCGGGCGTGCGCTCCGCCCCCGACCGCGCGCGGGTCAGCGGCGCCATGACGATGCGGTTCCGAAGCGTCAGGTCGCCGACCTGGATCGGATCGAATATGGAAGGCATCGTCGGACTCCTCGATGTCGCAGACGCAGACGTAGGGTTTGCGGGCCGCATTGCACGTTCAGAATTCCTGCAAGCCCGGCCGGCAAATCTCCGGGTCAGGCGCGCCAGTCGGCCAGCGTGTCGCCAAGCGCCGCTTTCAGCGGGTCCAGCCAGGGCTCGAAGCGGCGCCACTGATCGACCCCCTCGCGGAAGATCGGCCGGCGGACCTGCTCGGAGCTCACGGTGCGCACCGCGCGATCGTTGCGGTGGAAGTCGAGGCACGCCGCCTCGAACGGCAGGCCGCAGTGGTCCAGCAGGCGGCGCACCTGGCCCTCGGTGTCGTCGATCAGGTCCTCGTAGATCAGCCGGCAGACGCGGCCCGGCAGCACGGCGTCCATGTGGCGCATCAGCGCCACATAGTCGGCGTAGTAGCGGCCCAGGTCGGTCAGGTCGTAGGAGAAGGCTTGGCCCTGGGCGAAGTGCTGCTTGAAGGCGGAGAAGCCGCAGCCCAGGGGATGGCGCCGCACATCGACGATCCTCGCGCCCGGCAGGATCAGGGCGATAAGTCCCAAGTGCTGGAAATTGTTCGGCATCTTGTCGACGAAGAAGGGCCGGCCCAGCTTTCGATGCACCCTCGTCCGCGCCAGGAAGGCCTCCCCCAGCGCCGCCAGTTCCGCCGGGTCCAGGTCCGCCACGCCCAGGGGGTAGCGCGCCTCGGGCGAGTCCAGCTCCCAGGCGATCAGGCCGATGTCCGGCAGCTCCATGGTGCCTTCCACGGCCGAGTGGCTGGCGAGGATCTGCTCCACCAGGGTCGACCCAGACCTGGGCAGGCCGATGACGAAGATCGGCGTGGCGGCCGACGATACCGCCCCCGACCCCGCCCGCGCGGCGAAGAACTCGGGCGTGAACAGCGCCTTGGATCGTCGCATCTGCGCGGTCGTCTCGTCGGCGTCATAGCCGCCCTGGGCCCGGCGGATGGCCGCCCCGGCGGCATAGTTACGGAACGCCTCTGCGTCTTCGCCGCTGTCTTCCAGCGCCTTGCCCAGCGCGTAGCTCAGGTGCAGCCGGTCGATCTCCGGCAATTCGGCCCGCGCCAGCTGGCCCTGCATCGCCGCCACCTCGGCCGGCTCGAAGGCGGCGACCTTCAGGTTGGCCAGGCTCCAGTAGGCGTCGCCCAGGTCGGGCGCGAGCGCGATGCAGCGCTTGTAGGCTGCCACCGACTCGTCGCGCCGACCGAGGGTGCGCAGGGCATGGCCATAGTTGAGCCAGATCTTCGGCTGGCGCGGAAAGTCCGCCAGCAGCGCCTCGTAAAGCCGCGTCTCCTCGGCTTCCTCCCCGACCAGACCGAGGCAGGCCGCCAGCAGGTTGCGGTAGACCGGATCGGCCGGGTCGGTGGCCAGCAATCGCTCCACCTGCGGGATCGCCTCGGCGGCCTTCTGCTGGCGGAACAGGGCCTCGGCGTAGGCGAAGCGGGCGCCGTCGAGCGCAGGGTCCAGCTCCAGGGCGTGGGCCAGCAGGATCTCGGCGTCGGAGTGGCGCCCCTGGGCGCCGAACAGCTTGGCCAGCATCTGCAGGGCCCCGGTGTCGTTCGGCCTGAGCGCGATATGGCCGCGCAGCAGGTGCTCGGCCTCCTCCGCCCGGCCGGCGAACACGGCCTCGGCCGCGGGACGCAGCGCCGGATCGCGCACCGCGGCGCGCGCGTGTTCGGCGAAGGCCCGCTCGGCGCCCGCCAGGTCGCCGGCCGCGAACAGTCGATCGCCCAGGGCGCGCCAGGCGTCCGGCAGTTCGCGGTTGAGCGTGACCGCCTGGCGCAGGGCGGCGACGGCCGCCGCCTCCTCGCCGCGGGCGCCCAGCACCAGGCCAAGCTCGTACTGGGTCAGCGCCGCGCGGGGATAGGCGAGGGCCAACGGCGCCAGCACGGCCTCGGCCCCTACGATATCGCCCGTGCGCCGGCGAGCCGATCCCAGGATCAGCAGGGCGCGGGGGTCGTTGGGGGCGAGCTTCAGGATCGCCTCGGCCTCCCGCCCGGCCCCCGCGGCGTCGGTCGGCAGCAAGGCCGACGCACGCTCGATGGCGGCGGCTAGAGAACCTGGCGGCGCCATGGCCGGCTGCGCCATTGCGAGCGCCCTCACGGTGGAAACTGGACCGTTGCTGTCGGGTGGCGGCGCCGGCGCGTCAACCGCCAAAGCGGGTCGGGGATCGCGCGGTGGGGGGGGGGGGGGGGGGG